>CAZSFJ010000009.1:0-22764 GCA_964606125.1 uncultured Dehalococcoidaceae bacterium | reverse complement strand
CCGCCACCACACGGGTAAAATCTAGAACAACTATGTCCGAAAACATCTGGTTACCATCCTCTTCTGTGATTAGAGATAGCCCATTTGCTTCGCTTCGTGCGTAAGTTCGTCTCTGAACTGGGGATGAGCGAGTCCGATAATTGCCTTTGTGCGTTCGGGTATGCTCTTACCCTTCAATTGTGCAGCGCCAAATTCAGAAACAAGATAATTAACTTCCATACGAGGAGTGGTCACCACAGCTCCTGGTTTCAGTACTGGTACCACGCGTGAAAGAGTTCCACTTTTAGCTGTAGGGTAAAACGCTACAATCGACTTACCACCGGAGGAATCAAATGCACCACGTGCAAAATCATGTTGCCCTCCCGTGCCACTGTATTGCAACGTCCCGATCGATTCAGAACAACATTGTCCCGTAAAATCAACTTCAATAGTCGAATTCACTGATACCAACGAGTTGTTCCTTGCGATGTTCGGTGGGAAATTCGTATAGGAAACGGGCCTAGCTTCGATTACTGGATTGTCATCCAGAAAGTCATACATTCTTCTACTGCCTGCAGCGAACGCCCACAAAGCCTTACCTGGATGGAAAGTTTTGTTTGATCCTGTCGCCACCCCACCCTGTATGAGGTCAACCATACTGTCCGTAAACATCTCAGTATGTATCCCGAGATCTTTGTGGTTTTTCAAAGACTGAGCTACTGCATTCGGCACCCCACCAATACCTAGCTGAATCGTGGCTCCGTCCGGCACCATTTCAGCGATAATTTCACCCATAGCATCATCTTCATCACGACGGGCTGGAGTTGGAAGCTCAGGAATTGGACTATTCTCTTCAACGATTGCATCTACTTCACTCACATGAATAAATGAGTCACCATGGACTCTAGGCATATTTTCATTTACCTGAACGATAGTTTTCTTGGCAACACGTGCGGCAGTACTCGTATAGTCCACAGATACACCAAACGACATATATCCATTCTGATCCATCGGGGACACAGTTGTAATACACACGTCATTTTGGATGAACTCAGATACCAGTCTCGGTACTTGATGAAAATAATTCGGAATAAAATCGGCGACACCTGAAGCCAAAAAATCACGATCGCCTGCCGATGCATAAAGTGAATGCCAGTGAATGACGTCCCGTACTTCCTCCGCCAGGAGATACTCACGCGTTGCCGCAAGAGGAAGCAAGGAATACATATGTAGTTCAGTCCATCTATTTTGTTTTGCACCGACATTTATCTCTCTTAGTATTGCAGGTGGTTCAGCAAATCCAATAGTCTGGATGATGTGAGAGCCGTCAGGTATCAGTCCCACAGCCTCCTCGGCACTTTGCAGTTTTTCCTTATACAGTTGTTCCCAGTTGTTAGCCATAACTCCCCCTATACAGAACAGCTAGACAAAATTAGTCTTGGCGAATTGTAACTGACTATAGTTACTGAGGTGAAACGGAAATGCTAGGGTTTTTTTTTGAAGTGCATGAGTAGTAACCTGTTGCTAGATATTTTGGGGAAAAATCATGACCGAGACGTCAGTCAACGATAGTTTTTTAGATGATATCGGACTTATAGCGCCACTCTATGATCTAGATTTTCTAGCCTTCCCTCGAGAAGACATTGATTTCTATAAATCGTTAGGCGAAATATACGGACCGAAGATACTGGAACTTGGAATTGGTACTGGACAGATTGGTTTAGCACTTGCCGAGGCAGGTGCTGATGTCACCGGTGTAGATATCTCACCAGAGATGTTAGAAATCACTGCAAAAAGTGCTCAGAAAAATGGTACAAAGATTGAACTTGTATGTCAGAACATGCTGGACCTCAAACTCGATTCGAGCTTCGGTTTAGTCTGTGCACCGATGGGCACCATTCAACATTGCCAAAACATCGAAGAAGTTGTGAGGATGTTCTCTACAATCGAACAATATCTTGCTCCGGATGGTATCGCAGTTATTGATGCTGATTCGCCTAACCCAGACGATTTTTCACCGCCACCGCTACCTCCAATCCAGCACTGGTCGCAGTTTACTCACTTAGGAAGTGAAAATTCGCCTTCGCAGGTGACCAAAACTGTTGTGATCGAACCAGAGCCCGCGACTTCAACAAAGCACGTCACCTGGCATTATGACATTGCAACGATCGGAAATAATGAGAATCAGGTTCATGGCGCAGGATTGCTGTCTCGTGTGACTGTCGAATTCTCACTCTTAACTATCACCAAACACGAAATGGAACTCGCTGCGCGACTAGCAAATCTTGAAATTATCGACACCTTCGGAGACTATGACTTAAACGAATATGGGGAAGGGGTAAGACTCATAGCATTACTCCGAAAAATTAATAAATAGATTCAACTTCTCCCGAATGTAAGTAGAAAGAAAAATGAACGATATAGAAATTGCATTAGATGCGATGGGTGGCGATTACGCCCCAGTGAGCACCATTGACGGCGCCCTCATGGCGCTCGACCAAGGAGTAAGTACCACGCTAGTTGGTGATGAGGCTGTCCTAACGGAGCATCTGCTGAAGAGGAATGCCCTCAATCTATTTCGAATTATCCACGCATCGGATGTGGTTCCAATGGACGAGCATGCAGCTCTATCTCTACGTAGAAACCGGAATACTTCACTTTGGGCCGGGGTGGAAGCTTTAAAGTCGGGTACGGTGTCAGGTTTCATCTCGGTTGGTAATACGGGTGCAGCGATGGCTACCGCCCTTGCGGGCCTGGGACGACTGCCAGGGATCGAAAGACCAGCTCTCGGAGGTGTCCTGCCAACAGTGGATGAAAAACAGGTTATGTTTTTGGATATAGGGGCCAATGCAGACGCCAGACCATCGCAGCTAGTCCAGTTTGCACATATGGGTACGGCATATATGCGGTCGGTATTCAATATTGACCAGCCCAAAGTTGCGTTGTTATCGATCGGCGGTGAAGAAACAAAAGGCTCCAATCTGGTGATCGAAACTCATCAGCTTTTAAAAGAAGCCACCAATTTAAACTTCGCCGGAAATGTTGAAGGTCATGAAATTTTGAGTCGTGGAGCGTCGATCGGAGGTGTCGATGTAATTGTGACTGATGGCTTCACCGGCAATATGTGCTTAAAGCTTGCTGAGGGGGTTATAGGAACTCTGCTCACATCCGTGCGGAATGAAACCGATAAAAATATTAGGGCTAAAGTCGGGGGACTGTTATTGAGCCCCGCTCTGAAATACACGAGGGATCAGCTAGATTATCGCCGACATGGAGCGGTCATGATGCTGGGAATACGACGTCCTGTATTTATTGGACACGGCCGGAGTGACGCTACAGCGATCGCATCCGCATTGGTAACAGCTGACAACGCTGTAAGACAGGGACTGACAGAAGCACTCCAAAAACAAGCTGAATCAATCATCTAAGTTTGAACGGTCAGCGGTCAGTCGTGTTACCCTATTCTGAATTAATAAACTATCAATCGTTACGGAAACGAGGCAGAAAATGGCAAAACCTTCAGACACAAGTGATAACACCTTCGACTCTGATGTACTTCAGAGTGATCTTCCTGTGCTCGTTGATTTTTGGGCACCATGGTGTGGACCTTGCCGAATGGTAGCTCCTGTCGTAGAGGAGCTGGCCGATGATTACGACGGCCAAGTAAAATTTGTAAAATTGAATACCGACGAGAACCCAATGGTGGCTAGTCAGTACGGCATACGGAGCATCCCAACCCTACTTATCTTCAAAGGCGGAGAACAGGTAGGCCAAGTAGTTGGATTTAGACCGAAGTCTGATTTGGAATCAAATCTCAAGGATGCGATCGCTTAGCTAGTCAGCCCTTTTTCCCTTTTCGATTTTCTTACCTCGCTCTTCCTCGAGTCGACCGAGTACTCGGCCTAGGTCAGGGTTGGGATCCTTACGAAACCCATATGCCTGACGCCCCTCATGATCCTCTGGCAAGTACTCTGTGATGGGAAGACCTTCCTCATCGCAAAAAAGCAGTCAGTGACAGTACTTCCAGCGCTGCATTTCCTCACATGGGCAAATCCACGACTTCTTTTTGATTTCTTCTTCTTTATCTTCAAAAAACATACAGGGACACAATTGTTTACCGGTCTCGTCTATGTTCTTGGCAAGTCCTATCACCAAAAAATCCGTAATTTCTCTATTCGGATGTAAAAACGTTCCTGACTTGCCAGCAAAATTCTCGACAAATTTTTCCATCTTGGCGACATTACCAGTACTTGCCTGAGCTCGATCCTCATCGGTCGGTTCGTCCAACTTATACTCTTCAGAATTATCGACTGACATCTTCACTCCTAAGGTCGAATTTTAACATGCCCTTTAGCTGAAAATACTGCTTTCTCACACCGTAACTAAGGTAACATCTATCTGGGAGTGGATAGTGTCCGGTGGCGCTCGCGGTCTTCAAAACCGTTGTGAGGCAACGTCGTTGTCTTAGGTGGGTTCGACCCCCACGCATTCCCGCCAACCTTAGTCTTTTAGCTCCAAAGACTCGCCTGACTCCGAACTGGAGTCGTCAAACCTCAGTCAGCAACCAACCTCACCATCATTGCCACAGCACGTCGACAGCGTCCGGGCACGCTTGGTGTAGTTTTTTGTGACCTGCCATACCTTCGAAAAAAACGGATCTTCAGACTCCTGCCAATTCATTATCCACGCGCGTATATAGTCCGAGGGAGTTAGCTGTTTATCACTCATTTTCAAGCCCTTCGAATCCGCTATTCTCTGATAATAGCTTGGAATAGTCCCAGTAACCATATACTGTAGCTAGGATGCGAATTGTTACGTTTTTATGACAAATATGTTTCAGATATGTTACAATATATCTTAGGATGATACGAATTCAAGGAGGTTATGATGAAGCTGATTATTGGGTACATTAACCCGTTTAAGCTTGATGATGTGGTGGAAGCCGTGAAAGAAGCGGGAGTGAGTGGATTGACCTCAGTGGAGGCCCAAGGCTTTGGCAGACAAGGCGGCCATACAGAAACCTATAGAGGGGCAGAATATGAAGTCAATTTGGTGCACAAAGTTCGTATCGAAACCTTGGTTGACGACGATGTTGCGGGTGAAGTCGTAGAGGCCATAGAAACGTCTGCTCGGAGCGGTTCCATCGGAGACGGAAAAATTGTTGTCCTAGACATAGAAGATGCCGTAAGGATTAGAACCGGTGAACGTGGACGAGATGCAATATAGTCCCCACCAGCCCGTCGACTGACTAATACCGACGGGCTGGCCTTCGCCTGTTAGAAGCGATCCTATTACCCTTTTTCAAAACATTATTTGAGAGGGTACGAAGTGCAGGTAATTAGTTTCGACATCGATGGCACACTCGAAGTAGGGGATCCACCGGGAAAAATCTCGCTCGCACACGTTGTTGACGCAATCGACAAAGGGTTTGTGGTAGGCAGTTGCTCTGACAGACCATTGAGCTACCAGCGTGCCCTATGGAAAGAGCATGGAATCCAAATGAAATTCACCGTATTGAAACAGAATCTTCACGAAGTCCGGCTCAAATTTCCAAAACATACCTACTTACACATTGGTGATACGGAAGTAGATGAAATGATGGCCAAGAATGCTGAGTTCGATTTCGTTCATTCCATAGATGATGATGTAATTGACTATCTCAGTAAGTTAGGCATTTCAGGAGACTGAGGCTCTCGATAACCTTTCGAGTATGGTTGAGGGCCAAATCTTAGGGGCACGTGATGACTGACAACAAATATCAAAAGGAAACCAGACTGGTTCGGTCTGGCATGGACCCATGGGATAATGAAGGTATACCCAATCCACCTGTTTACCACGCAAGCACAATCCTGAAACAAAGTAATACTGAGCATCTTGAATCGAAGTCCAAATATGACTACGGACGAACAGGAACACCCACTAGTAATTCACTTCAGATTGCTCTAGCTGAACTTTATGGGATGGATGGCTCGGTTCTAACGTCTTCGGGACTAGCTGCAATAACCACGACCACTTTGGCATTTGTATCCAGTGGTGCTCACTTATTAGCTTCGGACTCAATTTATCAGAGCGGACGCCGATACCTCACGGAGACTCTTCCGAAATTTGGCGTCGAGGTAGAATTTTTTCCTCCAAGGATTACTCATCAAGAGCTCAAGCAACTCATACGGCCGGAGACCGCACTCATTCATTTCGAGTCACCAGGATCAATGACTTTCGAGCTTCATGACCTGCCAGCTCTCACCGCTGTGGCGCGCTCCGCTGGAGTGCCTACTATGCTCGACAATACTTGGGCAACGGCATTAGGGCTCGATTGCATAGAGATGGGAGTCGACGTAGTCGTTGAGGCGCTCACCAAATATGTTGGCGGACATAGTGACTTAATGATGGGGGCGATCGTCGCTAACGGACCTTTCCTTGACAAGGTCAAATATGAAGCTTTTCAACTCGGCCAGTGCAGTGGACCGGACGATATATATTTGGCTGCACGCGGACTCCGTTCGCTCCATCTGCGCCTCGATAGAAGTATGCAGTCATCATTACAAATTGCTGAATGGCTCTCCGAACAACCAGAGGTCTCAACTGTTATCCATCCTGCGCGAAGAGACCACCCGGACCATATGATCTATCAACGAGATTTCAAGGGAGGAGCAGGACTGTTTTGCTTTGAGCTTAAAAATCAGCCACAACACAGTATTGACCGACTTATTGACTCTCTGGAATTATTTGGTATAGGTTCATCCTGGGGAGGATTCGAAAGTCTTATACAACAAGGACAAATCGACGAGCATCGGAGCTTCGATTACCCGATTGGGCCGCTCATTCGTGTCGCGGTGGGTTCAGAAAATCCTAACGATCTCATCAACGACCTCAAGCAAGCATTTGATGCTATACGAGAATAGCCTGCTTAGTGCACGCCTTCCTTCGTGAGCAGTGCTGGAAGCCCTTGCATACCGCGCAGGTAATTCATCTCACCTCTATGCCCATTGAAATGTCCCAAAAGATGCAGAGATATCGAGTGAGAAACAGTCTCGGTGTGGTCACCAAATGGATTCTCTTCGGCGAGGTCTTCGTCTGAGATACCATCGAGATAGTTCGACGTTGTCTCCCACACGAGTGACTGATATCCCCTAAATGCAGCTGTGTCTTCTATTCGTATTTTCTGAGCTTCTTCATCTGTCTGCGGATTTCCAATACCTTCAAGAGGCAGTCCTGTCCTGTTAGACCACTCTTCGTTCCAAATTGTATCTTCGTGACGAATGACACGATTAATTATTAGATCCTCTACTCTCACAGTGTGCCAAAGACACCAAGCTATTGAGTGGCTACCAAACTCAGGAACAAAATGCAGTTGTTCGTCAGATGTTGTAGCAGCATCGGCCATAGCCCGATGGGCGAATTCGAGCATCTCTTTAATATTTTCTACTGCCTGTCCCATCAAAATACCCCCTAAGTGATTCATTTGCGTCTGGCCTACACCCTAATTCAAACGTGACAGATTTGCCAGTAGGTTTTGCTTATTGAGTATTCACTTGAACTGTCTATCAATAAGGAATTACCATCCCAGTGAGCGAAGCGAGGATGATATGAAGCAAAAGACACTAGCTAAAGGTATTCCAGCTGAATTACTCTTTGAAGCTATCAAACGCAACGGTTTTACTGACGTAGTCGCGGTGCCTGACACACATGTCCGAAGCCTCATCACCCTGCTAACAACGACGGATGATGTCCGTTTTATACAGACTGCCACCGAAGACGAGGCTATAACGCTCGCGGCGGGGCTTATAATTGGCGGGAAAAAACCACTGATTCAAATACAACATGCCGGTCTCTATGCGTGCGTTAATCATTTGCGCGGAATTGGAATCGACGGGCACTTCCCATTGGTATTCATGATTGGATTGCTCGGCCGAGATCCTCGAAAAAGCCCCACCGAAAACTTTGGATCGATGGTGAAGTACGCAGAACCACTTTTGGACGCCTTTGAAATTCCCAGATATCTTCTAGACAGCGCCGATGATATCAGGTTATTCGACGAAGCTTGCGAGGCGGCAGTCGAGAGAAACGGACCGGTTGCTCTTCTTATCGGTGAAGCAACTTTGTAGAGAATAGTGGGGGCAAACATGAGTAATCGAATGACTGCGGACTCGGCGATAAACGTACTTTCTCGAAGGCGCGACGACCAAGTCGTCGTTTCGACAATGACGATTATGGCTCCATGGACTGCCAAGGGCGCGAACGAAAGAGATCTCCGATGTGTCGGGTTCATGGGTGGTTCATCAACGCTGGGCTTAGGCGTAGCACTTGCTAGGCCCGATACGACGGTGTGGATACTAGATGGGGATGGATCGCTAGCCATGCAGCTCGGATCATTGCTCACTATATCAAATAGTGCACCTGAAAACTTCGTGCATATAGTCTTCAACAACGGTGTATACGACACGAGTGGTGCACAACCAACTCTCGCTGCAAAAAACATGTCATTTGCGGATCTGGCCAAAAGCGCGGGCTATCCTCACACCTATACTTTTGATAACGCCGAGACATTCGATTCCGAATTCGATGACATCCTCAAACAAAATGGTCCGATTCTCATCGAACTGATGACAGAACCAATCGGTAAAGGGTATGTTCCACCGAAGCATTCTGACGAGCCAGAAACACCAGCTCTGGCTAAAAATTGGCCGATAGTACAAGAATCATTACTAGCTGGAGAGTAACAAGTCAGAATGAGAGGCACATGAAATGGATACCAAGGAAACTATGCGCACGACTTTCGCGGCGCGGGAATTCACTGACGAACCAGTACCTGATGAGATAGTTCATTCAATACTTGAACATGCCAGATTTGCTCCAAGTGGAGGTAATCGCCAGGGTTGGCATGCCATTATTATTCGAGATCAGGCCATGAAAAACGGTCTTGCTGACCTAGCGAGAACAGGCATGAAACGATACACAGCTCAGGTAAAAAACGGTGAAAACCCTTGGAATACTATTCATTCCACCTCGCTGACGCAGGAACAGATAGATCGCACGGAAATTCCTGATGAGCGCCTCGAGGTCATCACCTCATGCCCAGTATTACTGGCCATCGCTGTCGACCTCGGTGTAGTAGCTTCCATGGACAAAGACTTAGAAAGAGTGGGTGTTATCAGCGGAGCCTCTATTTATCCCTTCGTATGGAACGTAATTCTGATGGCACGTGAACTCGGATACGGTGGTGCTCTAACGACCTTCGTAGCAGCAGAAGAAGCAAAGGCACAAAAGCTCCTAGAACTTCCTGAACATTATGCAGTTTCTGCATTAGTTCCAATAGGCAAACCTCCCAAGCAACTCACAAAACTGACGCGCAAACCTGTAGAGGAAATTGCCTCTTTAGAAACTTTCTCTGGCAAAAGGTTCAGTCTTAATCAATAGAAGGTGGTTCCCCAAAGTTGATATTGGCTAAAATCTAGCGATCAAGAAATACTTCGGCCCCAGCACCTACCACATATTCTGCTGTACCTTTTCGTCCGTCATCGGAAAGAAAATCCACTGTCATACCGGAACTCGCGCATGAATCTTCTACACGAATAAACCACTGACCTTTATCGTCAGCCTTAGTGGTGTCGCAAATAGTTCCATTCACAGAAACAGTAATAGTTGCATTCGGAAGGGCGTTCGTCCCATAGGGAACAAACGGTGGCTGCCCTGAACTCGACTGCCCGCTTACGGCTGTTGCTGCGGCAGTAGCGATAGCGGTAGCGGTAGTGGTAGCGGCGGCAGTTGCACTAACGGTCGGCTCGGGAGAGGAGGCTGCCTGCACTGTTGTTCCTCCTAGCGCCTTCGGGTCACCAGCAACTTTCAATATTTGTCCTACCCATAAAATATCGCCGGAAATCTCAGGATTCAAGGCTCGCAATTGATCAACTGTGAGACCATATCGGGCTGCGATAGTGGTTAAATTATCTCCCTCAATTACGGTATATTCGGATATGTCGCCTTCAGGTGTCGCTACCGCTGTGGCTGCTGTACTGGCCGCCTCAGTGGCTGCTGCAGTAGCAGCTCGGGCGGCCTGAGTCGCTGCCTGGGTGGCCGCCTGAGTCGCTGCGGTTGTTGCTACTGCGGCTGGTGCCGCACTGTCATTTACTTCTTCAGAGTCACCGCCACAAGCGGACAAAATAAGAATTCCGGGCAAAATTAGCGACAGCAAACGATACATTATCAATTCCGTTTCTTCGCCCCGCCTACTCACACTATAGTGCAATTATATTTTCCGTAACCAATAGATCAGATAAATACTTGCGATTTCTATGAGATTGAATTAGGTTAGTGCTAGAAAATTGGGGGTACAGAATGTCTGAAAGCACCGGCGACTCTTACAACATAGATGAGGTGAAGGCTAACTGGATTGGCAAGAAAACCGAAGTGAGTACAGGTAGATATCCGGTTGAATACGACCCAATTAGACGGCATTGCCATATGGTGGAAGACAACAATCCTCTATTTCTCGATCCTGACATAGCGGCCGAATCTCAGCACGGTGGAGTCATAGCTCCTCCTGTGATGGCAGGGTATTTCGCTGGAAATGGAGCTTGGCCACATAAACCTGTCCGTGATGCACTGGCAGATGTTCCAACTCGGGGTGAAAGAAAAATCAACATGAATATTGATTGGGAATACCTGATTCCCGTAAGAATTGGGGACCGCCTCAGTTCTCAAAGGGAGTTAATTGACATTTTCGAAAAACCGATCAAGCTCGACCCGAAGGCAGTCTGGATCGTCACTGAAACTAAGATAACCAACCAAAATGATGAAATCGTCGCGATCGGCCGAAATACTTTACTAACCCATCGGACACCGGAAGACGTAAAGAATGATAACTAATGATCCCGAACAAGCTTAGCAAATACCGTATAGAATCATAACAACATTGAGGAGAGCAATAATGACTACCGCGCAAGAACAACTGTACTGGAACGACGTGAAGGAAGGGGACAATCTTCCGGAATTTGAGCTCGATCTCACCTGGACAAAAATGGTTGAACAAGTAAGCGGCTCGCAAGATTTCTATGAGGTACATCATGACCCAGGATTTGCTCGCGAAGCCGGTCATGATGAGATCTTCTACAACACGGGTTTTACACAGGCCGCTCTCTGCCGACTATTGACCGATTGGATCGGTACCGAAGGCTGGGTACAAAGATTTAGTTTCCAGATGCGTCGGATGAATATCCCAGAAGACAAGGTGCACGTCCGAGGTGTTGTGACTTCTGTTAACGCCACAGAGGGTGATACCGGATCAGTCACACTCGACCTCTGGCTAGAGAACGACCGAATAGGTATTACCACTCCAGCGGAGGCGACGGTACTTTTACCAGTTCGAAAATAATACATTCGGTCTATTCTGACGGCACGGCAACCCTTTTTGGAATCCATAGTGCTGTGAAAACAGCTAATAGGGATATCACCGAAGATACCCAAAAAACCATGTCAATATTCCAGATATCAGCAATAAACCCGGCTGCAAATGGACCCACAAACATTCCTAAAGCGTAGAGGGCCTGATATGCTCCCATGGACGTTGTTTTCGCACTAGGAGCTACAACAAGTACGGCGAGGGTCATAAGGATGAGCTGTGCCATTCCGCGACCAAAACCGCCAGCAGCCTGACTTATCATCAGACTAACAGGGTCACCCAAACTAGGTATACATACGACCGATAACACCACTACAAACAGTCCACCCACTAATGCTGATCTATAGCCAAATAATTTGATACACCAAGGTGTGACAAGATATCCGAATGATGAGAAAAGAAACATTGATGCCGCGATGAGTCCATTCTCGAATTCGCTTGCTCCTACTGATACAGCGTAGATAGGTACGAAGGAAAAACTCACCGCGAAAGTTACAAAATGAATCAATATTCCTATGAGAGAAACTGTCAGCAGAAGACGATTTCTCATTACGAGTCGGAAGTCAGATAGTGAAAATCTATCCCCCTCAATTGACTCTGGCTCATGCCCAGACATGAGTAACAGGGTTCCAATAGTCGCCGCAATTACTCCCAAGATAAAAGTTGCTTGTCCACCGAAGTGCTCACCAACAACTCCGCCGATAAGGGTAGCCAGAACAATTCCTGACGAATTAATAAGCATTACCCAGGACATCGACTGATTAGTGCGACTAGCCCCAAAATAAGAGATATAAAGCACACTGATTGCGACCCAACCTGCTCCAGCAACCCCGGTCATAAATCTACCTATGAACAGAATCCAAGGTGACGATGCAACTAATAGAATGAGCGCCCCAAAGAGAGAGGCTATGAACGCAGCAATCGCAAAAGGACGTCGGCGCCCTATTAAATCTGACCCAATACCCACCGGAATACGAAGAAGTATCTGGCCAATGGCATAGGATGAGATCACCACCCCTACCAGCGTGTTAGATGCACCCAGCTCCAGAGCACGGATAGGTAAAAAGGGGACATAGAAATATAGGGACATCCAGAAAAATAGAATCGCTACAGAAACCAACCCTATATCTCGCGTCCCATGCATACCTAATAGATTCCTAGTCCAACGGATATCCTGCTAGTCGGCTTCATACCAATCGATCCGATTGGGCAATGTTCATACGTAAGAGGACTAAGGGCCAGCGAATATTGATTAGGTTCGGCGGAAGAGCTACCATCTCGGAACTAACAAGTTCAGCAAACGACAGCGGTTCTTAGCAGTGAAAGGCGAACCAACATGCGATTAGCCGTAGAGTTTCCCAACGTGATATATAGAGAGGGTCCTGATGCGGTCAAGGAACTTGCTGCAGCAATCGAGTCGATCGGATTCGATCAGCTGGATATGTTTGATCACGTGGTGATGGGACATCCTAGAGAAGACAGGCCAGCGATGGCTTACCCGTCCAATATGCCAATACTTGAGGCATTGATGACTCTTTCATTTGCTGCGGCAGCCACTAGTACGATTGGATTAGGAACTGAGATACTGATCTTGCCGCAACGGCAGCCAACACTCGTAGCGAGGCAGATTCACACGCTGGATATACTCTCAGGCGGTCGCGTTCGAATTGGACTTGGGGTCGGATGGCAGGAGTCCGAGTACGAAGCGCTGGGAGTTGATTTTACACAGCGGGGCAAAATGATGGATGAGGCGATAGAGTTTATGAAGGCCTGGTGGCGCGATGACAGTGTGACATTCGACGGAGATTTCTATTCTGCTGTCGATATGACGATGGAACCACGCTCTCCGCAAGGGGCCAATATCCCCATCTGGATTGGTGGAAATTCTGAGGCTGCAATCCGACGGGTAGGTACGGTCGGCGATGGGTGGATGGCTTCGGGCTACGCCCATGATTCAGAGCTAATGAATGCAACGATTCAACGCATAAAGGATCTTGCTGAAAAAAGTGGTCGTGACCAGGAGAAACTCGGCTTCCAAGCTCAACTCAGTCCTCCTCCCCGCAACAATGACCCAGCTTCAAGGAATTTCTATGCTAATCCAGAAGATGTGGCTGGAGCTGCGGTGGTAGCCCAGGAGGCTGGATTCGACTGGGCGACAATAAACGTCACGGGAGTTTTCGTAGCTGGTGCGAGGGATCTAGGATCGATCATTGATTCATTAGGAACTCTCCACGATCGAATTCGACAAGAAGTGGGGACGTGACATATTCAGGATAGTTAAAAAAGCTAAACAATAAGAAATCCAAAAAAACGCAAAGCGAAAAAGTAGGAATTATATGACAACCGCCCCCATAACTTCAGAGAGCAAATATCAGGCAGTAGCCGGCTGGGCGAAGATCCCCCACGGTATTTGGCTCAGAGAAGCGACTTCCGTGGCCGTAGATGATCAAGACAGGGTTTATGTATTCAACCGCGGAAACGTACCCATGTTGACCTTCGACTCGGATGGGAACCTAATCAATCACTGGGGCAATAACACTCCGTATAGCGGAATGACAACGATCACGGATCCCTACGGTATCAGTCGCAAAGTCTGGGACGGGGTAGATTATGTCTGGCCTCATTCCGTGCGTGCAGATCACGAAGATAATCTATGGCTTGTAGATGTCCATACTCACACGATCACGAAAACAACCAAGCAAGGAGATGTCTTACTTCGGATTGGAAGCGGAGACGCTGCGATCGAACAAAGTGGTGATCCGTTCAATAAGCCAACAGACGTTGCGGTGTCACCAAAAACCGGCGAGGTCTTCATTTCAGATGGTTATGGCAATTCAAGAATCCACCGCTACGATAAGGATGGTAACCATATTCTATCCTGGGGAGAGCCTGGAGCAGACGACGCGCAGTTCAGCTTACCTCACAATCTAGCTCTTCTTGGTGACGATAAGGTGGTGGTCTGTGACAGAGAAAACCATCGAGTGCAACTGTTCACAATAGAAGGAGAATTCATACGGAACTGGCATGCGCATAAGGCGGTCGCAGTCACTGTCGGTGCAAACAACGAAATACTTGTAGCTGAGCAGGGACCACCCCCTGTCCAATTCGGCGTACCAAATCTTGGTCACAGAGTTTCGATATTTAACGAAACCGGCGAATTAATCAACCGGTTAGGCAGGGAATTGCCTGGCGAATCCCCTGACCAATTCCTGTGGCCACATAGCATCGCAACCGACTCCCAAGGGAGTATCTATGTCGCAGAAGTGTCCTATGTCGAAGTAGGAAGTAAACAGGATCCCGCGCGCGAAATGGTAAGCCTCAGAAAATGGGAGAGAATTAGTTAATACTCGTCGGGAAATGTATTGAACTCTCTAGTGCCAGTATCACATTCCTAGGTTAAAAAATGACGCAACAGTCGACTACTTCGGACCAGTACCCGTTATCAGGAGTTCGGGTACTTGATCTTGCAGACGAGCGCGCGATATATGGGGCAAAATTACTTGCTGATCTTGGTGCGACGGTGGTTAGGATTGAGAGCTCCACGGGTGACCCGTTAAGAGGGCGAGGACCCTTCGACAATTCAGGTGAATCACTCTGGTTCAATTACTATGCTTCCAATAGACACATAATCATCCTAGATCCCACTGATGAAAAGGCAAAAACAGAGCTCAAACACATATTGAGAGGAACCGATGTCGTAATTGATACAGGTAGTCTGGAATCGCGAGGTATGTCTCTCGAGGATTTGGAAAGACTTAATCCACAGATAACCTATGTGGACGTCGCTTCATTTAGTAAGACCGGCCCTTGGCGAAATTATCTGGCGCCTGATCTAGTGGCAGGGGCTCTCGGCGGCGCTGCCGCCACCACGGGCGACACTGACACGACGCCGCTCAAATTGTTTGGCGACCAATCTTTTTTGGTGTCAGGAGTGTACGCAGCCATTGCTGGCCTTGCTGGCCTGTTCCAAAGCAGCCGTACTGGACTCGCCGAACAAATTGACATCTCGGTGCACGAGACTATCGTGTCAACACTGGAACATGTCCTGATGATTGCTTGGTACCCAGAATTTGTTTCATACGCTAAGGGTAACGTCCTTCCTAGACGAGGATCTTTACATTGGTCTAACGCGTATCAGGTAATGACGGCGATAAATGGGTCACTCATGGTGACTCCGACACCCGACGTCCAAAAGCAGATTGCTTGGCTCGCTGAGGAAGACTTACACGAAGATTTACTTGATGAGAAATATAACGATCTCTCGCTCAGACAGGTGTTTATTAAGCGATTGATGGACATAATGGGCAAATGGGTGAGCGATAAGGATGCAGAGACTTTTTTTCACGAAGCGCAGGCAAGACACCATCCCTTCGGACTGGTAATGAAACCGGATGAACTTGCAGGAAATGTCCATCTCGAATCACGATCGTGGTGGGAAGACTATACGGTCGAGAACGGCGTGATAAAAGGTCCGGGGAGCCCGTATCGGTTCAGTCGGTCAAGTTGGAAGCCGCCACTAGAAACCACTGTGCCCCACCATGACTCTGAATCGATTATGCAAGACATTGGATGGACGAAATAATGACGGGGCCCCTTGATGGAATTAAAGTCCTCGATTTCACCCATGTTCTCGCAGGCCCTTTCTCAACTCGAATTATGGGCGATCTCGGAGCTGATGTTGTGAAAATAATGAGTGAGGCACGCCATGGTCCGGACGGTGGAACTGGAAGCCCATACCACGTTATGTGGAATCGAAACAAAAGAATCTTGCAACTGGATATGACTCAATCAGAGGGGAAAAAACTTGCGCGCGAGCTTTGCAGTCAAGCAGATATAGTCATCGACAATTTCTCGGTCGGAGTGCTTGATCGATGGGGAATCGGATATGACACTATCAAAAAGGAAAATCCTGCAGTGATCTATATTCAGATGTCAGGAATGGGTGATGAGGGTCCCTGGTCCTCATACGTTTCCTTTGCTCCAACGGTCCACGCTCTCTCAGGTCTCACGTATCTCACAGGGGTACCTGACCGGGAAGATATAGGAATAGGGTTTTCATACAACGACCATCAATCAGGCTTGCATGGCACCGTTGCGATACTCGCGGCTCTAAATGAAAGAGTTAAGAGTCAAAAAGGACAACGCATCGAACTTTCGCAATTCGAAGTTGGAGTGACTCTTAATGCCGTGGCATTACTTGACTACTTCGCAAACGGAAAAACTGTCTCCCCTTCAGGGAATCGATTACCGTTTGATGCAGCACAGCCACATAATTGCTATCCAACGGCTGGTGACGACAGTTGGATAGCAATCGCCGTGCAGACTGACGAACAATGGAATATGCTCGTCAAACTCATGGACTCTCCAGACTGGGCTCTACAGTCAGGATTCGAATCAGTAAACGGACGCATGACTCAGCTAGAAGTGATCGACTCTGAAATCTCGGAATGGACAAGAAATCGGGACGGAAAAGAACTTATGCAAATGCTGCAGGAACATGGCATCCCTGCAGGCTATGTCCAGGATGGTAACGACCTGATTAATAATGACTCCGAGCTACAGGCATCAGGATTTTTTTTCGACTATCAAGAAACTCATCCGTTCCTTGGTAAGATTCGAGGAGATCGACTTCCACTTCGCTTCAAAAGACAAAATGTCTCTTCCTATAATCGACCCGAAATATTTGGCGAATCCAATCATGAAGTACTCAAGGATTGGCTTGGTCTCAGCCAATCAGAGGTAGAACGTCTAGAACATATCGGCACCGTAAAATGAAATAGAGAACTGAGGAGGAAACATGTTAAGAGATTTAACCGGAGAAGTCGCTTGGATAACCGGTGCAGGCACAGGAATTGGTGAGTCAGGAGCGATTAAACTGGCCGAGGCCGGCTGCAAGGTAATCCTTTCGGGCCGAAGAACTGCACCGCTCGAAAATGTCGCAGCACAGATCGCTGGTGATGTGACAATAGAACCACTTGATGTGTCAGATCATGATGACGTGATGGCCGTTGCCGAACGGATCATCGGAAAATACGGGCGTATTGATATTGGCGTGTTTAGTGCCGGCATCAACATAAAAGACCGTAATTGGCCTGTCGTGTCGATTGACGACTGGAATAGCGTCATAAACATAGACCTCAATGGAGCTTTCTATTGCTGCCAGGCTGTCCTTCCGAGTATGCGTAAGAATGGTGGTGGTGTAATCATCAATGTTTCTTCAATGGCGGCCAAAAATATTGGGATGCTCACTGGCCCTGCATACCACGCAGCTAAACACGCTATGAATGCGATGAATGCGAGCCTGATAGTGGAGGAACGTAATAACGGAATCAGAGCTACAGCGCTCTGTCCAGGTGAAGTGGCCACACCAATACTTGAGCAGAGACCGGTACCTGTTAGCGCAGAAGATCAGGCGCGTATCCTGCAATCAGAAGATTTAGGAGAAGTGATCAAATTTATTGCTCAACAACCTGAACATGTAACACTAAATGAGATTTTAATTAACCCGACATGGAATAGATTCCAACAATAAATCCGTGCTTCAAATAACTGGCAAAGTCAGCAATTAGATGGTGAGGTCAACATATGCAGAACCGATTGCAAGTAAATAGTGCCCTAGAACGATTAGGAACTGAAACAGCATTTGAGGTGTTGGCCCGCGCTGAGGCACTTGCTGCTGAGGGAAAAGATGTTATCAACCTTGGAATCGGCCAACCTGATTTCAAGACCCCACCTCATGTGGTCGAAGCTGCGATGAAGGCTTTGCAGGACGGTGCGCACGGGTACACTCCGGCTGCCGGCATACCTGCCCTCCGACAGGCAGTCTCTGAAGATCTTTTCAAGAGACATAATGCCAAGGTAGATCCAAGTCAAATATTGATTACACCGGGAGCAAAACCAATCATGTACTTCGCCATCACAATTATGGGCGAACCTGGTGCGGAAATCATGTATCCGAATCCAGGATTTCCCATATACGAATCCATGATTGAGTACACTGGCGCTAAAGCTGTACCAATCGAACTAAAAGAGGATGCTGGTTTCGCATTTGACGCTGATACCGTTCTTGCGCAGGTCAATGAGAACACTCGACTAATCATCATTAATAGTCCAGCGAACCCAACCGGTGGGGTTGTACCAAAAGCTACACTGGACAAACTGGTAGAAGGGTTGGAGAAATTCCCAAATTTAGTAATATTGTCCGACGAAATCTATAGCCAGATGCTCTACGATGGAGAAAATCATGTGAGTCTGCTGAACTATGAAAGTATTCGTGACAGGTTGATCGTGATCGATGGGTGGAGCAAGACCTATGCAATGACTGGTTGGAGGCTTGGCTACGGTGTATGGCCAACCTCACTCTTCGGTTATGCAGAACGATTGGCCGTAAATTCGTACTCTTGCCCAAATGCCGCCTCTCAGCATGCCGGAATAGCTGCACTAACGGGGCCGCAGGATCAGGTAGGCGAGATGTTGGAGGCGTTCGATACACGTAGAAAAGCGGTAGTTGAGGGTTTAAATCAGATTCCTAATGTCACCTGTGTCATGCCCAAAGGTGCCTTCTACGCCTTCCCAAATATTTCTGCTACGGGATTGAATGCTAGAGAGTTGCAACAGGGATTACTCGAAGAAGCAGGAGTCGCATTGGTAGCAGGAACTTCATTTGGAGCGCTCGGAGAAGGATATCTCAGAGTTTCATACGCTAATAGCCTAGAGAATGTAGAGGAATCTATTAAGCGTATCGCCAAATATCTATCCTAGTTTGGGAATATTTCCCATTGGTTTTTCTCTCCTATTCATCAAATGTCAAGCTAATTCGCTAAGGCAAGTGATCATTTGTGCTTGACATACACGCTTTGAATGGCACAATTAAGTTACAAAACCGAGCTTAAGTCCAAATATTGGATGTAGAAAGGAGGGCTCTGGTTATGGAATGGGAAGTGGTGTTGGTGGTTCTCGTAACCGCGCTAGCAGTATCAAGAACTGCTGACGTTGTTAATGCGATCCTAAGTAATGTGCTACCGAGCGGTAATATCGGTGGCACGTCACTGCGAATGGATAGACTCGTAATGTGGATATCGGCTGGTGTGTTGGGATACATAGGTCATGATGTCATCGGATTCGATATGCTCAGTGAGCTATTAGGTACTGGTGAAACTGACATGATCTGGAACATTCTAGCGTTCATGTCGGTCACTGATGCAGTCGACGCATTTGCGCGAAAGAAACTGTTGTAATTATTACCTAGTAAGGGAAAAAAGGCGGCTTCGGCCGCTTTTTTTTTTACAGAATTACTTCCGAGTGACCAAGATTTTCAATTTCATCTGTAGTGAAACCAAATTCACTAAGGATATCCCGAGAGTGTGCACCTAATCTCGGTGCTGGCAGCCTGGCTGATGTTGGAGTTTCTGACATTCGAACGATCGGACCTACCACTTGCTGCGGTCCTGTCACTTCGTGCACCAGGTCAGACATTACGTCCATCGCAAGTACCTGCGTATTCTCTGACATTTCTTCTGGAAAATTCACAACTGACGCTGGGACTCCGGCATCCACAAAAATTTCTTCCCAGTCACCGGCCGTTTTATCCATAAATATTTCCTGGAGGTCTCTTTTCCAATTTTGGACTTTTTCCTCGCTGCCAGGAGCACCTGCGTCAAAATCTGGAGAGTCTGTATCATCATCAAATTGAAGAATCTTACGAATTGTGTCTCGGTTCTGTTGAGTTACGGCGCCAAGAATCAGGGAACCGTGCTTCGTGTGATAGCCGCTGTAAAACAATCGATGTGATGTGAGCCGCATAGTCTGTTTTGGTCGAAGCTGCATCAAGTCTTTATACGATGCTCCAGCCTCTCGATGTTCCTGAATTTCCCGCAGCTGTGGATCGCGAATCGAGGCATCGTGGACTGGCTCACGCATTGCGCGACTTGCTAGCAACTCAAGTCCACTCTGTAGGAGTGACAGTGTTAATTCTTGCCCTATCCCGGTCCGCTCCCGTTCATAAAGGGCAGCACTGATTGCCATTGCAGCAGCCAAACCAGATGTTCGATCAATCACCGGTGTGACCTGCAGAGGAACAGGGGCTCCATCCTCATCAAATTTCCCTTCCGCTGCCATCACGCCTGTAAATGCCTGTGCAACGATATCGGAGCCTCCACGAGATTCATATGGCCCTTTATCACCAAACCCGGTGATAGAGGCGTAGATGAGGTCTTCACGATATTCTTTCAGTGATTCGTAGTCGATTCCCAGCCGCTCCGCCACACCATTTCGGTAGTTGATAAGTACCACATCGATATGTGGAATGAGTCGCCTGATGACATCAACGGCGGCTGGTTTTTTGAGATCGACAGCCAAACTTCTCTTACCCCTGTTTAATGATTGAAAATATTTGCCTTCATTCGGGACAACGGCTGCACTATTGCGTCTTGCTTCACCCTCAAGTGGTTCTACTTTGATAACATCTGCTCCTAGGTCAGAGAGATAAATACCAGCCACTGGACCCGCAATTATTTGAGAGAATTCCAAAACTCGAATATTTCTAAGAGGACCAGTTGCTGCTTCCATCTACTGATCCATCAGTTCTCAACCTCGGGGCAAATCAAGGCCACGAGTAGCGATTATATTTCTTTGGACTTCAGAAGTGCCACCTCGAATCGTAGCTGGGACTGCTCGCAAATACTCTGCTGAATAGCCTCCAGCTATGTCATCTTCATTAATTTTATTAGCGTGGAGACCAAACACTCTGGTTGCAGTTAGAGCCACTCGCTGCGACAGTTCAGAGTTAAATAACTTGGCCGTGGATGCCTCATAATTAGGTACCAGGCCATTATGCTGCATAGAGATAATCCGAAAGGAAAATTGGAACATCACTTCGGATTCTATGTATCTATCCGCAATCGAGGCTCGAATGTTCTCCGTCGCAGGAACTCTATCGCCTAACCAATCAAGAAGGCCGGTGAGCGAGCGACGTGCAGCCACTGCTCCACCAATATTGGATCGCTCAAAATCAAGTAACGTCATCCCAACGTACCACCCACGATTTTCCTCTCCTACTAAATTATCCGCTGGAACTCTCACATCCTCGAAAAAAATCTCGTTGAAGTAATGATTCCCAGCCATATCTGTCAGAGGGCGGATTGCGATCCCAGAAACTCGAATATCTTCGACTAGTAAGAACGAAATCCCTCGGTGCTTGGACGCTTCTTTATCCGTCCGAACAAGCATAAAAATTGCATCAGCAGTATGTGCCCCGGAAGTCCATATCTTTTGTCCATTGATAACAAAATCGTCCCCCTCTCTGACAGCTGAAGTCTGAAGTGATGCGAGGTCTGAACCAGATCCTGGTTCAGAATATCCCTGAGCCCATACGGTCTCCCCTGCGAGGATTTTTGGAAGATACTCTTTTTTCTGTTCCTCAGTCCCATGGACAATAAGTGTTGGTCCGAGCATGCTGACTCCTGAACCACCGACTCCTGGAGCTCCAGCTCGAGCAAGTTCTTGATTCAAAATAAACTGCTCCATTGAACTCAGTCCGGCACCGCCATATTCCACCGGCCATTGCGGAGCCACCCATTTCCTATTACTAAGCGCAGAATGCCACTCACGTGCAGCATCCGAAGCTGATGTGTCTGACGATCCCCTGTCGAACTCCCATGTTCGCTCAGGCGGCCCTTCCCCTCGCTGATAACGCTCAGGAAGTGAATTCGATATCATCGATCTTACTTCAGCACGGAACTCCGCCTGTTCTGGGGTATCAGTCCAGTCCATCGCTAATTCTCAAGACCAGGTCGTACCAAAATCGGTTTTTCTGATTCTGAATCACGCGTCCACTTAGCCGCTGGAGTTTGAATGATAGGAAGTAAATCAGCGGCATTGTAGGATTTTCTCATTTGAAGTTCATCGGCTTCACCATATGCGGTAGATCTTTGTTTCGCGGTTCGTTTGATAAGAGAGATTACAGACTCCATTTCTTCAGGCGGTAATTCTTCACCAAAAGAGGCTCCGGCTGCGCGAGTTATACTTTCGTTCATGAGGGTTCCACCAAGGTCGTTAGCCCCAGCGTTCAAACACTCACTCACCCCGCGCGGACCCATCTTGACCCAAGACGCTTGAATATTCGGAATCACAGGATGCAAAGACAAGCGTGCCACAGCATGCATTAATAAAGCCTCTCGGAACGTGGGACCTTTTCGAGCCTTACCTTTCAAATATATTGGTGCCTCCATATGGACGAACGGGAGTGGAACAAATTCTGTGAAGCCGCCCGTTTCCTCTTGTAATTCTCTAACACGAATAAGATGTCGAGCCCAATTAATAGGGCCATCAATATGTCCATACATGATGGTTGCCGTGGTATTAAAGCCCACTGCGTGAGCGTTACGCAT
>CAZSFJ010000008.1:0-22836 GCA_964606125.1 uncultured Dehalococcoidaceae bacterium | reverse complement strand
GTGACATTCGTAATCACACAACCGTGTATAGACACAATGGATCGAGCATGTGTGGAGGTCTGTCCGGTCGACTGCATCCACTTCGAAGAGGGCAGCGACAAGATGCTCTTCATCGATCCAGCAGAATGTATTGACTGTGGTGCCTGCCAACCAGCCTGTCCCGTGAGCGCCATCTTCCCAGAGGGAGATGTCCCTGACGATCAATCACACTTTATCAATCTCAACGCCTTATGGTTCTCAGATGCACCTGGTGCTCGGGCTCAGGTCGGTGGAGACGCTGCTCCGGCCGCCACTACTGCTCCCGCTGATGCCGCTCCAGCACCTGCTGCTGAAGACACAGCAACATCTGCACCAGAAGCAACTGAGGACACAACTGAACCTCCAGTCGAAGAAGAAGCTGAAGCTCCGGTGATTGCTAGACAGGAAGCCGCACCAATTTCAGGTGTGCCAGCGGCGCATCCACCGCGCTTATCTCCCGCATCAATAGCTGTTCTTGCTTTATTTATCGGCTCAGCATATCTAATGCTCGTGTTCCCTGGACCTATCTTCCTGACACTAACCTGGGCTGAATCATTGTTCGAGTTGTTGAGAATCGAGAATGGAACTGGGGTCGGATTAACGGTTGTAGCCCTACTCCCCCTTAATGTCCTTTTCCTTTTTATTTTTGCACTCTTACAGGCGAGGCAACTGTCATACTTTGCTTCCAAATCAGACCGGAGTATCTCAAAATGGCGCCAAAATACTGGTGACTGGCGACGCAATGAAGAATCACGACAGTACAACCTGTCTGAACTAGTAAACGCCGTAGCCAGAGATCGATTTGATTTCCCAAACGAGGAGAATTCTGATCTGCGTTCCTACATTAATTGCCCTGAACCAAGCTTTGGAATTGAACCCCGAGGAACCGGCGAAAAGATATTCCCTGACATCGTTACCGTGATTGAGCCGGGAAATTATCCAATTGCTATTGCCCAAATAGAATCAAGAGAAACCGTAACACGCGAGCAAGCTGACTATGTCTGGGCACTATATGAAAACAAAAACTGTCCTCTCTACCTTTATGTGCCAGCAGGCCTCGGCGCACGGGCCAAAGATTACGCTCGTTCCGCTAACATCAAAAATATCAAATTCCGGACTTGGCGTTGGTCCCCGCAAGGTATGGTTATAAAAGAACTTTAACTGCAACTTACTCTCACCCGTTTGCGCTAAAATAGAACATATGTTCTAATACTACTAGTGGAGGCTACTGTGTCTCTACTATTTCATGGCGATGGGGGAAATATGGACCTAAGTGCTCTGGAACAAATACAAGAGTTTATTACAGCGTCAAACTGGAACAATAGTGATTCCGGTTGGCATATAGCGTTTCTTTTTACTTTGGTGGTGGTGATAAATATCCTGCTGGGGATCCAATGGAGAGGATCAGAATTATCAATGACCACGATTCATGTACGTGCCCGGAAAACTGGACAGTACTCAAAAGCCTCACCATCGAGACATAGCTTGAAGCTATAATTACTGGAGAAATTAGCGACTTCATAGTGCGTAAAGCAACAGGATGAACTTAACAATATTTAGTCTTCTAGAAGTCCCTGATATTGGCTCGCTCCGAGTGCTTGTAGCTAGGAAATGGCCTGGGTTACTGGCAAAAGAAGAAGTTGATCAATGGGACCCCAACCTAGCAGCTTCTGTCGAGCTATCCAGTCTGCTGATAAGTAAAGAAATTTCAGAATTAGAATTTGCGTTGCGGTATCAAGAGGAACTAGAAAGTAATTACTCACTGGTGCCCTGGCTTGCAGCGATATCAAACAACGCAGGGTTAACTCTTGTCTTTGATCCGTCAGATCCCACAACAGAAGTATGCGCAAAAATCTTGGCGGAACAGATATCTCTTAGTGCATCCTAAAGTCGGAACTCTCGACTATCATATCCCGAGGTAGTTCAACAGCGAGCTAATACGGTTCGCGTGAGTTAGGAGTCAATAATGCGTCTCGGTATATCAATAGGTTATTCAGGTCCAAGCCTCAGTATCCCCATGGATTTCATCCAACAGGCTGAAGCACTAGGGTATGACTCACTCTGGACGGCAGAGGCCTACGGCTCGGATGCCATAACTCCCCTAGCCTATATTGCTGCACACACAAAACATATTCGACTTGGTACTGGAATTATTCAAGTAGCAGGCCGTACGCCAGCTATGACCGCAATGCAGATGCAAACCCTCGATGCTCTCGCCGGAGGAGGAAGGGCGATCGCTGGACTCGGAGTATCGGGGCCCCAAATCGTAGAGGGATGGTATGGGAGGCCGTGGGGGAGACCGTATTACTTGTTAAAGGATTACATCAACATCATGAGGAAAATATCTCTTCGAGAAGAGCCAGTTCGACACGAGGGGAAACAAATCTCTCTACCTTTCCATGGTGAAGGAGCTCTCGGGATTGGCAAACCTCTAAAGTCTATTCTCCACACTAACCCTGACATGCCTATATGGTTGGGAGCCGGTGGACCCGCAAATCTTCGCCTAGCCGGTGAACTCTGTGATGGAGTCCTTCCACTAGGATTTGTACCCAATCGGATGCCTGAATATAGATCGCAAATCGAAGACGGTTTCCGAAGGGCGGGTGGCAGTGAGACCGGCGGTAAATGGTGGGATTCGTTTGAATTTCAGGCGAGTGTCACCGTCAATATCACCGATGATGTCCGAACTGCGTTCAGAGCTATGAAGCCAGGAATAGCTCTCTACGTTGGAGGTATGGGACACAAAAATATGAATTTCCACAAGCAGCAAATGATCGCTCGAGGATACGGTGAAACAGCAGAACGAATCCAAGAGTTATATCTTGCAGGGCGAAAGGCAGAAGCGCTCGAAGAAATTCCTGACGAATATTGTGATGAAGGATCACTAGTTGGTTCCAAGGAACGGATCAAGGAACGCTTCAAGGTCTGGGCAGATTCCGGGATTACGGGACTCACTGTAAATACAAAAGAAACCGAGGCCTTAGAACTAATGGCTGGGATTGCCGAGATAGCGCCAGTCCAAGTCTAGTAAGACTTGACAGGCAAGAGTTGAGCTTTTAACCTACTTATCCAGATACTTTGCGTACATGATACGCAAAGATAGAATGGATAAGAAAATTATGTCTGCCGTCACGAAACCAAACCCCTACTACCCGGTATCACAACTGCAATGCGAGACCGATCTCAATTTAGAAACCCTGCCACTTGCCGAGGAGGTATCTTTTCCAACTTGGCAAGCAGAAATCCCCGAGTCCTACTGGAAATTAAACTCTGAAACACTTACTAAACGAATTGAGGCCGCGCGGGTTAAATTAGGGTCAGAAGTGACTGTACTTGGCCATCACTATCAGCGAGAAGACATAATTCAGTTTGCCGATGATATTGGTGACTCTTTTGCACTGGCAGAATATGCTGCGAAACGGCAAGATTCCAAATATATAGTCTTTTGCGGAGTCCACTTTATGGCCGAAGCGGCAGATGTGCTCTCTGCAGACCATCAACAGGTTATCCTCCCGAACATTGAAGCTGGCTGCTCTATGGCTGACATGGCTCGCGAAGATGATGTAATTAACGCTTGGGAAGAACTCGAAGTTTTTTTAGGACAAACAAGCGATGTTATACCAGTTACTTATATGAATTCGACGGCAAGCTTAAAGGCTTTCTGTGGAAAATATAATGGAATAGTCTGCACTTCATCGAATGCAGAAAAGGTCTTGAGCTGGGCATTTGATCGAGGTAAAAAAGTCCTTTTTTTCCCGGATCAGCATTTAGGAAGAAATACGGGGCATAACTTGGGTATCGAGCTAGAAGATATGGTGCTGTGGAACTGGCGTCTTCCAACTGGATCTATGGGTGGCATTGACCAAACTGCTTTGAACGAGTCCAAAATAATCCTTTGGCAGGGTCACTGCTCAGTGCACCAGCGATTTACTTTGAAGCAAATAGAAGATGCACGAGAAGAATTTCCAGATGTCCAAATCGTGGTCCACCCAGAGTGTAGATATGATGTTGTGCAAACTGCTGATGCAAATGGCTCTACTGCCTTCATTGCGAAATATGTAGAAAATGCGGAGTCAGGATCAGTAATTGGAGTTGGAACAGAAATTAACCTAGTATCACGTTTGGCCAAGGAAAATCCTGATAAAACTGTGTTTTGTTTGGACCCGGTGGTGTGCCCCTGCTCAACGATGTACAGGGTACATCCAGCTTATTTAGCATGGGTGCTTGAGGGACTCGTGGAAGGTGATGTTCGCAATGTCATCAGGGTCGATCAGGAAACCCAATCTTTTGCTCGTGTTGCACTAAATCGCATGCTTGCAATGAAATAAGTAATTCCGTCTCTAGCATTAACAGCGTAAACGGTTAGTTCGGACTAAAAATGTATGATCTCATTGTCGTAGGTTCTGGGATTGCTGGACTGTACGCCAGCATAAGAGCAAACGAGGCGGGGCTGACAGTCCTATTAATCACGAAATCAAATGTCGACGAAGCATCAACAAAATATGCTCAGGGTGGTATTGCAGCTGCAGTTGGTGCCGGTGACAGTCCGGAGAAACACCTACAAGACACTATCGCAGCAGGAAACGGTCTTGTAGACGAAAAAGCGGCGCGCATACTGTGCTTCGAAGCAGCTTCTAGGATCAATGATTTAAACAGATTCGGTGTACAGTTTGACTCAAGCAACGGCATGGTTAGTCTCGGCAGAGAGGGCGCCCATTCAGAGCCTCGAATCCTCCATGCAAGAGGGGACGGAACTGGCCTCGAAATTGAATCTTCACTCGCTAAACTCGCGCAAGAAAGTTTCAATATCAAGGAAAACACCATCCCGCTCGAAATTGTCGTACGCCATGAAAATTCAAAAACGAGGGCTACTGGAATCAGGACCTTAGATCTCATAACTGGTATCGAGGAAAATATCTACGCCAGGAATATAATGCTTGCAACCGGTGGGGCCGGACAAGCATATTCGGTCACAACCAACCCTGAAGTGTCGACAGGTGACGGCATCGCGCTCGGCTTCACAGCTGGTGCTATAGTGACTGATCTGGAGTTCACCCAGTTCCATCCCACAGCTTTGGTACTCCCCGAACGGCCTGTTTTTCTGATTTCAGAGGCATTGAGGGGGGACGGTGCGCAACTCTTAAATAACCGAGGCCAAAGATTTATGTCAAGATATAGCCCTGACATGGACCTAGCGCCCCGAGACATTGTCGCTCGAGCAATAATCGAAGAGTGTCGAGATGAAAGCGCTCAGCACGCGTGGCTGGATATTCGAAGTTCCACTACCGGAAATTCAGCTGAATGGTTAATGGCAAGATTCCCCCAAATCAGTTCGTCATGCGCCGAGTCGGGAATTGACATATCCAAAGACTTAATTCCTGTATCGCCAGCGGCACATTATTTGATGGGTGGTTTATTCACAAATACCGATGGTGAAACATCTGTCCCAGGCCTTTTTGCCATTGGTGAAACCGCATGCACTGGCGTACATGGTGCAAATAGACTGGCAAGTAATTCATTGCTCGAGACAGTAATCATCGCTCACCGAGCAATTGAAAAAATTCAGACCGGCAACGCAGATTCATTAAAGATAGAGGATAATACCCGGCCAATACCCCTAACTCTACAGAAGCCAACTACATCTGGAAATATTGATGCTCAAAAGATTAGAGAATCTATTCAAAAGACTATGTGGGATAAGGTCGGAGTCGTACGAACCAAGATCGATTTAGAGTATGCACATAGAAAAATCAAAGACTTGTCTTCATGCTTTCATTCTGACGCAAGTAGGACTGGGTATGAAACCAATTCCCTACTCATCGTCTCACAAATTATGATTGATGCTGCAATCCGCAGGACCGAATCACGAGGGGCCCATTACCGATCTGATTACCCTCACCAAGACGACACATGGAGAACTCATCTCTTGTATAAATACGATGAAAGTGAATAACCGAAAGGGAATAGTAATGGAACTGCACCCTCCGCATGCTGACCTCGTAGATCAAATCGTGAGCAAAGCGCTAGATGAAGACAGAGCGCATCTGGATATATCAACAGCAACATCTGTGGATCCCGAGCAGCAAGGAGTCGGAGTTATTTGGTACAAGGAAGCTGCAGTGGTAGCCGGACTGCAGTGCGTAGCATCGGCCTTCCAACAGCTTGACGCTGACATCGTCGTGACCACCCTCGTTGACGACGGCGACTTTGTGCTGGCAGGTCGTTCCGCTGCGCGCATAGAGGGAAAATTGTCAGCGATACTATCAGGAGAGAGGGTGGCACTAAACCTCCTACAACGGTTATCTGGTACTGCCACTGCGACCCATTATTTGGTTTCATCAATCGAAGAATTTCCAAATACGGTCGTTGTTGATACTAGAAAAACAACTCCTGGTTTACGGAATCTTGAGCGCTATGCAGTCCGTTGTGGCGGTGGTAAAAATCATCGAGACAACCTACAAGATGGCATATTAATTAAGGATAATCATATAAAGGCAGCTAGTATGAGAGACCTGTCTTTGCTGCAATTGATAGACCGCATTAAACAGAATTCACACCACCTACTCAAAATAGAAATCGAGGCTGACACTAAAGAACTTGCCTCAGCAGCGTACTTAGGTGGAGCAGACATAATTATGCTCGACAACATGGCACCTACTGAAATGAAAGAGATAATCGCCGAGTTGAGGCAGACAAATGTTGGGCGTGAAGTCCTTTTTGAGGCCTCTGGAAACATAAATAGTGAGACAATCAGAGACGTTGCGAAAGCAGGCGTTGATATCATCTCTGTGGGTGCAGTTACACATTCAGTTAGGGCTACCGATATCTCACTAGATATAGAGATTCATTAGGCGGAAACTTTGCAAAAAGTACTTCTGATTTCAGGAGACTCAGCTCCATTTTATCGGTTAGTTGCCGAAGCACTGTGCGATCGCTTCGACAGGATGTTCCTTATCGAAGTATTAGACTTCAAGAACTTTATTTACTCAGGATTACAACCAGACAATCAAACAGAAAAAATACTAACCCAGCAGCACGAAATTGGAATGGAAGGCGCCACGGCCACGGCTGCAGCGGCTCTCAGAGCACAGTATGGCGTGATTATTCTCGATCACTTTTCTAACAGGAATATCCTGTCCCATTATAAACATTTGTTTGAAAAACACGGAATTCAAGAGGTAAATGCAGTATCGCTCAGACTGACCATTAGCGAGACGAAAAGCGAACCCGCACAGCGAGACGGGACGGTCATACCCTATGAGCGTGAAGACCAATATCTCATAATTGCCGACTTGATCCAAGATCTTATCGGCAAAGGAGAAACGGTTATTCCGATCGAACGATAGCTACTTATTCACTAACGAAAGCCACGATTTTCAGCTGATAGCAAAAAATCAGATAGCGTGTCACTTGAGACACCAAATCCTAAGCCCTCAATACTTGCACCGGTGAGTTTTGATGTCACAACGCCAACCAATTCTCCACAGGAATTGAACACTGGGCCTCCGCTGTTTCCTGGACTAATCGCTGCATCCGTCTGAATTTCCTCGACCGAGTTCTGGACGAACACTCGGGATATAACTCCATATGTGACTGACGGTACCGCCCCTAACCCCTTCGGGAAACCTGCTACACCAATTTCCGATCCAGTATCTTCATCTGTGACACTTTTCAAGGTTACCGGTTGACCCATCGCAGAAGAATCAGCGATACGCAGAAGGGCGAGGTCTCTGGATATGTCGGTGGTAATGACTACAGCACTATATTGAACTTCACCGTTCGTTAGGTTTACTGAGCTATAGCCTCGCACCACATGCTCATTCGTGACAAAGTCAGAATCCCCTATATAGAATGCTGAGCCGGTAGACGTAGAGAAGAAGTTGGTAATTTCCACCTTGAAGGTGACTTCGCGCAGAGCCTTAGTAGCATCTTGAATTTTGCACGCCTTCACGGGTAGATTTTTGATTTGTTTTATTAGTTCTTCATCCTGAGTTTTCTGAGCTGCAATTTCTCTCTCAAGAGTGCTACTGATTTCACGTTGAGTTTCAATCTTGTCGGTAAGATTGGAATTTCTGTTTCTCTGCAATTCCAGCGAAGCTTTGACTTCCTGTATAGCTTCCTCGATCCGAGCAATGGACTCTGTCTGAGCATTGACCAAAGACGTCTGTTGGTCAATGAGGACTTGTTGATCCTGAATCCGCCCATATTGAGTGTTTATCTGGGTAGAAAGTTCATCAGCGTTATGATGCGAAGTAGCCATTACTTCTAGCTGTAATTGAGCATCATCCAACCTAGACAATATGGAATCAAGATTCGACCGTAACTCGGTTTCCAACGCACTATCTGACGCCGAATTATCTCTGATAACGACTTCCAAGTTTTTTAACTCTGACCGTAAAAGTGTGTTCTCTTCACGCAAAGTATCGATCGTATCGGTCCCGCCGCTACAGGAAATCAACAATAATCCAAATGTGAGACCTAATAATTTCATGTACATCCGTACTAAACTCCGATAATTCACTTTAAACCGGCTTTTATGTCCGTACAATTAAGCTTAGTGTTTAAAACGTAAGCTGCCATATCTCGGCCTATCACAGCAAATCTTGATCATCAATTACAAGATTCAGTGGACCGCGGACCGTTGCCTCCACAGTCATATCAGCGCCAAAAACACCGGTTTTCAATGTCGGAGTTAAAAGCACCAGGCTATTGACTAGTCCATTAAACAGAGCTTCCGCAACAGCTGGCTCCGCTGCTTTGAAAAACGTTGGCCGCCTACCTTTTCTAGCATCGCTAATAAGAGTGAAATTTGGGATGAGTAATATGGAAGCCTCGAGATCCAGGCATGAATACATTAATCTATCAGACTCATCAGGAAAAACTCTTAGGTTAGCTACCTTTACGCCAAACTTGGCCAAAAGCTCATCAGTATCCGTCTCACTGATACCCAAATAAACCAAGAGAGCCTGATCTACCTGAGATTCGATAACCCCATCCACAGACACTGTGGCCTGAGATACTGCCTGCAAGACCGCTCGCATACCTATTCCTTGTCAGTTGACTCAGAAGCCTTACTACTCGCAGGTTCTTTTGAACCGGTATCAGCCGAACTAGTGGCTGCCGATTGGGTTTCAGTGTCTACGCTAGAACCTTTGGAACTACTGTCACCCCGATCGGCCGTCTTATAGAAACCAGAGCCTTTAAAAACTAGCGCCGGAGGAGTCAACAGTCGTCTAGCATCGCTGTTACACTTTGGGCAAGTTTGTTCAATAGACGAACCGAAGGGAAGTTTTAGTTCGAAGGTTTTGTCACAAGCATCACAGTGGTAATCATATTTGGGCATCGTTAAATCCTCAGCTTCATATCATATCTGCATATAGTCTGGGGAAAAATCCCCTACCCACTAGCCATTACTTGAATTAAAAGAGATACTGTTCCTCCGGCCATTTTAGGCCGGTTTGCTCTAAAACCGATTAGTCACGTAACATTCAAAGTGACCAATTCAAAGGAGACTGTTGTAAATGGCGACTGTGACAATGCGAGATCTACTTGAGGCGGGTGTCCACTTCGGACATCAAACTCGACGGTGGAACCCGAAAATGGATCGTTTTCTCTACGGTGCCCGCAACGGAATTCACATCATTGACCTTGGGAAAACCGTAAAAGCTCTCGGGGAAGCGCTCGCTGCTGTTCGAGAAACAGCTGCAAGTGGTGACCAGATATTGTTTGTCGGTACAAAAAGGCAGGCCCGGACAATAATTGAGACTGAGGCCACGAGATGCAACATGCCCTTCGTAACAACCCGCTGGCTGGGTGGAACCTTGACAAATTTTGCGACCATTCATGAGCGTATCAATAAATTTATCGAGCTGTCAGAAGAAGTAGATTCTATTGCTGCTAATCTCGAAGAAAATACTGATTTGATATCGACTGAAGCAGGCGGCGAAGGTCAGGAAGACGCTCAGCGCAAATCATCATCTGGTCTCACTAAACGTGAGCTAGTTGGTAAGCAGAAAAATTTTGAGAGAATGCAACGATTTTATTCTGGAATGCAGAATATGGAGCGGACGCCGGGTCTTGTATTCATAGTAGATCCAACACTCGATGAAATTGCAGTTAAAGAAGCTAATAGATCTGGGATAAAAGTTGTCGCCCTGTGCGATTCGAACTCCAACCCTGACAATATAGATTTCCCGATTCCATCTAATGACGATGCGCTACGAGCAATCCAACTTATTACATCTAGTGTGGCAGATTCTATTATTGAAGGTGTAGCGGTCGGCGAGATCGAACAAGAATATGATGCCGATCTTGCTGCTTCGGCACACACCGCTGCTGACGAAACTACGGACCAGGAATCAACAGAAGCTAGCTAATAAAGCCAATGCTTTAAAGGTCATTTCGGCAATTCAGGAGGTTCATAGAATGGTAACTACTGCGGATGTTAAGGCGCTTCGTGAGGCTACTGGTGCTGGAGTAATGGACGCCAAACGCGCGCTCGAAGACGCAAGTGGTGATTTCGAAGCGGCAAAGGCAATTATCCAACAGCAGGGATTGGCAAGTGCGGCTAAGAGAGCAGATCGGGAGACCAACCAAGGAATAGTTTCGGCTTACACACACCCAGCTGGCAAAGGTGGAGGTCGCATTGGCGCAATGGTTGAACTTAATTGCGAAACAGATTTCGTGGCGAGGACTAATGAATTCCAAGAACTTGCCCGTGAAATTGCTATGCAAGTCGCTGCAATGAATCCGTCAGTGGTAAGTGCTGACGAGCTCTCGGAAGACGCCGAAGGTGATCTGGATCAGCTAGTGCTTCTAAATCAGACATCGATCCGTGATAGCAGCAAAACTATTGGTGACATGGTTCAGGACGCTATTGCAAAAACAGGTGAGAACATTCGCGTTACACGATTTTCGAGGTTTGAAATCGGTAGCTAACCCATACACTATTAATGATGCGGATGAACCATTTGTCATTTAGTGTGAGTTAAGATGTACTTTAGCAATTAAGTGAGCTCTAGATGTCTGACACCACCACAGAAGATTTAATATTTACGGCCGAGGAGAAAATGGACAGTGCAGTCAACGCACTGGAGCGTGACTTAACTCAAATTAGAACGGGGAGAGCAAGCCCGGCTATTGTCGAAAACTTATCAGTAGAGGTGTATGGAAGTGTGAGCCCATTGCAGCAAATTGCATCGATCTCAGTTCCTGAGGCACAGTTAATTATGATTCAGCCATACGACCCGTCGACGGTTGATGCTGTTATGAAAGCCATACAGATATCAGATCTTGGCATCACTCCTTCAACCGATGGCAAAGTGGTGAGACTACCCATACCCGCGTTAACTCAGGAACGTCGCAAAGATCTTGTGAAACAGGTTCAGCAGAAGGCTGAGGAGAGTCGTATTTCTATCCGAGGGTCACGCAGAGCGGCCAATGATGATCTTAAAAAATTGAACAAAAGTAACGGGATAGGAGAAGATGAAGAGAGACGAGCACAACAAGAAATAGAACAGCTCACAAAAAAATATATTTCTTCGGTTGATAACAAAATCGGTCAAAAAGAGCAAGAGCTCCTTGAAATATAGTAGTTAAATGTATCAAATACATATATACAACAACTTCAACATCCATCGTTCGAATTTTCTAATCTAATGACAGAAGCTGATAAAACTGAGAGAACCAATTTCCCGAAGCATGTGGCTATTATTATGGACGGAAATGGCCGTTGGGCTGAGGAACGAGGTTTGGAACGTAAGGAGGGGCACAGAGCTGGAGCTGAATCAATCAGGCCGGTGATACAGCGCCTCGGCGACCACAAGATTCCTGTAGTCACATTATTCGGATTTTCTACGGAAAATTGGGGTAGACCTCAATTTGAAGTTGATGCGATTTTTAGATTAGGTGGTCATTTCATTGATCAATACTTAGATGAACTTCATGATAGAGACGTGAGATTACAGCACCTAGGCCAGATTGAGGCTTTACCAGACTGGTTGGTCAACAAAGTGGAATCTGCCGTAGCAAAAACGAGATTAAACCGCGGAATGATTCTCAATCTTGCCTTTAACTACGGTGCTCGCGCTGAAATAGTGAATGCGGTCCGTGAAGCCATAGAGAGAGACATCCCATCCCAGGAGATCACTGAATCTCTTTTTGAATCGTTGTTACAAACTGCAAATCTCCCCGCAGTCGACCTCCTGATACGAACCGGAAACTCTCGGCGCATATCTAATTTCTTGCTTTGGCAAGTCGCCTATGCCGAGATATATTTCTCAAAACTCTATTGGCCGGATTTTGGTGCGGAAGACGTAGATGCTGCCCTTTCAGAATATGCTCAGACCCAAAGAACTTTTGGGCTTGTTCCAGAAACTATGATCTCCTCCACTGAATCTAGATAAATCCGAACTAATAGTGATGCAAGAGGGAAAATCACCGCACTTCTCGATCACGAGAATACTGATTGGTACTATCCTGCTTATTCTAGCTCTGGGATTAACAGCACTACCTTCAAATATTTTTGGTGCATTGATACAGATATTCTCTCTGGCTTTGATGTATGAATTCCACAGGGCGGCTTTCCCCATTATGCCCAGACGTATTGCGCTATTGGGATTGTCGCTGAATCTACTCATCACCACACTAATACAGTCTCAATTAGAAGAATTTAGTCTAATAATTCTCCTAGGGCTACTACTGACGACTGGTCTCGTACTGAAAACATCGACCAGGCCAACTTGGCTGAAGAATTTCAACCAGTTTATTTTTGGAATTTTATACACCGCTGTGCTTCCCAGTCATATATTCCTGCTTAAGTCCGAGCTTGAAGGTGTCCACCTCCTTCTACTACTGATTACGATCGTGGTGGTGACTGACTCCGCTGCATACTTTGTTGGGAGTCGGTTTGGGAAACATCTACTGTGGCCTACCGTATCCCCCAACAAATCATGGGAAGGAGCAATCGGTGGATTAATGTTAGGCGCTGCAGCAGGATTCATATTAATAAGGTCCACGGATCTATTGGTGCTATCATGGATTATCTCTATCGTTCTGAGTATGGTTTTATCTGCAGCCACGATACTTGGTGACCTCGTTGAGTCGTCTATAAAACGTCGATTATCGATCAAGGATTTTTCTAATTTAATACCTGAGCACGGCGGGTTACTTGATCGTACTGATTCTTCGATCTTTGTGGCTATGGTGCTTTATTGGTGTCAAGTGCTGCTAAGGTGATAAGAACAGATTCTAGGAGAAGTATGTGGGATAAAACAGTCAGAGTTGGGATATTTGGATCCACCGGTTCGATCGGTACTCAAACACTTGAAGTGATCGGCCAACTGCAGTCCTCCAATATTTCATGTACGGTTGCGGCTCTTGCCACGGGTAATAATGTAGAAAAACTAGCAGAACAAATTGATCTATATAAGCCAGACTACGCTTGGATTTCCAATGAATCTAAACTCGATAAATTAGGCACAATAGTCTCAGGTAAAGACACAAAACTTTGCCCCCCGGAAGAAATTGCTGCTAGTGCTGACATTGATGTGTTAGTGGTGGCTTCCAATGGACTGGCAAGTCTAAGATCCGTGATAATCGCTCTAGAAACTGGGAAACGGGTGGCACTCGCAAATAAAGAATCTCTGGTCGTTGGTGGCCAAGCGGTGATCGATGCACTGGTCCAGGGAGAGCCACTTGGGGCGAAGTTACTTCCAGTCGACTCTGAACATTCCGCGCTTTGGCAGTGTATTTGGGGCGAAAACACACAGTCGATCAAAGAATTAATTCTGACGGCATCAGGTGGAGCATTTCGAGACTACGATTTGGAAACACTGGCTAACGTAACCGCGAAACAGGCTCTCGAACACCCCACTTGGACCATGGGACCAAAGGTTACCATTGACAGCGCCACTTTATTTAATAAAGGGCTTGAGGTAGTTGAGGCAAAGTGGTTATTTGACATTACCCTCGACAAAATCAAAGTTCTTCAGCACAGTGAAAGTATTGTTCACAGTTTAGTGACCTTTGTCGATGGTTCGGTAAAAGCACAACTAGGCGATCCTGATATGAAACTACCGATTCAAATTGCTATCACATATCCTGACAGAATTAATAATGAGCCGGCTGCCCCCTTGGACCTCGCCCATCAACAATCTTTGAATTTCAAAGAAATCGAAACTGAGCGTTATCCAGCTCTGCAGGTCGCTCTAGATGCCGGAGCTAAAAATGACACTTCGATGGCCGCTGTCGCAGGAGCTGATGAATCAGCGGTACAAGCCTTTCTCGACGGTCATATTGGCTTCACCGAAATCCCTGTACTCCTCCAAGAAAGCCTTAATCGGCACAATCCGATATCCAGTCCGACGCTGGATGATAGTCTTGATGCTGAAGCCTGGGGTCGACAATTTGTGAATAATCTTGTTGGACGAAAATAGTTTCAATTGAACCGACTTTAGAACTGAAGAGGGAGCAGATAATACCCAACATGTTTTTGAATAGCTCTTCCAGGAACATGGCTAAACTAGTTTTTCTGTTGGGCACTGTTGTATTAGTTGCATGGCTAACATGGAACGGCAACCCAATTGCCAGATCTGCGTTAATTTTTCTTCTTATTCTGGGTGGGTTGGTCTTTGTGCATGAGCTTGCTCATTTCCTGACTGCTAGGCTTTTCCATATTCGGGTCGAAGAGTTTGCGGTTGGAATGCCCCCCAAAATACTGAGTATCGAACGCGGTGGAACTCGGTATTCACTCAACTTCCTGCCTCTAGGTGGATATGTGAAGATGGAAGGCGAGGAACATAATACTTCTTCGGATTCATTCGCAGCAAAACCTGCTTGGCAGAGACTCGTAGTTCTCGCTGCGGGTGGTATGACCAATCTAGTCGTACCTATTGTTTTGTTTGCGATAGCGTTGACCATCCCTCATGAAGTTGCCGAAGGGAGAGCTGTTGTTGCCGGTATAGTACCAAACGGACCTGCGGATAGCGCCGGAGTCGAAGAAGGAGATTTGATATTAGCCATCAATGGGAGAGACGCTCATAATTTACAGGAAGCCGCGCGCCTGGTGAGAATATACAGTGGCAGCGAACTAGATTTAACGGTAAGGCGATCTGGTGAAGTTCTCGCACTACCAGTAGAAGCACGACGACAAATACCAGAGGGTCAGGGTCCAACCGGCATCACCATCACCTATCAACCGGGTGCAATTAACTTAGCGGATGGCATGCCTTTCACTGAAACGGTTTCTAAAAATCCCATAGCTGCCATCAGTCACGGTACTCGACTCACTCTGGACACATTGTTACTCACGCGGAATGAAATATTTGGTTGGTTTGCCGGGAACAGGCCTCAATTTATGGGACCGGTTGGTATCGCTAAGGCAACCGGTGATGTCGCAGCAGCCGCACCTGATACACAAAAAGCGATTTCACCTCTACTAGAACTAGCAGCGCTGCTTTCAATCAATCTTGGAATAATTAATCTATTACCCCTCCCTGCACTGGATGGGGGACGCATATTATTTGTGGGCATAGAACTGTTACGGGGCGGTAAACGAGTTGACCCCAGACAAGAATCCCTAGTCCATTTTTTTGGTTTTGCTGCATTTATTATGTTAGTCATCGTCATCACATGGAGGGATATAACCCAGATAATTAGCGGCTAAATTAACAAACGATAATAGAATAGAAAGTAAGGTATGGCTATTTAGACTGGCGAACGGATTTTACAACAATCATGACTCGAACTGACTCCCCATTTAGTCGTCGGAAACCCACTCTCCCTGTCAAAATTGGCAGCATAGTAGTGGGAGATAACAATCCGATCGCGATTCAATCGATGTGCGCTACTCGCACCCAAGATATCGAAGCTACTATCCAGCAGGTACAATTACTGTCCCAGGCTGGAGCTGACCTAATCAGAGTAGCTGTCGATTCCAAGTCAGATGTGGAATCCTTGGCACAGGTGAGGAATGCGACAAGCCATTTGAACCCGAATTTATCGGTAGATCTGCAGGAAAATTATAGATTAGCTCGTGACGTCGCCCCATTCGTCGACAAAATTAGATACAACCCGGGACATTTGCACCATCACGAAAAAAATAAAAGTACCGAGGACAAAGTGGCCTTCCTGGTAGAAATTGCTCAAGCTCACGATGTGGCACTGCGGGTTGGTGTTAATTGCGGATCAGTTGATCCAAGGCTCTCAGCTAAATTTGGTGACGATGATATCAGTGCCATGGTTCAGAGTGCAGTCGAACATTGTGACATGTTGGAAAAATTGGGTTTCAATCGATTCGTAGTTTCGCTCAAAGACTCAGACTGGAAAAAAGTGGTGGAAGGAAATCGGAAATTTGCCTCAGAACGGCCGCATATTCCGCTGCACTTGGGGGTTACAGAGGCAGGCATGCCACCGGACGGAATCATTAAAACTCGGTTAGCTTTCGAACAGTTAATAAGTGAAGGAATTGGGGACACTATAAGAGTGTCACTAACGGTACCCTTCGCAGATAAAGGTAATGAGGTTCTAGCAGGACGTGAAATTCTCGATGATATCTCAAATGGCCGATTCAGATCAGTTCCCGATAATTTTGATAGTGGCCTTAACATCATTTCATGTCCGTCCTGCTCGCGAGTGGAAAATGAAGCCTTCATCGAGCTCGCTCAGGACGTCAAGAAACTAGCTGAGTATGCGTCTGAAGAGGATATAACTATCGCCGTGATGGGATGTCGAGTTAATGGGCCAGGTGAAACAGATGATGCTGACATCGGGCTCTGGTGCGGGCCCACTGGTGTAAATCTAAAACAAGGCTCTGAACTAGTTGGACATTTCAGCTATGACAGTATTCTTCCTGAAGTTGATGACCTACTCACTCGAACCGTCGAGGCGAAGAATCTTTGAACAACAAACGGCAGTCCGTCACGGCTCTTTCCACGATGTGGGCGATACAGGACAGATTCAAAAACAATATGAGTCTTTTCGTTGAGGTAGCCAGAGAGCTTGGGTACACCGCAATCGAAATAAATCACAGTATGACTAAAAGTGATATCGAGCAGCTACAAAAATCCGCATTACTCCCAGTTCTCGGCGTGCATGGCCCGGCACCACTGAAAATCCACGGCGGTCGAGGAGAGAATAGAGGACTCAATTTAGCTTCTCTGGATCCCGAGGAACGAGCTTTAACTGTTAGTGACCACATCGATTCGATTGAATTAGCGGCTGATACGGGCGCTAATCATGTCGTAGTACACCTAGGGCATGTGGGAGGCGGCATGCTCACTGAGGAAAAACAATTGAGGCATTTCTTCTCAGCTGATAGCTTTTCGAAACAGGAAAAAGTCTCGCAACTCGTCACAAGTGCTCATTCTGCACGAAACGAAATTGCTGGCCATTTTTTAGAATCTGCTAGAAATAGCTTAGAGCAACTTGCTAATATTGCGAGTAAACGCGGTGTACAAATTGGAATAGAAAATCGTCTTCACTTTCACGAGATACCACTACCTAGTGAATACGAAGAACTTCTCAAACCATATCCCAACGAAGTGATCGGCTACCTGCATGACGTGGGGCATGCTGAAGTACTGGCTCGATTAGGGCTAGTAGACCTAGATTCTTGGTGGGGAGACGACGATTCCTACGGGCCGGGCCGGGACCTCATCGCCCTGCATTTACACGACACAAAAGGTATCAGGGATCATGTCTCACCTGGGGAGGGAAGCACGGACTTCATAGATCTTGAAAAAAAGATTACTAGCCACAACCCTGATGCTGCTTTAACTTTCGAGATCGACCAGCGGCAAACAGATCTAGCGGTAAGTCGAGGGCTAACACTTTTGCAGCAGATCGGTATCGTACGCTGATTCTAATTTCTACGGGCGACAACGTTTTGTGCTGCCGCGACTATTCCCTCAGGAGTAAGACCTAATAGTTCTAGCACCTCGAACCACTTACCGGACTCGCCATACCTGTTATCAATACCTACAAATTCCATCGGCACTGGCTCTTCGTGTGCCAAAACTTGCGCACACAAGGCCCCTAGCCCAGAGTGAGTAAGATGTTCCTCCGCAACCACGATCGCTCCGGTCTCTTTAGCAGCCTTAATTAGTGTGTCCTCGTCAAGAGGTCGGATACTAGACATATTTATCACCCGCGCAGAAATTCCAGCTGACTGCAATATCTCTGCTGCCTGCAGTGAGCGCTCAACCATCAGTCCGCACGCAACTATTGTCACGTCCGAGCCATCCCGTAAAGTATCTGCCCGACCCAACCGAAATTCACTACCTTCAGGGTATATCACGGGGACCTTCGCTCTACCAAGGCGAACGTACCATGGTCCATAGGTACTCAATGCTGTAGACACCATGGATTTTGCTTCTACAACATCAGCAGGCACGCAAACATTGAAATTCACTAAAGACGAAAATACTCCAACATCCTCAACGGACTGAGCAGATGCACCATCTTCACCGGTCGATACACCCCCATGAGACGCGAATAGCTTTACGTCAAGGTTAGGCTGGGCAACGGACATTCTCCACTGATCAAAAGCGTGTTCAGCAAAAACTGCTAATGTTGACGCCACCACGGTGAATCCCACGCTCGCAATACCAGCAGCGGCCGAGGCCATGTTTTGTTCGGCAATCCCAAAAGTTATGAAACGATCAGGATGTGACTCGGTGATCTGCCGAGCAGTAGTGGATTTGCCCAAGTCTGCATCGACAACGACAATTTCTTGTTTGTCGGCAGCTTCGATCAATCCCGGCCCTAATGCTTCTCGTGTGGCAGCTTCCTTAGGAATATCCATCATCCTCATCCGTCACCTTATCCAAGTTCTGACATTGCTAATTTGAATTCTTCCTCACTCGGTGGAGCTCCATGAAATGCAGGGTTGTTCTCCATGAAGGAAACCCCCTTGCCTTTGACAGTGTCAAATTGCACGACCACAGGACCACTCGCCGATGCCTCTTTTGCCCAAGCTAGAGCTGATGTTACATCTGCCACATCATGACCGTTAACTGAACGCTTCGCCCTCCAGCCAAATGCCTCATACTTTTCAGCCAGAGAACCTGCGTCCATCGTACTAGAGGTAAAATCATCATTCTGAATGCCATTTCGATCGATAAGAGCAATGAGATTAGTTACTTTATGGTGAGCGGCTGCCATTACGGCCTCCCACACCTGGCCCTCATTGTGTTCACCGTCACCCATCAAAACATATACATGGGAATCAACACCCTTCAACTGTAGACCGAGCCGCTGCCCCAGACCGAACGACAGGCCCATTCCTAATGAGCCAGCAGAATTTTCAACTCCCGGTGGCTTCCCAATCACTGAGTGTCCTTGCAAACGAGTTCCAAGTTGTCGGAATGACTTCAGTTCTTCTTCAGGAATATAACCAAATTGTGACAATATCGCATACTGTACTGGTGTGGCATGCCCCTTACTCATGATGAACCGATCACGTTTAGTCCATCCAGGGTCGTCAGATCTGTACGATAAAAATTTTGAGTACAGAACCGCCATAATCTCAACTGACGACATAGACCCGCCGATATGGCCTGATTTGGCATCAAAAACCATCTGCACAATATTTCTACGAACCTTCTTGCAAATCGATTCGATGTCGGCCTGAGAATTCATTGTTCCCCAAAAATTTTCCAAATAGATATTATGAATTATTTAATTGAGAGTATCGATCTACTGCGAAACATACAAGCCTAATTCAGAGACGGGACCGTAATCGGTCGTCGCATAGTCCTCGACCAAACAGCCCAACTCGGCTTTGGATCACCCGAAATATCGTAGAGGCCTGTGGTACCCAATACTCGGTATGTGCGAGGAAAATGGTCAGAATCTTGAATCAAAAACCACGAGACTAGAACAGCACCCAAATCGTCAGCCTCATCAAACAAACGCTCAATATATCGTCTTTGCTCAGAAAGCGTTGTCGTTTGCGTACTAGAGTACCCGGCACCCACGTGAAAACCCGCTTGCAAAAAGAACAGTGGAGCGTCTGTGTATCGCCCGATACTGGAATAATAATCCGATGGGATAGACAAAGCGGTGGGATATGCGAATGAAGGGAAAGTTGAAATCGCAAACATATCCATCATGTCGTCGTAATCTCGCAACAGCTCCCAACGAGGAGGATGCGCTCCAGAATCAGGGGCAACACCAACAAATTCTTCATACGCGAATGCAGGGGCGACAAGGACACTTGAATCGATAGCTTTGACATTTTCATAGAGACTCGGATACTCGGCAGCGTACAGAAAATAAAGATCAGGGTTTGACTCGAATGCCAAATTAATTTGGTTCCCTATTATGAGCGCCCATGGACTTATATTCCGAGTCAGAAATTTCAGCTCGTTATCTAGTGCTCGGAAAAATTCATTATCACTAATCCGCTTGGACTCTGAGCGCCCGAGAGTGAAACCGATTTCATCTCCTGATGTATCAAAAATATCGATAATTAGTATTAAGTCAAGATCGCTACTAGATATCTCCGTGTTGAGTGCAACCACTCTGTCTCCATATCCCTGAGATACTGAAAATTCATCGTCTGAAAATTCGTCTGTGGATACCTGCCAGTTCACTACAATCGCTTCGGCATTTTGGGACATCTTATCCCAATTTACAGAAACTCTCTCGGCTGATACACCGGTCATCGAATCACCAAAACCAAGACGAAATGTGCGGGGAGCACCAAATGAAATCTGCGCTTGTTCGATCAAATCAGACTCTGTAGTTTGATCAGAGTCCTCGCATGCTGCACTACCCAGTAGTAAAAGCAAACATACTTGATAAGTAATTACTAGTCTGACGATTTTCATCAGCGGTTAGCGTGCCTCAAGTCGGTAGACATTCAGTGCAGTGTCATGGAATAAACTAGCCCTGTCAGAAGGCGAAAAATTGCTTGAAAGTTTCTTAAAATGATTCCAAAGTACGGAGTAGCTGCACGAAGCTTTATCGACCGGGAAATTGCTCTCGAACATACATCTTTCCGGGCCAAATAAATCGATGATCGTAAGGTACCAGTCACGAGTCTTTTCAAGCAATTGGTCCGAAGTGGGGGGAAGCTCCTGTTCGTGCCAACCGTATCCATTCAGAGGCATTTGAATCCCACCCACTTTTGCAAAAACATTCGAGCACTCGGCAAGTCGAGCAACTGACGAACGCCATGTCTCAAACACTTCAGAGCGGTTATTGGCGTATGGTCCGATTCCAAGTGGGCCACCTAAATGATTCAGAATAATTGTGGTGTCTTCGAACTCTTGCGCTAGATCGGTTAACTCATCTATCTGAGGATGGTAGAACCATCCTTCGAAGGATAAATTATATTTGGAAAGATACTGAAAGCCACTGCGGAATTCCTTCGATAAGAATAAGCCTGGAGGTGGCTCAATCCGTGAATTTGGTACTTGATCGCTGGGATCCCAACTCGCTTGATGCCTAATACCTCTGAACCGTTTCTCAGAAGCTTGCAAATGAGACTCAAGGACTTCAACAACTCTATCACCGAGAGTCAGATCTGCAAATCCGACGATTCCCGCCGCAGCTCTTACATCGCCAAACTGACCACTCGCGCTCTGAGCTGCAATACCTTGGACGAATTCAGTCTCTCCGATAGGGGCAAGATGCGTCGGTCCGTCCGCGCGATACATTGAATTGCATTCTACGAAAACAGTCTGCCGTATATTGTGACCGCCAAAATCTGAAAGCAAGTCCTTCAAAATATAGGTCTGAGCGTCATCCTCTCGAACCCAAAAATGATGATGAGGATCAATAATAGGCAGAGCAGGCTCTATCGCCGGTTCGATAACCTGTGATACCCATTCCTGATCGACCGTATGCACGATTCGCATAAAACACCGCCTTAAATACCATTGACTCAATCTTTCGTTAATCCTAGTAAGTGTACAGGCGAGGCGAGTTTTGGATGAACCTTGACCGGAAAACAATCGACTAGATTTGCACACAAGTGAGATAGTCCACAGACTATAACTGGAAGAGCTTTTAGACAGCGCATATCAACTTAATATTACAGCACTCATTTCATCCGAGGTTTAAACGATGTTGAGAAATGACATAAGAAATGTGGCAATGATTGCCCATGTTGATCATGGCAAAACCACTCTTGTGGATGCATTGCTGCAACAATCCACCGGTGAAAACAACGATAAGCGCCTGGTAGATCGAGTGATGGACTCAATGGATTTGGAAAAAGAAAAGGGTATTACCATCCTCGCGAAAAATACCTCTGTAGTTCATAAAGATACGAAGATAAATATTATCGATACTCCGGGACATGCGGATTTTGGTGGAGAAGTTGAGCGTGGACTCGCGATGGTCGATGGCGTACTACTACTAGTAGACGCAAGCGAGGGACCTCTTCCTCAAACAAGGTTTGTATTGCGAAAAGCCTTAGAGCTAGGCCTGTCAATCATCCTAGTAATAAACAAGATTGATAGAGCGGACGCCCGAGTCGGTGAAGTAATAGACGAAGTATACGAACTTTTCTTTGAACTCGGAGCAACTGACGAACAAATTGAATTCCCGATCGTTTACTGCAGTGCCCGAGCTGGAATTGCTTCGCTGGAACAAAACCGGTTGGGAACAAGTATGGAACCACTACTAGATCTCCTTCTCGCGCATATACCAGCACCGTCACACTCAGGAGTTCCAGAACTGCAAGCACTGGTGACTAATTTGGATTCATCCCCGCATTTGGGTCGACTTGCTATTTGTCGGATAGTCCAAGGTGAAATAGCTAAAGGCCAAACGATCACCCACTGCCGCAGAGAAGGTTCAATGACGCCA
>CAZSFJ010000007.1:545-24760 GCA_964606125.1 uncultured Dehalococcoidaceae bacterium | reverse complement strand
CGGCTCAGGGGTAGAGCAGCGGATTCATAACCCGAATACATTGCATCAGGTCGTGCTTCAATATCTGAGGTGTCAGAGCACCCAACGACTAATAGGAGCGGGATCAATAGGAGAAGTAATCGTTTCACGTTTTAAAATAATAGGGGTACGGAGGCCGGCGTTGCACCCCTCGTCCCTGCTTGTTGGGGGTCCATTTATACAAAACATCTGGGGAAACGGTAGGAGCCTAAGGTAAGCGGATTTAGGAACGGGATCGTTCTGGTCTATCACTTGGTCACATCATGTATTCTGTCTTTCACGTTATGAATGAAAATTCGCCAAATACAGGACCGCTGTCAGGTGTCACGATACTAGAACTATCGGATGGAGTTGCCGGCGCCTACGCTGGAAGGCTCCTTACGCTACTCGGGGCGAGATTGGTAAAGATTGAAGGAGCCGAGAGGTCTCGTTTGCGAACTCTGGGTCCTTTCCCGTCAGGAGTTATTGGTGGGGAATTGGGCGAACGAGGGGGGCTGCATCTAGCTCTCGATGCGGGTAAAGAATCAGTGGTATTGGAGACGATACAGGGATCGTCTAAACAAGAACTAATTGATCTACTAGTCGGGGCACACGCGGTAATTAGTTCTAACTCGATTTCTCGATTTGCTTCATTTGAACTGACCTGGGAGGAGATCGAGGAGTTAGCACCGTGGATGATAGTTGCCAGGCATAGTCCCTTTGGTGAATTCGGTCCATATAGTGACTGGAAATCAAGTGAGATAGTCGATTACGCCATGGGTGGCTACATGTCTTTTTCAGGAGATCCGGAAAGAGAGCCTCTGTTGGCTCCCGGGTTTCAAGGGGAGCTTCATGCCGGAATGCAGATAGCTCTTTCCCTCCTGGCTGGATTGCTTACGGCGCAGCAGACTGGGCGCGGACAGGAAATCGAGATATCAACTTTTGAGAGCCTGCTCAATGCGCACTCGTGGCTGACAAGTTCATGGACTCACGAAGGTGTCATTCCTCCCCGTAAGGCGTCAGCTATAACGCCTTGTCTGGATGGACATGTGTTTTGGATGGCGACACCCAATCCGGAATTTTTTCTGATGATAGAACGGCCGGAATTGTTGGATGACTCGAGATTGGACTCTTTTGAAGAATTTCGTGAGGCAGTTCCTGAATATCGACAGGCTTTTTCTGATTGGGCTGCTGATAAGTCAAAGAATGATATATACCATCTGGCCCAGAAACTTCGTATTGCTATTACACCAGTGAATACTGCAGATGATTTACTCAAACATCCGCATCTCGAAGCTAGGGAGTTTTGGCATGTAGTAAATGATGGGACCAGAGATCTTCAGATCCCGGGAGCTCCTTGGACTTTAACCAATCATGAACTAACTATTTCCCCTAAGGCTCCGAGGTTAGGGCAACATAATGGGCTTAAATTGCCCCGAGTGTCCCCCATACAAATACAGCCTGATTCGACTGAGGCTCCTTTGCGCGGTGTCACTGTGTTAGAAATCACTGCGAACTGGGCGGGTCCTCTCACTGGTCGACATCTTGCAGATCTTGGTGCGACGGTTCTCAAGATTGAAGTTGATAAGAAACCGGCTACCCGAGCAGTTGTTTACCCCGGCCAGCAGCCGTGGAACACCGCGCATAATAGGGCTGCTTACTTCAATCTTTTAAACAGGAATAAAAAAGGCATCGGATTAGATTTGTCTACGCCTCAAGGCAAAGAACTGTTTGTGTCATTGGTAGAAAAGGCTGACGTGCTCATTGAGAATAATAGTCCACGTGTGATGCCGAATCTTGGATTGTCATACGAGGTTCTAGAGGCTGTTAATCCCAATTTAATTATGTGCTCGATGTCAGGTATGGGCTTGGGTGGTCCGGAGGAGCAATACATAGCCTATGGATCGAATATTGAAGCTTCGAGTGGATTTGTCTCTTCTCTCGGCTATTCACAAGATGAGTTGTTCTCATCGGGATCTTTCTATGCGGATCCAATTTGTGGTAGCCACGGGACTATTGCGATTTTGGCACTCCTACTAGAAAGGCAAACTCACGGTACCAAGCGGCCGAATTTTATTGGAATGTCACTTCAAGAATCCGGGATAATTTTTAACCTGGAATCGATAATGAATTTTCAAATCGGCGGAGTGAAGAACTCCGGTCAAGGGAATTTCAGTGCAACGCAGGCGCCTCACGGCGTATATCCGACAGTTGGTCTTGATTCTTGGATTAGCTTGAGCTGCGAAAGTGACGAGGCTTGGCAACGACTGCTTTCGGTGATTGCCCCCGATAACCCGATTCAACTTCCAGAACGTGAATTAGTCACACTAGCTGGGAGAATAAAACATAAGGCATTGATTGACCAAGCGATTGCTGAATGGAGCAGTTCACTCGATCATAACCAAGCCACACGGATACTACAGTCCAACCAGATAGCAGCCGGACCGGTTTTGCAGAACTGGGAAATAGTTTCTGACCCGCATCTATTTCATAGAGAATATTTTATTGACATAGTGCATTCTGATACTGGGCATCACCGTTGGGACGGACGACCCTGGAAATTTTCATACACCACGTTTGAGCCTGATAGACCTGCTCCTCTTTTCGGTGAGCACACGCTCGAGATTGTGAATAACTTGAATAGATACGAGGATTCTGAAATAGAAGAATTGTTATCTAGCAGAGTGATTCAGGATGACTTGGCTCCTCCAGATTAATCCCAAATTTTGTTGGTGAGGCTTGCGACTGTTAGATTGTGAGGGGCAGAGGGATTATTTTGTTCTGTTATATTGCATTGGAATGAGAGGTTATTTACATGAAAATTGTCGGAAGCATGGAAGTTTCAAACGGTTACGAGCATTGGAAAAGTACTTTTATGGCCCATGAACCGGCCAGAAAAGAAGCAGGTATCGAGACTGTATACACTGGCATGGAAGCTCAGAATCCAAACATGGTTCACGTCTGCCTTGAAGTTGAGTCGTTAGAGGCAATGCAAGCGTTTATGAGTGACCCCGAAAATGCCAAGGTAATAACTGAATCTGGTGTAAAAATCGAAACACAGGTGATGATTCCCATAGTTGAATAGTTTTATTGTTGGGCAACAAGCACTAGCAACTCCAACGTTCTGACTTATTCGAGAAGAAGCTGTTCAAGCTTTGCAAAAAGTGTGTCGTCTGCTCCACAGTCACGTGCATACTCCCGGTACCCTCCATAGGTCGTATGAATATGTTTGATCGCTAATGCCATTGCTGATCCATCAACGCCAAGTCCGGGATTAGGCGTCTCATCTCTACTGATCACACCTCGATCTCTGAGACTCTGAATCAAGTCGTTCATCCCTTCGTGGGACAGTTCGTAATCAGAAAGAATGTCCTCATCTGACACATTAAGGATTCCGAGCACAAGAACAGCAAACACTCCCGTGCGGTCTTTTCCGGTGACGCAGTGAAACAGGACTGGATGATTGTCGGGCTCAGTGACGACAGTCAGCGCTTCTAGCCATTTGGCCTTCTGGTTTTCAAGCAGCCCCACATAGTCGGGATTCCAGGTACCCGTTTGTTTCGATTTGTGTTTACTATCGGCATCACCCATCGGGAGGTGATGCCGTGTCATTGCCACGTCAGAAATAGCTCCGACACCTCGAGGATCATCCGCCTCGCCCGCCGAACGAAAGTCTATTACTGTTTTGATTCCCACCTCTGACTGGAAATTATTTAATTCATCTTGCGACATTCTCTGATGCTCAGCAGATCTAAATAGTTGTTTCCAACGAGTATTCTTCCCTGTAGATGTTGCGTAGCCACCGATATCTCTCACGTTGAATACCTGCTCAAATTTATAAAATCTCTGCATATATTTTTTCCCCAAAAATTCGGTCCAAGATGTACTCATCAACAAACTGCGTTAAATTCTGCTGAGGGTAACATCTAGTTTTCTAGAAATGAATATTAAGTTATGTCCAAACTTTTGATAGCAGGGATCGTCTTCATCAGTCTCGGCATAGTATCCGGATTGATTCAGAATATATTTTATGGATATGTTGATTCAGACGGGATACTCAGGGACAGCCTGTTCTTGCCATTTGCATACATTTTTTTGAGCGTAGGGCTGATTCTTCTTACTCTGAACGTCCTTAGGATCATTGTGAGGACTAGTCGAAGAGATCGCTAGATACTTGTGTTGTGCGTGAAATCTAATATGATTTGCGCAGACCGATCTGACGATAGGTTAAGTAAGTAAGTAGTTGTGTAATGTATGTACCCGAGCACTTCACAGAAAATGACAAACAGGAGATAGCAAGACTGGTTGAAGAGTTTCCTTTAGCCACCTTAGTTTGCTTTTCTGGCGAAGAATTTATAGTGAATCACATTCCCATGATGCTTGATAAAGAAAATCAGTACATTGGTCATGTGGCTAAAGCAAATTCGCTCCATGAAATGTTTGCAGAGGGTACTAATGCGATAGCTATTTTTCAGGCTGAAGACTCTTACATATCTCCTAATTTGTACCCTACAAAACTCGAGACCCATCGACATGTACCCACATGGAATTACCAGGTTGTACATATCCATGGGGAATTAGATTTTCGTCATTCCAAAAAAGAGAAAATCGAGATAGTTGGCAAACTCACTAAAAAGTATGAGCGAACCTATTTTGGCGAAGAAGAGTGGAAAATGGCTGACGCACCACGGGACTATATGGATCAGATGATCGAGAATATCGTGGCCTTTAGATTTGACGTGACTAAAGTAGTAGCCAAGTCGAAAATTAGCCAGAATAGAGAGAGCAAAGATTTTCTATCGGTAAAAGAAGCGATGGACAGTTCGAATAAAATATACCTCGAAAATGCGATGGGTCGATTCGTGGAGGATCAAGACTAATATAACGGCGCATATGGACGCCGATATGCTTAGGCAGGACCTGTAGGTAGGACATGAGTCGATAGTAAAGTGCCTCAGACCTCAACTTCACATCACCTATTGAATTCGTTGCGGTCGCGGATTGGGGCAGTGTGTGTAAGTCTTTCGGATTATGCCTCAGTACAGAAAACTTTCCCAAGTAATCATGAAAAATTCGTCGACCATCAATATGTATCCAATACTCACGATGAACTTATTCACGTGGTGACGTCTGTCTTGCAAAAAGCAGCCAAAGAGCATGGGCTGCCCTCTATTTCTGCCTCCTTCTCGATCGAGCAGTCTCATGTGTGGTCTGGGGCGATTGGCCTGGCCGATATTGAAACTGTTCGGACGGCTAAGGTTACTGATGCGTACCGTACTGGTAGCGTTTCTAAAGCAATAACAGCGTTTATCACCGCTCGGCTGTTTGATCAAGGTGTTATTGATCTCGATGAACCTATAAACCAGTATTTGGGAAATTATCCATCTGGTGATCGAATTACTGCTCGAATGCTTGGCAGCCATACTGCCGGTATTAGACATTATCAATATTCTTTCAGGATTTGGCCCCCGAATGAATTTTTCATGAATAGACAATTTAGTACCGTAGAAGACTCCCTTAGAATTTTCGCTCAGGATGATCTCCTCTTTGAACCCGGGACCGGATTTAACTACTCGTCTTACGGATACAGCTTGCTGAGTTTTGTATTGGAGGAAGCTTCGGGGAAATCGTTTTCCCAGCTGGTGAATGCAGAGCTCATTGATTGGTTGCAGTTAACTCATACAAGGCTGGACACGGTAACCCTCGACAACCCCGATCAGGTCCAGTACTACGAGGCAAAAGGCGACAAATGGCGACTCGCACGTCCGGTAAACTTAAGTTCAAAATTAGCGGGTGGAGGTATCGTTAGTAACCCAACGGAGCTGATGAGAATCGGGCTACTGCTTGATGATCAGCGTTACATTTCTCGCCAGGCGCAAGAAATTCTTATTACTCCTACTGCGAAAGATCGTGACGCAGGAGCACTGGCTGGCTATGGCCTTGGATGGATAACAAATGAGAAGAAAAATCTCTTGAATCGAGATAAGTCAGTTACTAGCCATTCCCATGCTGGGAGTAGTGTGGGTGCCGATTCCAACCTAATTGTTATTCCTGATTTTGGAATAGCTGTTGCGGTTCAAATCAACAGGACACCCCAGTCAGACGGAACGAGCGCTGAGTCTCTTTCAGATAAAATCGTGCAGTTAATCTTGTCGGCTTAGCTTGAATCGATTTAGCTCGTAACACCACTAAGGGTCGCACTTAAGAAGATCCTACGAGAGACCAAAAATCTTCGAGGCCGAGGTTCGTGCCGCAGCAAATTGTCCCCACGCGAGCGCCTGAAAGCTTCTCTCGGAGTGGCCCTCTGAGTGCAGCAGCAGTCGCGGCAGCTGCCGGTTCGACTGCTAATCGAAGATCGTGGAAAATAAGCCGCATAGCGTCGATTAGCAGGGAATCCTCAATAAGAATGATTTCCTCAATCACGTTGCGACAGACATCTAATGTGTATGGTTCTGTCTTTGGTGGAGCAAGACTGTCGGCGACTGAATGGACATTTTCTAGAGAGACGGTGGTCCCTGCATCAAAGCTCAAACTCATAGTATTTGCACCTTCAGGTTCAACTCCGTATATCAGTATGTCCGGCCAGATTTGTTTTAGTGCAGCTCCAAAACCGGCAGCTAATCCACCCCCGCCGACAGGTAGGATCATTGCATCTAATTGAGGAACCTGGCCGGCGAATTCTTTTCCTGCAGTTGCGGAGCCTTGTACTGTGAGCGGTCCCTCATAGGGATGTATGAAGGTTCGACCATCTTTTTCTTGTGACATTTCGGCACGTTCAAACATTTCGCTTTGTGTTTCACATAACGTAATTGTTGCCCCGTAGCCCTTCGCTCTCTGAATTCGGAGTGGTTTGGCTGTAGCGGGCATAAAGATATGTGAGCTGGTGCCAAGTTGATTAGCACAATACGCCGAAGCGATGGCATGATTGCCAGCACTGACAGCGGTGATACCTCTTCCAAGAGATTCCTCATCGAGATCAAGCATTGAGTTCATAGCACCACGCACTTTGAAAGTGCCTGTTTTTTGAAAAATCTCTAACTTGGCATAGATTTCAGTCTCAGAGGAAAACTCACGCAGGAGTTCACCATCCTGCCATCTAACAGCAGGAGTTACCGACACGTAGTCTTTAATCCGATCCCAAGTCCGTTCAATATTGTCGAGTGAGAGTTCTTGCTGGATCATTCATTATCCTTCTTACTAGATTTTCTATGCTAACTAGCAGTCCGCTGTCTGGAGAGTGATGTTAGAACATCGAGCGATCACACTCAACGATGGTAAATAAGTCAGCTACCATGGTTTAAATAGCAAGTAATACGGTAAGGCTGCTCAATGACTGAAGATGTAAATACTGAAAACTGGCAAAAAACCCCTGATGGTATCCCGATTCCACCACCGTCAGATAATGATGTACTGATTGAAACCAATAACACCATACGGACAATTACCTTAAATCGACCGGTCGTCTTGAATGCCCTAAATAAAAATGTTCAGCGTCTACTCTTAGCTGCATTGGAGAGTGCTGAAAATGACTCTGAGGTATCGGTGGTGATCCTTACAGGCGCTGGTCGAGCTTTCTCGGCAGGTGGCGATATGTGGTCGCACTTATATCCGGATGACGAACCTGCCCCATCAGGGACTGAAGTACAAACATTTATTTGGAGTATGAATAAGCCAGTCATTGCCGCGATTCGCGGTCATGCTGTTGGACAAGGTTTTGAACTAGCAGGTGTCTGTGACTTTACGATTGCCTCGGAAAACGTCAAGCTTGGCGAGATTCAGATTAGACACGGTTTTGGCATTCCAATGTTAATCACGCCTTTTCTAGTGGGACTCAAGAAAGCCAAGGAGATTCTGATGCTTGGTGAGACCCTAACTGCGGAAGAGGCTTTAGAGCTTGGACTGATCAACAAAATTGTGGCTGATGAAGATCTAATGACGATGGCGAATGCGTGGGCAGAGAAACTCGCGAAACTTCCCCAAAACACGGTCCGGAGTAATAAAGCAATTATTCGAAGGGTGTACGAACTTGCAGGCTTCAATGATGCAATTGACTATCAAAATGTGCCTGAAATCTCAGCTTTAATTGAACTAGGTGATAAAAATGCAGAACGCCAGCATGAAATTCGCGAAAGCGAAGGATGGGGCGCGTTTAAAGAGGCTCGTGACCAAGGGTACTCCTCAGACGACTAATTTATAGTCTCCAAGTCACTCTGCGCCCCTCATGTAATTAGCCACGTAATCAGGGGTATCAATAGTGAATTTCATTTTTGGGTCGGGGATAGGATCCCCACTGTTCATTTCAAGTGGGATAACTCCAGCCCATATAGGTAAGTCGTAGTCCTTTTTATCATCTACGGGCTGCCCGACTGAGAGTTTTGCAGATGCTTCTTGAATAGGAAATTCTACAACTGAAGTGATGTTCAGTTCTTTTTTTGTCATCGGTCTGACGTCATCCGCTCGACCAGGAATGAGGGAATCAACAAATTTGTCGAGGAGTTCAACCTTTTGCTCATCTTCAACTAATCGTCCACTACCAAATAGGGAAACAGAACGATAGTTTATTGAACTGTGGAAGCCAGATCGTGCAAGGACCATCCCGTCAATATGTGTTACCGAAACACATGCTTCGTGACCCGCTCCTAAGTGCTGGAGCATCCGACTTTGGGCGTTGCCGTGTAAATACACGTTCTCACCTTGCCGCATGATCGCCGTAGGAATCACGAATGGCGAATTGTTTTCTACGAAACCAACGTGGCAAATGATGGCCGCATCGATAATGGCGTAAATAGTTTCACGATCGTACTCAGCTCGTGCCGGTAGTCGTTTGAGTTCGTTACGGGGAGTTCGAGAAATAGGTTTCATGCCGACGAGTGTAATGCCTTCTCAAATGAAAAAGTGCGCAATATTTACGGGAAATGACCAGCTACAAAAATCACCAATTGGTATGTGAGCCGTCTCTTCGACGGGGATGTGGAGGTTCCCAGAATGCAAACGGTTCTGTCAGTTTAGTTTCGTCCACGTCTACGCCGAGCCCTGGTGTTTCAGGCACCTGATAACCCTGTCCTTCGAAGACGATTTGTTGAGGAAAGATGTCAAAATTTGGGTTATCAGCCCGTTCGAGATTCACTTCTAACCAGGCGAAATTAGGGACGGCAGCACCAAGATGAACAGAGGCTGCGGTGCAAATTGGTCCCAGTGGGTTGTGGGGCATTAGGTCTATGTAATGTGCCTCCGCCCAGCCGGCTACTTTCATCGATTCTGTGAATCCGCCCACGTTGCAGATATCTAATCTCGCGTAGTTGGTTATTCCTCTCTCCAAATAGGGTAGGAATTGCCATTTTGAAGCGAATTCTTCTCCAATGGCAAAGGGGATATCAGTGACTCTGCGAAGAGATTCATATGCTTCAGGAGATTCATCCCGTATGGGTTCCTCGATAAAATCAAGCGTGTGTGAAGGCATCATTTGGCAGAAAGAAGCAGCCTCGGCCACCGATAATCTATGGTGATAATCAATTCCAATTATTGCGTGATTACCGAGTTCCTCACGTGCCTGGATCAGCCATTCAGCTGTATTTGCGATAGATTCTCTTGGTTCGTAGACCCCGCCACTTTGTATATCCATTTGGTCGTGAGATAACCTGAACACATTGATACCCCGAGCCATAAATTCCTTTGCCTGTTCGATCATGTCCGGTCCGTATGGGCCGGGAGTAGAAGCAAAAATAGGCACCGTGTCTCGGTGTTTACCTCCAAGCAATTCATAGACTGGCACGTTTAGTTTCTTGCCTACGATGTCATGCAGTGCCAAGTCGATCGCTGATATCGCAGCAGTAAGTGTTCGCCCACCTTCGAAATACTGGCTTCGGTACATCTCCTGCCAGAGCGCCCCGCGCTGCATCGGGTCTTTACCAATTAAAAATTCTCTGTAGTGCTCCACTATGCCCTGTACGCCTAGTTCCCTGCCAGAGAATCCAGATTCCCCCCATCCGTAGATGCCCTCATCGGTCTCTATTTTGACCAGAAGCTGGTTTCTACGGTCGACCCAAACGGCATATGGTTTGATCTCTGTTATTTTCACTGATTATCCTTCAAGATTTGCCTAACCATCAGATACAAATTTTGGCGGGTGTTCCGCGATCACATCTTCGTTCAACTGGGCTCCCCAACCCGGGCCGGACGGAATTTGTATACTGCCAGCCTGAAAATCAGGTTTCCATGTCAAGATGTCGTCTTTCCAGGGGACGTCATCAATATCAATTTCCATCACCCGGAAATTGGGAAGAGCTGTACAAAAATGGGCGCTCATCAGGCTCGACAGGTGCCCGTAAAAATTATGTGGTGCACAGTTCACCTCATATGCCTCCGCCATAGCAGCTATCTTGTGTCCCAGCCACGCTCCATTCCAGGGGATATCAATAATCGCAACATCCACCGACGCATTTTCGAAAAATGGCTTGAATTCCCTCAGGCCGAATAGAGACTCGCAGGATGCAATCGGTGTCTGGATTCTTTCCCTGATGGAAGCCAGAGCCACAGGATCATAGAGGTCTATTTCGATCCAAGTGAGCTGGAGGTCATCTATTCCACTTGTGATGTGCCGATATCCCTCCGGTTTGAAATTGAAATTCAGGTCTAGTCGGATCCCTACGTCCGGACCTGCGCCCTCACCCATCGCCGTGAGCTGGTTTCTCAAATCATCCACCAGACCGATTGGTGGGTTTAATTCGGGCCAACCTGGTGCCCCTCCGAAACCAGGCATGTGGCGCCCAATCTTTCCATTTTTATCAAAGACAATCATGTTGGTCTTGAGGCCTGTAAAACCTTCACTGTTCACTCGTTTTCCAAGTTTTACAAGATCGTCAATTGTCTCAAGTGGATCAACACCACATAACTCGGCAATCTCTGGATTTACGAGATATGTTCCGCAGTGACTCCAGTAGACCGGTATTTCCTTTCTTATAGCGCCACCAAGCAGGTCATACACAGGCACGTTCAGTGCTTGCCCTTTTATGTCGAGAAGTGCATTTTCAATTGCTGCTATCGCTTGCTGGTTTACTCCACCTGGGGCCTGACGTGTGACAGCATAGAGATATTGATGGATTCGCTCATGTTCCATCGCGTCCATCTCTATTATCCGGTCTACAAGTCGCTTTATCACCACAGACAGTCCTGGACTTCCGTAACATTCGTTGAACTCGGCGATACCTGTTATACCGTCAGTTGTCTGTAGTTTGAGGAAACTGAAATCCCGCCAGCCGGCATTGCAGTGAAGTATTTCGCACCCCGTAATTTGCATGATTTGTTCCTTCTTCATTACTAAGTTGTTGTTGAATATCATAAGTATTTGGACGGAAAAGAGATAACATGCACTTGAATGAACGGACTAGCCGAGTTTAGACAGGCTGCGTGCTCAGCTTCAATTTGATTTCATCTAATTGTCGTTCTAGCCGATGGTTGAGCACTCGATATTGGGATTCCTTCGAGACTGGGGCGGCTTCAACGAGGTTGCCGTAAAGCATCCATTGAGGTGATGCATCAACAAAAACCGGCCAAGTAGGCAGCGTTTTGTTGTTCGGTCTGCCGCTTCTCGCAAATTCAGCCCAAGTTCGGTTTATGATTTTGGCTAATTGTTTCCCTGTCTTCGATTTAGGGAATATCGGCGAACGAAGATCGAAGACATATCCAAGTTCGGCAGCATGGTACGCCCCGGCTGTTTGTGTTTTAGAGGGTGGTTGCTGGTTGAAATAGTACAGAAACGTATTGGGATTTTTTTGAGCATGCAATCGAGCATAGTAGAATGCTGACGCTCCAAATAACGAGTCTCCTAACATCTCCTGTTTGGAAAGATAGTTAGAATCCTCGATGCCGGGATAGAGTTCCTTGATCAAGTTGGTGTCATCCAGAAACTCCTTTGAAAGTAACTTGTCCATTTCTTCAGCTGAAGGTTCAAGTCCTCGATACTCAATGAGCGGGATTGGAATATGCGGCGCGAATAATGATCCTTCGTCCGAATTACTTCCCACAAGCAATGGGACATTTGATTGCTTTCCCTGTCTGAAGGACTCAAAAGGACTCATTGGGAGGACATACCCGTCAATTACTGGGAAGAAGCTTCGCAACTCGAAATCGTCTTCAGATCTGATGTGGGCCATAATTTCAGAAGCTGGTACGCGTCGCAAGGCATCCATTTGATTTGGTGACGAAGTAAAGTTATCTGCAAATCTTTTCCCCCGAAATTCACCAGATTCGTGATCCAAAACAGATTCTTTTTGATGGTGCATCTGACCAGAATTGGCTCCACTCTGAATAATGGCTCGTGCGAAAAGTCCGTCAGCGAGGGGTGAGGTCAGCATATGCGCGACAGATTCACCTCCAGCAGACTCCCCGAAAATAGTCACCTGATGCGGGTCTCCTCCAAACTCTTGGATGTTTTCCTGGATCCATTGCAATGCAGCGATCTGGTCGAGTGTGCCATAGTTGCCACTGGTACCATTTCCAGATTCGAAACTTAAATCTTGATGGCAGAGATAGCCAAAGACACCTAGCCGGTAATTGATTGTGACTAGTATTACGCCTTCGTGGCAGAATGAATCAGTTTCATAGGGGAATCCGCTACCTGTCCCATCTTGGTGATCTCCTCCATGTATCCAAACCATAACAGGGGAACTTACCCCCATATTTTCTAAAGGAGCTCGGATATTGAGATAGAGGCAGTCCTCAGATTGTTTGCGTTTCTGAACCACACTCGCAAGATTCATAAAACATTTAGCGAATGTCCGTTTTAGAAAACCGAATCCTGACTGATCTATGATCTCACCGATGAATAGTTTTGATTCCGTGCCTAGCTGCCAGGCGGCAGAAGCATATTTTGTGGCATCGAAAGTATCCGTCCACGGATCTGGCTTTACTGGTGGTTTCCACCTTAAGTCGCCGACCGGAGCCTTCGCGTAAGGGATACCCTTAAAAACACGTATACCTTTTTCTACCGAGCCTCGTATCAATCCATCGTGTAATTTGACCGTGGTGTGTCGCATGCTGCAAGAATATTTCTTTATGGGCTCTCGTAACTGTCTTGATCGAAGCATATCGCAGTCCGATATGCGTCACAATCCCTAGAGTGACATCTATCAATAAACATGCTGAGAAGACTTACCAATTGAGTCACTGGCGTCTGACCAAAGAGTCTTGCGGTGTACTTGAGGTCCCTAATGTGCCATCAAGAATCTACTCAATTAGTCAGCAATTATCGACTCGAACAACCCTCGAGCGGTACAGACCAAAGGATTAGCGAAATCCCCGGCCCTAAAGTCTCCACATTGGCCTCTCTGATATCCGAGTTCTGAGTTTGCTACTACGGACACCGCAACATCTAGTGCTGGGGAGTAGTAGAGTACGGACCCATACCCGCCACCACCACCGGGATGACCCTGAGTGATAAAGATCGATCCATCCGACAATTTGTATTTTCGTTCAGCAAGGTGGTAGCCATACTTCTGAGTGACGCCTCCCAAGTTAATATCTTTATCGATAAATGAAGCTGTCAGAAGTTGCCTCGAAGCCTCTGATAACGCATCGCCACTCGGACTCATCAATTCATAGGCCCATCTCGCCATATTTTCTGGTGTGGATATTATCCCAGCGGCTGACCAAGCTAGTCGGCCATCCTGCTCGAAGTAGTCCATCTTGTAACCGGGTGGTGTCCCCATTGGGACCATTTGAGTCAGATCACCCCATCCGGGAGCACCGCCATACTTCGAATAATCTGCATAAGGGAGCGCCATATCATCCGGAATTTCAATGATTGGACGAAGTCCAGCTTGTATAGATAAGCGGTCGAGTAGCTCAGATTGATAGAGTGCGTTGAGATCAGTTTGCGATTGATACTGGGCAATCAGTCCGAGCAAGTATGAACTTGTATTTGAATATTCAAACGCCCCTGGCGGCCGAGCACGGTCAGTCGTAAGTGTGAGTGTGTCAGAGGGCACCCAATTGGGTTTTGCCACTACATAATTTAGATTACTCCCGCCACTCGTTGTATCTTTGTCAGCGTGTCCTGCAGTCATTAGTAGGAGTTCTTCGACCGTCGCGTCTGCGATGATGCTTGAGTTTAGTTGCTCATATCCGCGATGGCCGGAAAGCAATACAGATAGTCGATCACTCAGGCTATACAAGCCATTATCGATTTGCTTCAAGATGAGGGCCGACAAGAAAGTCTTCGAGCTACTCATAACACTTAGAGGGGTATCCACCTCCATGGCGACGTTTTCCCGGGCGAATCCTTCTGTACCTGACCATAGCCTTTGACCGTCAAAAATCGCGGCCGAAATACCCATTCTTGTCTCGACTGAATAAAAATGTTGGTTGAGCGCGGCGGCGAACCCAGCTTCCTCTGCACTGGTAAAGGTGCCGAACCCTTTCGTTGCCGTGAAATCAGGAGGAGGAACTTTCACAACTGAAAGCATTTGTTTGGAATCTTGTTGTGTAGTTGTGGCAGCAGCTTGTGTATCCGTGGAAGCAGGTTGTGTATCGGTGGCAGCAGCTTGTGTAGTTGTGGCAGCAGCTTGTGTAGTTGTGGCAGCAGCTTGTGTGGGATTGGAAGTAGAGGTCTTCCCTGCAGAAGACGTAGCGAGATCTGAGTCAGCATTATTTCCACCGCATGCGATGAGGAATGCTAGGAGGGCCGCCAGGTAAGATAGTTTATTCATCTCAGGACGATAACATCACTTTTAGTTCAGTTAAAGTTTTCTTGCCACAATATATCCCGTTCTACTAGCCAAAATATAATTAGGCTTCAGCGACAGTTCGCCCATACGGTTGCAGGACCGGAATTTCCTCGTCGGATAACGGTGCCAGCCATTTTTTCCTGTTGAATGCCTCTGTAATATATGGAGCCAATTCTTCGTCTTTAGCCTTTGTTCTCGCTGCTTCCTCCGCGTGGAATTCCGGCATTACTTCGCTTGCAAATAGTTCTAAAGAGTCACAGATATCTGAGTGCTTATTTTTACCACCCTGTTGTATAAAAATCGCCTGATCGACACCGATCTCTGAAAACGTTCGAAGGTGGGATCTAACTTGTTCAGGGGTGCCTATCGCGCCTCGACTTGCTGTAATATTGCCTTTTTCTCCTCCGCCCGTCAGATCTGGTGAGACAATCCCATCACGTACTTCCATGTAATTATTCCAAATATTGGTACGACCAGGTTGATGTTTACCTTCGACGTAGTAGTGTCCGAGCGCATATTGGAAAAATCTCAGTCCATCGATGCCACGTTCCACGGCTATCTGCTCATTTTCGTGTAAAGAGAATCCCATCACGAAAGCAATATTTGGGTTTACAGCATGACCGATGGGCACACACTCGTTTTTAAATGTCTCATAATAATCTTCCACCCAAGGTCGCGCCTCGTCGGCATCAACAAATGTGAAGGTCAGGGCGCCGATGCCATGCCGAGCAGCCATCTTGATGGTTTCCCGATTCGAGCAGGCGACCCATAGAGGTGGATGTGGCTTCTGGTTCGGTTTAGGAATGACATTCCGAGCCGGCATCGAGAAAAACTCACCTTCATACCCAGGATAGGGGTCCATGACCATCATATTCGTCACCTGCTCAACAGCTTCCTTCCACTGTTCTCGCTTCTGACTGGGTTCAACGTTGTACCCTTCGAGTTCAGTACGGGAGGCAGATTCGCCAGTTCCAAATTCTACGCGTCCGTTCGATAGTAGATCGAGAGTTGATATGCGCTCAGCAATTCGTGCAGGTGCGTTGTATCCAGGCGGCATGAGTGTGATCCCATGGCCTAGTCTGATTCTCGAAGTGCGCTGGGACGCCGCGGCGAGAAAGACCTCTGGGGCTGATGAATGCGAATATTCTTCTAGGAAATGATGCTCCACTTCCCACGCATAATCGATCCCCAATTTGTCAGCTAGTTCCAACTGGTCAAGTGCTTCGTGCAGAAGTACCTCTTCGCCATTTTCCGTCCACGGTCGTGGGTATTGGTGTTCATAAAATATTCCGAACTTCATTGTTTCTCTCCCGGCGCAAGCGCGATGTCCTGATAACTCACCGGTATCGTAGAGCAGAAGTAGCGGTCTTGCCCGTATGCGGTAGGAATAAATCTGAACCACACTCAGTTTTCCAGTACTCTGGTAGCCTGAGCAACCGGACACTATGGTCAGTTAGTTATTTTTATACCGGAGAATTTATGAAAATAGTCAATGTCGAGCATCACATCATTCACCCCACGAAAGCAGCAGAAACGAGTTATCACAACTACGCAAAAGGCAAAAATTTGTGTTTTGTAAAAATTGAGACTGACGATGGTATAGATGGTTGGGGTGAGTGCTACACACAAGCCGATAGAGATATTCAAGTGACTGCTCACATTGACCAATTAAAGCGATACTTGATAGGCCGCGATCCGAGGCATATCAAACACTTTCTGCAGATGTCTTTTGATGACTTCGGCGCTCGTCGAGGAGCAATGGACCTATATAGCGCAGTGAGCGGATTGGAACAGGCTATGTGGGACATACTCGGTAAGTCCTGTGAGTTGCCGGTACATATGCTTCTGGGTGGCCCCTGCAGAGACAAAGTAAGGGTGTACGCCAACGGTTGGGGTGGTGGTAGCTGGGACGAGAATGAGGTCGGAGAACAAGCACGCAAAATTGTTGATTTAGGGTTTACCGCGTTGAAATTTGATCCAGTGCCTGGACCGTGGAGAACTTTTGTTGATAAGACAATCGAGAAACAAACGGTAAAGAATGTGCAGGCCGTGCGTGAGGCGGTTGGACCTGATATCGATATTCTTATAGAGATGCACCGAAGGCTAGCACCGATGCATGCGGTCCGAATAGCTCGAGAAATGGAGCAATTCAAACCATTTTGGTATGAGGAACCGGTATTAGCGGAGAATATAAACGCCTTGGCTGCGGCAAAGAAAGAAATAAATATCCCGGTCGTGACTGGTGAAGAGTTGTACACGAAATTTGAATTTAGAGAAATGTTCGAGAAGGATGCGGCCGATATTATCAATCCTGATGTTTGTAACGTAGGTGGAATTTTAGAGCTGAAGGAAATTGCAGCTATGGCTGAGCCATACTTTGTTGCTGTATCGCCACATAATTACAACAGCACGACGATTGGGCTCGCTGCCACCCTGCAGGTGTCAGCGGCGATACCGAACTTCTTGATTACTGAGTACTTTATAAACTTCCAAGAAATGGGACGCGAGATTGCCACGAATCAGTTCGATGTGGAAGATGGGTATATCCAAGTCCCCATGGCACCTGGGCTCGGAACTTCACTGGATGAGACTGCTTTGGCAGAATTTCCATATCAGGAGTTCCCTATGAGAAATCTCAGGTCTTATTCGGACGAGGGGCCGTGATTGTTTAGTTGGCGGTACGTAAGTACTGTTTTTTGGAAATCAATGGGAAAACAGCAGCAAAAAATAACAAAATAAACCCGCCTATTCGATAAAGCTCCGGAAGTTGGCTTGCCTCGATCAGAGATAAACCGATGAAAGGTCCTAGCGCTGATCCAAAGTCTTGGAATGTTGAATACACAGAAAGCGTTTCAGTGCGCGACATGTCCTCGGCCATTTCCCCCACAAGAGCTAGTAACTGCATAGTTACCAAGACTCCTGAGACGAAAGTGACAATGAGAACAACCGCGCTCGCAAGGAGCCCAAGATTGAGACTCAGCAACATAATCGAACCGGCAGCAAAGACCATCGTTATTACAAGTGCCTTTACTCGACCGTACTGATCCGACAGATAGCCCCCGGCCGGTCCAATAAACACTTCCGCAAGGCTACGAACGCCGAGCATGATTCCGGTGAACGTGCTGATTCCAACTACGACGGTAAGTACTTCTATTTCCAGACCAAATCTGTAGCGTAAATAGTGACCAATCGTACCTGAAACGGCACCGGACCAGATTAATCCTGTTAGGAGACTGCACATGTTTACCAATAGCAGACGAGGGTTACGTAGTATTGTCGAATATTGCCGGCTGCTTTGCGCAGCGGCGGGCTTAACTCTATAACTCTCCGGGATTTGCCTGATCCAGGCTATCAGCGATAGGACAGTCGCAATACCAAAAATAAGTAAAGTACTTCGCAATCCAATCACGTCGGACAAGATCCCCCCAAATAGTGCCCCTCCGATCGCCCCGATACGAATGACTGAGGCGTTATACGAGAGATTAAAACCTAGGTTTTGACCCTTGCTTTCCTCAAGGGCAGTCCACTGGGCTCCAAGTCGAAGTAATGACCAGCAAGCGCCCCAGGCCAAACGCCCAAGCAGGAGCACGAAAAAATTCTTAGAATAGGCATAGATGACCAAAACGATAACTGAGCTGCACATCGCTCCCATAAATGGTTTTACCACACCATATTTCCGCATAATTTCCGAACTCAATGGGTTCGTGACGAGACGAATTATTCGGTTAGCCGATAGAAGTATTCCAACCTGCACGATGGTGATCCCCCAGAGCTCAGGTTGGGAAGGCATGACCACGTATAGTATGGCGTCACCAAGCAATGCAGCGGCCACAGCTAGACTACAAAAAAATATTTGCGAACTCGGTATGTCTAACGTGAACTTAGGCATCCTTAAATATCTCGAGACTAAATTTTCGCCGCCACACCACCATCGATATTGATCATCTCGGACGTGACAAAACGCGATTCATCAGAAACCAAAAAGAGTACAACATTGGCGACATCGATTGGGTAACCCGGTCCAGGAATAATTTGTGCGAAATCAAACATGCTCTCGAAGACGTGATGTCCTCCGTCCGCGTCATTGATAGTGCCTCTGGTTGCTCCTGGGGTAAGGATCTGTCCCGGTCGCACGCAATTGACTCGGATATTGTGCTTCCCGCCAACTCCTGCCATGTATCTGGTCAGGGCATCGATGCCCGCTTTCGCGGCATAGTAGGCAGGAGCAGTTGCACCAAATTCATCGATCATTTTTGGACTGAATCCACGCTGTGCTGCAAGTGAAGACATATTTACGATTGCACCTCCACCGGATGCGATGAGGTGAGGCCATACAGCTCGGGACACATAGAATGTGCCATTTAAGTTGTCATTAATGACACTGTTCCACTCCTCGTCGGTGGAGTTAGGGAAATCACCCCCTCCACCATGACCGGCATTATTGAAGAGGACATGAATTCCACCATATATATCAGCGGCTTTATTGATTGCTGCGTTAACAGAATCTGGATCACCCACGTCACACTGAACAAATGTAGACTCGCCGCCGTCACTGTTGATCGAATTCTGGACAGCAATGCCCTGTTCTTCACGGCGGGCGAGGAGTAGTACCTTGGCTCCCTCGGATGCGAATAGGCGGGCGGTAGATTCACCTATGCCACTATTGCCTCCGGTAATAACAGTAACTTTGCCATCGAGTTTGCCAGTCATATTTTCTCCTTAGTTGCTGAGTGAAGTCCCATAGTTTGTTGTCAGGTCATCATAGAGCACTAATGTGTGATGAAAATTTCCTATACTAATCCTGTATATGGATAAGTAAGAACCGATTACGTGTATTGAGCAAATGTCGGCTTATTGCTTGGAGGCACAAATGTCGAGTGAACAGATTGACAAATTTTTGAACGGCGTACGGGTGGGAATACTCTCGATTCCCCGTGACGGTGTCGCTCCGCATGCCACACCTGTCTGGTACCGCTATGCATCTGACAACAGTATTTGGTTTATGGCAGCCGCAGATAGTGTGAAAGGGCGACTATTACATGAAGGCCTTGCAGTGTCTTTTGTGGTTCAGGATGAGTCACCTCCATACAGATATGTCAGTATTTCTGGTCGTATCCAGTCTGTGGCGATTGCTGATGCCGAAAAGGATCTTCGACCATTGGCGAATATCTATCTTGGAGAAGCGGGAGGCGAGGCTTATGTCCAGTCATATAAGGATGAGGAGAGAGATGGCGCCAGTAATCGCTACACGATAGCAATTACTAAGATTTCACCGTACGGTTTCTGAAATGGAGAACATAATCTCCCTCTATACAGAAGAAAGAGCCAGAATACATTGTCGGATCAACGAACAGACCCAGTTGCAGCAATAACGGAGGATGAGGCCTCTGGGGAAATTGCTCGGATTTATCAAGACATCAGAGAATCACTAGGGGTACCAGTCGTAAATCTTATCTGGCGCCATCTGGCTACGGTCCCCGGAGCACTCCCATGGGCGTGGGATTCATTAAAGCCACTGTACGTAAGTGGGGCTATCACGGAGGCAGCTGTTTTACTGCGGGCTTCTCTTCGAACAGATCAGAATCTAGTGTTCAGTTCTTCCACCTTGAAATCAGTGAGTCTCTCTCCAGATGATTTGAGATCTATTAGTGTCGTGCTCAATAGCTATGAGCGAAGTAATTCTCTCAATCTCATTGCATTAAACGCACTTCTTGCCAAAATTGATGGCGTGGAGATCCAAGAACGAGATTGGCTACCACAGTTCGCCACAGATGCGAAAGGTGTCGTTCACGGCGAGATGCCGGAGTTGTTGGCTTTGTCGAATATGGGCGCTGATGTTAGAGACCTTGTTGAAGAACTAAATCAAATTGGCGGACGATCGGACATTATGCCCAGTATGTACAGACATCTGGCCCATTGGCCTCAATATCTGGGTCTGCTTCATGTTCTGGTCAAAACAATCGAAACGGAATCTGGACTGGAAAGTCAGACTGTCAATACTATTAGGGAGGCCAGAGCGGCAGCGGTACAGCTGTTGCCACAGCTAGCTAATGATGTGGAACCTTTACCCACAGCAAGAGAATTAGAGGTTCGAGATGCCTTGTTACGATTCATTGAAGGGACTCTTGGCAAGATGACTACAATTATTCAATTGATATCTGCAGCGATGCCTTCGGACAGAGCAGTTACCAAGGAATTCTCAAAGGACTGATGTGAGTCAATCGAGTTCAGGATAGATATACTGGAGCGCAAACTATTGTGTTTGGATAGGTAGGTGTAAATGACAACCGTGGCAACTGAACACAAGTCTGACGATGTTGTGACAGAAGAATTTGATGTGCTGATTGTTGGAGCTGGCGTTGCTGGAGTAGGTGGTGCGTACCATCTCAGCACACAGCGTCCTAACGGGAGCTTCGTAGTCCTGGAGAGTCAGGAGAGTTTCGGTGGCACTTGGTGGTCACATAATTATCCGGGTATTAGATCAGATAGTGACCTGCATACGTATGGATATAAGTTCAAGCCGTGGACTGGACCGCCAATTGCGACAGCTGAAGAGATACTGAAATACATGGGCGAGGTCATTGATGAAAACGATCTAACGTCTCATATTCGATACAAGCACCGAATTGAATCGGCCAGCTGGTCGAGTGAGAAAAATAAATGGTTCATCCAGGCTGAACTAACAGACACCGGTGAGAAGAAATATTTCACTGCTAATTTTCTTTGGATGTGTCAGGGGTATTACCGGCATTCCGAGGGATACACACCTGACTGGCCAGAAATGGATAATTACCAAGGTGAAATCGTCCATACTGAAACTTGGCCAAAAGATCTGGTGTATGAAGGTAAAAAAGTTATTGTGATTGGCTCTGGGGCCTCGTCTGCTACGTTGATACCGGCAATCGCTGAAAAGTGCGAACACGTGACGTTAGTCCAGAGATCACCGATTTATTACAGTACTGGTCGAAATAGGGATGATCTTGCTGAAACCTTACGGGAACTTGATGTCGACCCGGATTGGATCCACGAAATTGTTCGCCGGAAGATATTGCGGGATACTGCGATTTTTTTCAAAAGGACCCTCGAAAAACCAGATGAAGTTCGTGAGGAACTACTTAACGGTATTCGGAACGTTCTAGGACCTGATCATGAAATAGAGCCGCATTTCACACCTGACTACAAACCCTGGAGGCAGAGGGTCGCGTATGTGCCGGACGCTGATTTTTTTGAGAGTATTAAGGCGGGGCATGTTTCAGTCGTTACTGATGAGATTGAGACATTCACCGAGACCGGTGTTGTGTTGAAGTCTGGCGAGACACACGATGCCGATATAGTGGTGACTGCGACCGGCTTCAATATGAATGTACTCGGAGACATTGATTTTACAATTGACGACGAACCACTTGTTCTATCTGACACTGTCACGTACCGCGGCATGATGTTTACTGGCGTGCCGAACTTGCTTTGGGTATTTGGATATTTCAGGGGGAGTTGGACGTATAGGGCTGATTTACTTGCCGACTTTGTCTGTCGCCTGCTGACCCATATGGAGGCTCGCGGTGCGCCGAGAGTTGAGGTAAGTCTTCGGGATGAGGATAAAGACATGGAACTCCTTCCATGGCAGGATCCCGAGAGTTTCAATCCGAGTTACTTGCTACGAGCAATGCCTTTCTTACCGAAGAGTGGAGCAAAACCTGAATGGCATCACTCCCAGGATTACTGGGAGGATACACAGGTGATACCCGCTATTGATTTGGACGGGGATGAGTTTATATATCAATAGGGGCTATGCCTAACCTGATATTGAACGCCCGCCATCAACGCGCAGAGCTACGCCTGTAATAAATTGAGCTTCGTCTGAATGCAGGAATAGTGATGCGTTGGCTATATCCCAACCAGTTCCCATTTTTCGTCCGAGTGGAACCTGTCCATCCCTCTGGGCTACAAGTTCCCCACGGTCTGCACCAGCAGTAACTCTGGCCTCAATTGCCATGGGAGTGTTGATGAGACCAGGAAGGACAGTGTTGGCACGAATTGAGTACTCCGCGTTTGCTGAAGCTATATTTTCAGTCAGAGCGATTATTGCCGCTCTTGTAGTTTTATATCCAACGAATGGATAGGACCCGGAAAAAACAGCCATGGAAGAAATATTGATAATTGAACCGTTGTTTTGTTCTCTCATGACTGGGAGGGCGTGCTTAGAAGGTAACCACATTCCTCGAAGATTAACTGCATAAATTTGGTCAAAGGCATCAGTCTCGAGTTCGGTCGCAGATCCATCTTTGAGAGCAACACTTGCTCCCACATTGTTATGGAGAATATCAAGGCGCCCAAATTGTTCCACACAGGATTTAATTGCTATCTCGACTTGTTCTTCAGACGTGACATCTGCTTGGCAGGATGAAGCAACGCCCCCTTGCTCTTTAATCATTTTGGCGGTTTCGTCTGCTGACTCAAGATCCCGATCAACGACGAAAACGCGAGCGCCTTCTCTAGCAAGAACAAGAGCAGTTGCTCTCCCATTTCCAACAGTTTCTCCAGCGGTTTGTCCTCCGCCTACAAGAACTGCCACTTTGCCTTCTACTCGACCTGCCATCCATCAACCTCTCAAACTGTTATCTATCGAAACTCAGGTGCAACTTCCTCGGCGAATAATTTCATCGAGTGACTAATTAATCGAGGATCCATACTGCCAACCTGAAAAACACAATTCAGCTGATCGATCTCGGCTACAGACTGATAAGCCTTGATTTTTTCTATTACTGTGTCTGGGCTGCCTGAAAGAGTTCGATCGGTGAAAATCTCATCAAGTTCAGGCTCATCGTCGTAGGGTAGAGGTGCGGACACTCCTGATACCACTTGCTCTTTACCACTGCGAAGATTCCGTGCCTGCCTGGTCTGATATCGGAAGTGAGACATTTGTTCCTGTGCTATGTCGTCGGAGTCTGTGACACAGATTTGGGCCTGAACCCCCAACATTTTTGGGGCTTTCGGATATCGTTCCAGCGCTTCCTGATAATGGCTCCATCCTTCTGCCAGAGTTTCTATGGTTCTTCCTGAGTTCGTGGTAAACGCATTGAGCCCAAATCTTGCGGCTATCTCAAAAGATTCTTGGGTATGAGCAGCAAGCCATATGGGTGGGGTTGGTTGCTGCTTTGGGGCAGGGAGGATAGTAGTTTCCGGGATGTCAAAGTAGTCTCCCTGCCACGTGAATGTTTGTTGCGTAAGAGCCTTGAGGAGGATTTCAAGTGTTTCGTCTGTTCGTTCGCGAGCATCGTCAATAGTTAATCCAAATCGTTTGAATTCGAACGGTTGATAACCACGAGCGACTCCAACTTCCAGACGGCCATCAGTGAGATGGTCAGTCAGCGCGATGTCCTCAGCAACCCTGAGCGGATTCCAAAACGGCAACACCAATACAGCCGTTCCTATTCGGATCTCATCAGTAAGTGAGGCTGCTTTGGTCGCCATCAGTAACGGATTTGGGATATATCC
>CAZSFJ010000007.1:0-535 GCA_964606125.1 uncultured Dehalococcoidaceae bacterium | reverse complement strand
CATCAACGGAGAAACACATAAACAATAATTCGAGAAATGATGCTCAGCAAACCAGAGTGAATCAAACCCAAGCGACTCTGCAGACGTCATGTAGGTACTCAAGCGATCAAAGACCTGAGTTGGATCTTCAGAGTCAGGTGAGCCTGACAGAAAAAATGCTCCAAATTTCATAAACTTTCCCCCAACTAGAATTTTCCGCTTTTAACCAATCTTCCCTTTTAACCAATCTAAGTCCTGTTCTATACGATTCATACGTTCAGGGATGCGAGTAGTGGTAACCCCTTCCGCATCTGTAAATATGAATCCTCGGTTATCTCTGATGCCCTCTAATACTATCTCAGCAACACGAGAAGGATTCATGGCTGTGCTTGCACGATCCGGGACTTCGAATTCGTGTGATTCTCCATACGAGCTTGGTCTGTGTTTTTCCGATCCCCATATGTCTGTATCGATTGTGTGAGGGCAGAGGACAGAAACTCCAATATTGTCTTTTGCCAATTCACTTCTCAGCATTTCATAAAACGACACGACCGAC
>CAZSFJ010000006.1:0-24823 GCA_964606125.1 uncultured Dehalococcoidaceae bacterium | reverse complement strand
AATTTGCCTGATCCGTTCTCGAGTGACTGAGAATTCTTTACCAACTTCTTCCAGAGTTCTGGAGCGTCCATCTTCTATACCAAACCTCAGCTCTAAAACTTTACGTTCTCGAGGTGTGAGAGTAGAGAGGATTTCTATGACCTGTTCCTTTAAAAGTTGGTTAGAAGCGGCTTCCTGAGGTGCGGGTGCGCTCGGATCTTCTATGAAATCTCCGAGATGCGAGTCATCCTCTTCACCAACTGGCGTTTCTAACGAGACCGGATCTCGTGACACCTTAAATATTTCTCGAACGCGCTCAGGTTCGATTTCCAATTCGCGCCCCAATTCTTCAGCGGTTGGTTCTCTACCAAATTCTTGAACAAGTCGACGTTGAAATCTTGTTAGTTTATTTATTGTTTCGACCATGTGCACTGGTATTCTGATCGTTCTTGCTTGGTCTGCAATAGCTCGTGTGATGGCTTGCCTTATCCACCAGGTGGCGTATGTCGAAAATTTATAGCCTTTTCGGTAATCGAACTTCTCCACGGCTCTGATGAGACCGATATTTCCCTCCTGGATTAGATCAAGAAGTGCCATTCCTCGTCCAATGTATTTTTTTGCAACCGAAACCACTAGTCGGAGATTTGCGACCATCAGTTCTCGCTCAGCAAGATTACCCTCGCTAATTATTTTCGCGAACAAGCGTCGTAAACTTGCCTCAACGGTGGCAATTTCACCCTCAGTCTGCCCAATTAAATCCGCGACATTATGCGGTTTTTGAAAGAAACCTCGTTCACTCTTTGAAAATTCAACCCCTAACTTGTAGGCGCTATCTCGCGAATATTCTGAAGCCTCGTTCATTTCCATTACCAAAATGTCACTGATTGTCGAAAGTAGACGTAACTCCGCCTCTGCTCCTGGTTTGTGAGATTTTTTTCTTCGCCGTTCCATTTCTTTCTTTAACTTGGCTTTAGTTGCACCATCTCGAACTAGTCTTTGCCGAGCTTCTTCAAACTCCCTCTTGGAGTGTCTTTCCAAGGCGGAATGGACCTTCTTTGTTTTGGATATATTGTCGATTACTTGCTCATCTAAATTCCCATCGACCGCGTCTCGGAAAATTGGATCATTTATTCTACTCAGGACATTCTGTCTTGGCTTGAGCGCGCGCTTGGCTACTAGAAACGCAATTATTGTGTCGTATACTTTTCTGGATCTCTCGAACCGTGTAATCAGCTGACAATAAATCTCTGAACTGGTTGCTTCTTCTCCATATTCATCATCCCATTCTTCCTGGATTTCCCTTATAAGTTCTCGCTGTTCCACTGAGCGCGAGAGTCTCTTTTCATCAGCAGCAGTTAATAGGTCGACTTTACCAATCTCACGTAGATATAACCGCACGGGATCCTCAAGTGATGTGGCTTCGGCGATTACCCGTCTCGCGGCTTCGACATCTTCATCCACAACCGCAGCAGGTGCTGTCTCAGCTCGAACCGTGACTCCATTTTCCTGAAGTCGACTGACGATGGATCGTAATTTTTCGTTACGTCCGTCAGTCTCAGGGATGACCTGGAGTACTTCCTCAACAGAAACAGTGTTGTTTTTGTTGCGACGTCCTCTTGCAAGTAGCTCCTCCAAGCCTTCTTCAAGAGTGTCGATTTGATTATCGCCAAAAACTTGTGTTGTCATACCTCACCTTTCCTAATCTCGCTATCTAAAAATGTTTATTTTCTTGATCTCGTCCGAATCTTTTCCATAATGGAATCCCATTGTTCATCGATATTTGAATTATCTTTAGTCCCGTTTTGACGGTTATCGAACTTGGTTTGGGCCAAATCCAATACTTCTGTTCGCAATCTTGCCTGTTCGCGTCTTCTGAGAATTTCTTCTTTCATACCTTGTACGACTTTAGGCAAATCCTTTTCGTCATATTCAGGACAGGAAATGTTATTCAACAGTGAGGCATGGTCTTCTATTACAATTAAACTCGCAGCATCAATGTCGGAATGACCAATTCTTTTCGAGTCACCAGATCCAATTTCCGCATTATTTTTCCAAGCGATGAACACCGCTCTGTTTAACGCCTGCTCAAAAAAATCCTCTTCGATCGACAAGCCTGTTTCCCGCACAGATGAACGCTGCAAAAGTAAGGCCAGTAGTTCAGTTTCGCCATCTGGTCGCACTTGCTGGGCGGTGTCCGATGTTTTTGCGTTTGTCCTGACTATTTTTGGAGTTGATGCGTCAATAGATCCGATGCGTTTCCTGAGGATATCTGGCTCGATATCTGCAAATCGTGCTAATCGCCGGAGAGCTGGTGTGCGTAATAGTTCATCTTTTGTCCAGGCCAAATAGGGGAGGACACTCTCAACGGCTTGCTTCTTCTCGTAGGAATCATTAAACCTTCGATCGATTACTGAATCAATCAAAAAATCCAGTATGGGCTTCGCCGTGTCTATAATCTGTTTGTATTGTTGGATATTTGTTTTGATCAGTGAATCGGGATCTTCGCCAGCGGGCAACGTCGCAATCATCATCTCAATGTTTCCGGGCGAACCTGCATTAGAAAATCCAGATGGTTTTGACTCCATAATTGAAGCCACACCTCGCAATGCGGCCTTCGCCCCAGCTTCGTCGGCGTCTAGCGCGAATATGATTCTTTGTGAATATCTAGTGAGTTGATTCATCTGCTCGGCAGTAATTGCAGTCCCGTTGGAAGCGACTGTTTCTTCTAGCCCTGCGGCATGCGATGCGATCACATCCATGTATCCCTCGACCACGATCGCTTTCCGATTATCCGATTTCTGTTGCCTGATTTTGGTGACTGCCTTTGAAAGACCATAGAGTGTATTGCGCTTTTCATATAGCTCAGTCTTCGGAGTATTGAGATACTTCGGAGTCTCATCTCCCATGGCGCGCGCTCCGAAGCCAATCAGCCTACCCTTGGAATCTCGGGTGGGAAATATCACCCGGTTCGAAAAAAGGATCCGAATCCCGTTGTCATATTGGCTCGCGACTCCAGCTGAGACAATTTCTGCCTCTGAAAATCCTTTTGCTCTAAGATTGTCCAAAAGTCGTCTTCGATCTTGGGGGGCGAATCCTAACTCCCAATTGCTGATGGATTCGTCACTAATGCCTCGCGCTTGCAGATATTCGCGAGCTTCGGTTCCATTAGAAGTTTTTAGTTCATTCTGAAAAAAAATCGAGGTGGACTCGTTTATAGCGAGAAGTCGCTGCTGTTCATCATTCGTTTGTTGGTTGGCTTTTGTATAGCGTTGTCGCTCTACACCCGCTAGCTCCGCCGCTATATCTAATGCTCTGTCGAAGCTGCAGGATTCCATTTTTTGAATGAAACTCAATGAGTCGCCGCCAGTACCGCATGCTCCGTAACAATACCAAAGATCTTTACCACTATTCACAACAAACGATGGAGTTTTTTCCGCGTGGAACGGGCAACAAGCTTTCCAATTTGCGCCGGACTGCTGCAGTTCGGGTACATATTTCGAAACAACTTCGACGATGTCCAGGCGGGACTTGATATCTTGAGCTTCCGTATTTGTCATCACTAAGTATGACACCGATTCTCAGGAAAAGTTACTCCAGTCTTAAAGTGATTAAATTAGCTCATCAGTCATCCAGCATAGGTATGTCTGGTGGTCTTTCTGTTTTCGGGCGATTTTGTATCCTTCTCGTAAGCTGGGACTCCCGAACCCTAATTTGTTGCACCACTTCTTTGAGACCAGTCGGGGGCGAATCTGAAGCGATCACTTGAAGGGTATCCCATCGTATTCCGTTCAACGCATGTATTGCCTGTGGAGGTTCAGCAAAGTCAAAAGATGGTGCTTCACTGGATAATCCGGTAAGTAATTCGATTTGTTCTTTTTCTAGATAAGCGAGTTGTAACAACAGGCGAGCGATCGAGTCTGTGGCTGGTTTTTCTTCTGGCCATTCAATAGAAATATTTATTTGAAAGTCTTGATCAGTCACCTCGCGCAGCGTATTCATTAAGTCAACCCTGGTAACAGCTAGCGAGTTAATTAGGTCTGAGTTGCCCTTATCAGCTGGTTCCACATGAGGCGGATTATCCATAATGTCACTCCCGTCTTATAATAGCCCGATTACCGGTGATTACGGCCGCGGTGATGGGTTAACCAATTCTTGTATGTTAGGGTTGAGGGGAATATAGAGCGGGGTGCTCCAAGGCGTGAGTGAAGACTTAGTAAAGTTTTTTGGTGGGGAAGAGACGAATTCTCTGGATCCGAAATTGCTCGGAGGTAAAGGAGCAGGGCTCGCTGCAATGAGTCGGCTGGGGATCCCTGTCCCGCCCGGGTTTACATTAACTACAGTGGTTTGCAATAGCTACTTCGAAAACGATCAGGCCTTTCCCGATGGTTTGACTGGTTTGGTGAGCGAAGGTCTTCAGCATGTCCAGAACATCACCGGCACCATATTTGGTGATCCTGAAAAACCTCTGCTCCTCTCTGTGAGATCGGGCGCTCGTGTATCAATGCCCGGTATGATGGATACTGTTTTGAATTTGGGACTCAATGATAAGACGGCGGAAGGGTTATCTCATGCCACTGGCAACGAGCGTTTCGCCTACGATTCCTATCGGCGTTTTGTGCAGATGTATGGCGATGTGGTCATGGGAGTTTCAAAGGCTACCGAAATAGAGGCAGATCCATTTGAAGAGTTGCTCGAGAATAAAAAACAGCAAGCCGGAATCGACGATGATACGGAACTTTCTTCACAGCATCTGAGAGAGCTAGTTACTGAATTTAAAGAGCTCATCAAGTTACGGACCGGGGAAGAATTCCCAGAGGATGTTCATGATCAGCTTTGGGGAGCTATCGGAGCGGTTTTCGAATCTTGGGAAACACCAAGAGCAGTGAGTTATCGACAAATTAATGGTTATCCGGCGTCCTGGGGAACAGCAGTTAATGTACAGTCGATGGTGTTTGGAAACTATGGTGAGACCTCAGGTACAGGCGTACTGTTCACGCGCGATCCATCCACTGGTACCAACGAACTCTTTGGTGAATATCTTGTAAATGCGCAAGGGGAAGATGTTGTGGCTGGTATTCGCACGCCTCGGCCCTTGGCTAGGTCGGCAGATTCTAGCGGGACATCTCTGGAAGAGACTATGCCCGAAGTATTCTCGGAGCTACAGGCGGCTTGTGACCTTTTAGAGACCTCTTTTAAGGATATGCAGGATATCGAATTTACTATTCAAGAAGGAAAGCTTTGGATCCTACAATCTCGTTCCGGGAAACGGTCAGGCGCGGCGATGATGAAAATTGCTTTTGACCTGTTCTCTGATGGGCTTCTTTCCAAGAAAGAAGCACTGCTAAGCATATCTCCGGATCAATTAAATGAAGTGTTACATCCTGTGTTTAAGAAGCCTATTCATCAAGAAGTACTTGCACTTGGTCTTGCGGCGGCCCCCGGTGCAGCGGTTGGAGAAGTGGTATTCAGCCCATCTGAGGTGGCGGCACGAGTGAATGCCGGTCATGATGTCATTCTCGTGCGAGATGAAACCAGCCCAGAAGATATTGATGGGATGCATCTCTCAAAAGGTATATTGACGGCTCGAGGTGGAATGACTTCCCATGCGGCTGTAGTCGCTAGAGGTATGGGGCTCCCATGTGTGACTGGATGCTCAGTACTTGACATCGACTACGGGAAATCTGAATTTAGGGTCGAGGTTGATGGCCATCAGGTAATAGTGTCAGCTGGCGATACAATTTCTATCGATGGGGCAAGCGGGGAAGTGATATTAGGTGAAGCTTTGATGGAAGAGGCCATTCCAAGCCATGAATATGAAGAATTGATGGCTTGGGCTGATCAGGAAAGACAACTCAAGATTAGAGCTAATGCTGATACACCATCTGATGCAGAGCAGGCTCGTAGTTTTGGCGCCGAAGGTATCGGTTTATGCCGGACTGAACATATGTTTTTTGGAAAAGAGCGCATTCACTCGGTTCGGAAAATGATTCTTGCCGGCGATAAAGAAGAGAGACAAGTTGCTTTGGACGAATTGTTGCCTTACCAGAGAGGAGACTTTAAGGGCATACTTAGGGCCATGTCTGGTTTCCCAGTCACCATTAGGCTTTTGGATCCACCTTTGCATGAATTTCTTCCGCAGCAGGAAGATGAGATCTCAGATTTGGCGGAGAGTCTAGATATCTCTGTAAGTGAAGTCGAGCGACGCGTGCATGGCCTATCTGAAGTGAATCCAATGCTTGGACATCGCGGAGTCCGACTTGCGGTTACATATCCCGAAATTTATTCAATGCAAACACGTGCGATTGTTGAAGCGACCGCCGAGTTAATTTCCGAAGGGATAGATGCTCAACCTGAGATAATGATTCCTTTGGTTGGAATAGGTGCTGAACTTGAACAGCTAAGAGCACTCGTTCAACGTAAGATCAGTGAAGTCTTGAGCGAGTACAAAATTTCTCCTGAAATTTCTGTAGGAACGATGATGGAAGTACCGAGGGCTTGTATTGCAGCTTCAGAGATAGCTCGATTTGCTGATTTTTTTTCATTCGGAACTAATGACCTGACTCAGACTACTTTTGGTTTTTCACGAGATGACGCTGGTAAATTTTTGCCGGCCTATATCACTCAGGGAATCTTAAAAAAAGATCCGTTTGTTGAGCTTGATCAACAAGGGGTGGGAGGATTGATTCGGCAGGCAGTTGAATTGGGACGAACGGTGAAACCAGGTTTAAAGATGGGGATCTGTGGCGAACATGGCGGTGATCCATCGTCAATTACCTTTTGTCACGGAATAGGCCTTGACTATGTGTCTGCTTCACCCTACCGCGTTCCAATTGCCAGACTCGCTGCAGCTCAGGCAGCATTAATTGATGCGTAGTTAAGGCTGGAGGCTTATGGCAATTTACGAATACAAATGTCAGTCCTGTGAAGAGAAATTTGAACTAATGAGAAAAGTGCAGGATAGAGATTCGGAGTCTTCCTGCCCAGCGTGCTCCGGGAATGGTGAACGAGTAATATGGCAGCGTGTATCAGTGGTCTCCGGTGTGGCTCCAGATCTGTTAGCCGGTGACGGCGAACCCGAAGATTTTATAGGCGAAGATGGTGATTTTGATGGCCTCGATGATTTCGATTTCTAAGTTGCGTTAGTCCAAAGGTTAGATTCGTGTGTGGGATAGTTGGTTACACCGGGAGTCGTGCCGTTGTGCCAATCCTTCTGGACGGGCTAGAGAAGCTAGAGTATCGCGGGTATGATTCCGCAGGTGTAGCACTGATCAAAGAGGACTCGATAGAGATTTTTAAAGCCTCTGGTAAATTGGTCAACCTCGTATCAAAAATTGAGAGTGACTTATCTGTCACTGGGACGGGCATTGGACATACTCGTTGGGCCACACATGGTGCCCCAACTGCTAAGAACGCGCATCCGCATCAAGATCCAAGTGGAGGAATTGCGATTGTTCACAATGGAATTGTCGAAAATTGGAGAGAACTCCGTGAGGAGTTTGCGAGGGGAGAATTCTCTTCTGACACCGATTCTGAGATATTGGCTCATATGATTGCCGGATTTAAAGAGAGTGGTGAATCCTTACTTTCGGCGGTTCGACTTTCAATGGATAGGGCTGTTGGTGCATTTACTTTTGTTACTTTGGACCGTGCCCAACCCGGACTCCTGATAGCTGCACGGAAAGGAAATGCTGGCGGACTCGTAATTGGAGTTACAGATGATGGTGCACACGTCGCCTCAGACATGTCAGCTTTGCTGACCTACACGGACGAGTTTTTATTTATGGAACCTGGTGAGATAGCGACTCTTGATACTAATTCAGCCACTATTTATTCAGAAAATGGTAGCGAAATAACTCGTGATGCTTATCGAGCGACCAATGATTCAGCTGCCGCGAGTAAGGATCCGTATCCACACTACATGTTGAAAGAGATACATGAGCAGTCAGAAGTCCTCGTGAGCTCGATGCGTGGTCGATATGACGGCCTATCCAATACGGTTGATATATCTAGTGAGTTTGATAGTGCTGGGATATCGAGTGACAGAATTCGAGAGATCAACCGTTGCTTAATCGTAGGAATGGGTACTTCTATGCATGCCGGCATGATCGCAAGGCATTATTTCGAGCGGTTTGCCGGTATACCCACTGAGGTCGACAATGCCGCTGAGTTTCGATACCGACGCCCCTTATTAGACAAAAAAACCCTGGTAATATCGGTTACTCAATCAGGGGAAACAGTTGATACCTTAGCCGCTATGGATGAAGCAAAACGAGCTGGATGCTTCCAGATATCTATTTGTAATACTCCGGGCGCACAGAACAGTCGAATAGCTGATCTGTCGCTGCTATTACGGGCAGGTACTGAAATTTCAGTTGCTTCCACTAAGACTTTATTGGCCTCGATCATGGTGCTCCATTCTGTTTCGTTATTTTTCGGTAAAGTTCGTGAAGTACTTACCCCAGCTGTAGAGAAAGAGCAGGTTATTCAGGCCTTGCAACTTCCATCTGCTGTATCAACAGTATTAGAGCAGTCTGCCTCGATATTCGAAATAGCGGAAAGGTATTCAGCCAGTGAGCATTTTCTTTTTCTTGGACGTGGCCTCGGTTATCCAGTAGCGCTTGAAGGAGCCTTGAAGTTGAAGGAAGTCTCATATATTCATGCCGAAGGTTACTCAGCAGGTGAAATGAAACATGGTCCGATAGCTTTGGTTGATGATGCAATGCCGACGTTGGCAATTTGTACCAAGGGCGACGTCCGTGAAAAGATGCTTTCAAATGTCGAGCAAATTAAGGCGCGTGGAGGCAGAGTTATAGCTCTCGTATCTGAAGATGACGCTAGCCTTAGAGAAGTGGTAAATGATGTTATTATTTTGCCGGATGTAGTTCCTGAATTGGGGCCTGTTCCAGCGGTTGTTGCTCTTCAATTATTTTCTTACGGGATTGCCCGTCACCGCGGGTTGGATATTGACCGACCTCGCAATCTTGCTAAGACAGTCACAGTAGAGTAGATACAGGTGAATGAATTTCAGCCGAGTCTCATGCCCCGTGAGTTGCTGAAAGGAATAGATCAGCGTTACTACTCGGCGAATGAGGTAAATCAGTCAGATTACGAAATTTGGTTGGAGAGAAATAATCGATAATGGAATACGTCGTAGCTGCTCTGTATAAATTTACTCGCCTGACTAATCTGGAGAATAAGGCTCAGACACTTCAGACCCTTTGCAGGGAAAGCGATATTCGTGGAACCTTACTGTTAGCTGATGAGGGCATAAACGGTACAGTTTCCGGTGATGAGAATTCCATTGCTGGCCTGATCGGTTGTTTGGAGTCATGGCCAGAGATCTCTGACCTTGATGTTAAATATGCTTCCAGTAACGAACATAGCTTCAGTCGTCTCAAAATTAAAATTAAGGATGAGATCGTGACCATGGGGAAGACTGATATTGATCCTAGTAAAGATGCAGGTACTTACGTTGACCCAAAGGATTGGAATGATCTGATTGTCAGACCAGATGTACTTTTGGTAGATACTCGTAACACTTATGAATTTGAAATAGGCAGATTTGAGAATGCCGTTGAGCCAGGAACAGGTAATTTCAGGGAGTTCCCCGACTGGGCTGATGGACTTGCTGATAGCGAGGTTCAGCCGACATCAGTTGCTATGTACTGCACCGGAGGGATTCGTTGTGAGAAAGCATCTAGTTACTTGCGTCAATTGGGTTTTGAAGAGATTTATCACCTCAAGGGAGGAATCCTTAAATATCTAGAAGAAGTGCCTCAAGAAGACAGCCTTTGGCAAGGGGAATGTTTTGTATTTGATGGTCGAGTTTCCGTCGGCCATGGTCTTGAACCTGGGACCTTCGAAATATGTTATGGATGTCAGATGCCTGTTTCCGAGTCGGACAAAAACTCGTCATTGTATGAAGCAGGAGTTACGTGCCCACGCTGCGCCGCGCGGGCAATCGAAAGCGACAAAGAGAGATATCGTGAGCGCCAAAAACAGATCACTTTGGCCCGAAAGCGTGGCGAAGAGCATTTTGGTGACTATGCTAACGAAAAAAAATCGCAAAAACGTAAAAGCAAGGGAGCTGGTCGATACCAACAGGTCAATAACGGTTGATCAAATTCATCAACGGTTATTGATTAAATTGATCAACCGACCAAGCCTGGCTTATTAAATTACTTCGTATACGGTAAGTATTGCTAGTAGTGCAATCACTGCTGGCATAGCGGTGTTGACAACACGGAACATTCCCCAAGGGGTCTTTTGCAAGTTTTTCCCAGATTCCGTGCTCATTAATCCTTCATCATTTTGAAGATCAGCACTCGCGACACTTGCATTCAGTAGTGATGAATCTCCGGCAATAACTTGTATGAGTGCAGCGATAGCAATGCTGACACTTAGCAGGAGTTCATATCCGTCTGTATCCGCTATCACTATTGTTATCACTAGAGCGATTTGGGCAAATACTGACACTAAAGTTATCTTCCAGTACTGATCAATGGCGTTCTGGATAAAGTTACTTAGTTCGTCTCGAGTCATATTAAGCTCCTTAAGGTTCAATCCCCCCGGTTAACAATCAGGCTGACACAGGTGCACGTAAGTTGTCAATCACCTAGCTGATACATTTGGGGGCATTTTCATAATGATTTTGGCTTGAAAATTCTATTGTATTAATAGAAATCCGACCGCTTTCAGTGCCGCAGAGGTTATTCGAATGGTGTAGAGTCGAACGTGCCGTTGAGGGGTGCTGAGGAGAGTATGGGTATGGCTAGTGGTGTCGAAGAATTTAGAATCAATTTTAGTGATCAGGCCATCGAAGATCTCTACCGGCGACTAGATGCTACCAGATGGCCTGATGTTGGTTGGGATACTGGCTGGGCCACGGGTACACATGACGGAGTGTTAAGAGAGCTTGTTAACTACTGGCGAAATGACTATGACTGGTTTGACTGGGAAGAGCGCATTAATCAAGCTGGTCGTCATGTCCGAGTCCAAACAGATGACACATCTGAGATGACACATGCGCTAATTTATGACCCACCTCACGGCGTAGAAAAAAAACCGTTCCCTTTGCTCATGATTCACGGTTGGCCAGGGTCGATAATAGAATTTCTCAATGCGGCTCCGGTGTTAGCAAGTGCTGGATACACAGTAGTTACCCCATCTTTACCCGGCTTTGGTTGGTCTGACTTTATCCGAAAGCCTGGACTTCATCCTGCCTTGATAGCTCGCCGCCTTGCGTCAATGATGACCACTTTTGGATATACGAAGTATGGGGTACAGGGAGGTGATTGGGGCGCGATAATTGGACGCACGCTCTCCACACAATTCTCGAACGAGGTAATTGGGCTGCACTTAAATTTTGGAACAGCGACTCCTGTGCCTGCTGATCAGGAACCTACGCAGGACGAAACAGATTATTTGGCCTATAGAGCTGCTTGGGAGCCTGAAGAAACGGCCTATTCACGGCAGCAAGGTACGAGGCCGCAGACCTTGGGATATGGTCTTACCGATTCCCCGGTCGGTCTGATGGCTTGGATACTCGAAAAGTTTTGGGCCTGGACCGACCATGATGAAAACGATCTGAACCTCTGGAAATTTGTCAATAAAGATGAAATGATCACGAACGTCATGATTTATTGGCTAACTGGGAAGATTACCTCAGCGGCACGTATCTATTACGAAATGAGTCATATCTCACCTGATGCACGTGGTGTTTATGGAGAGTCCGTGACTGTACCCACTGCTTATGCAAAATTTCCTGCCGAGCCATTTGCTCCTCCCAGAGAAATGATGGCGCGAGCAGTGAATCTGGTTCACTTTTCTGAACACGAGGCAGGTGGGCACTTTGCAGCATTGGAACAACCTGAAGTATTGGCTCGAGATGTCATCACATTCTTCAATACATTGTCTTGATCCATTGGATTAGGGGTAACTTTTCTCCTGCCCACGCGTTATAAAAGTTGAATGAGTAACTGGGGCATGGGGCTCTCGGCATGTTGTGGCCAAAACGGAGTCTCTTAGAGAGAAGTGAACGTCTTTATGTTGTTACCGTATAATATTGACAGGCGGTTCGGTACGCTTGTATGGAGGCTCGAATGTCGGTGCTTAACGGTGCATCGAATGATCCGCGGGATTTCAACTCGCCAGAAGAGCTCGAGCTCGAGAGAATCCTTGTCGAGAAGGCTTCTGGTGGAGATCAGCGAGCGGTGGGTTCGCTTTACGATAGATACGTTTCCTCTCTTTACAGATTTTGTCTCAGTAAGACCGGCAATGAAACTGATGCTGAAGACCTTACTGAGGACATTTTCCTTAAAGCGATCACATCTTTGGATAAATTCACTTGGCGACCCAAGGGTAATAAGACTGTGGAGAGCTTCAGCCCATTCCGAGCATGGATATTTAGAATTGCGCGGAATCAAATTATTTCGATGTACCGAAAGCGTGATACGAGGAATCGGGTTGACGTTCAATTTGAGGAAGAACCTGTCTGGGTTGCTGACACGTCAGCAGGTCCAGAGGAAATTACCGAGCGGAAATTTCTTCTGGAGCAGGCGTCAGCCGCTATTGAAGAATTACCTGAAAGTCAACGAGATGTCGTTAGGCTTAGATTTTTTGGGGATATGAGCGTGGATGAGGTCGCTCGTAATTTAGGGAAGGAACCGGGTAACGTGCGCGTGCTGCAGCACAAAGCACTAAAGAATTTGAAAAAGATTTTGGCGGGTGAATTTGACTTGCTGGGGGCGGAGAGTCAGAGATGAATATATTTAGACAATCAGATTTAAGTGATGATGAAGAGATACAGGCGTCAAGGCTCGACGATGCCCTGGACACAATTCTTTCTGGAAACCAGATTGATTTTGACTCGCGGGAAGATCCAGAGCTTACTGAGCTGCTGGAGATGGGTAAATTGCTTCGTTCGTCAGGTGAAGAGACAACTACGCGATCTTCTTTCCGGTCTTTCCAGATGCGGTCTCGATCGGCAATTCTCCACGCAACAGGGCAAAGGTTTGCAGATTCTCAAGAGGCACCCACTGGTGTGGTTCGGTTCCTGCGGACATTTGTGCCCAACCGTGGTGCCGTACTACCTGCGGTTCTAGCGAGCGTAGCCACTATCGCATTCTTTGTTGTCGGTGTAGAAAATAGGTCAGAACAGTCAGTTATGGAGATCCCACTAGACGAAGTTGTGACGAAAAGTGCGGAGGTTGAAGGCGCAGTAGTTCTTCGGAAACCGTCATCGAATTTGGACATGACCGTTGACGTCCCGCCAACCCTGACTGAAACCAAATCCGATACAGACTCCAGCACCGTGGAAAACGTGGTTCAATTTGCCGATGGTACGTCGGTAGAAGCAGTTGTCCAAGCGACTGGTGAAATTTTCGCCGCAGCAGTTAATGGAAGCACAGTGTCGCAGGAAACATTAACCGAAATGACTAAGCACTTGGCACTTATTGGTGCGGATATACGTCTTGGTCACGGCACTAACACGGACTACCAAGAAATCGTCTCTGCAGCACTTTTAGCGCTGCAGGTGGTAGAGCCAAAGGGTGACTCAGTATCGTCCTCCTTACTTGTGGCAAGACTTGTTGCTCAAGACAGTATGAGCGAGGCCCTAGAGCGGGAAGCTGTGAAGAGACCAGTTCTGGACACATATGGTCTTATGGTTACCAGACTCGATAGCAAAATTAATGAAGGTACGGCGCTGAGCAGATCCAATATCGATGAAATTCTGCAACTGTCAGAGGGGATTGCTAACAGCCTCCGAGTGCAGCCAGAAGAGATTTCGTTGTCTGACATGCGCAAATATCAAATGGATCTTGGTCTACTAATACAGGCTCTTGATCGCATAGGTGTTCGTGATGGTGGCTATACGGAGCAGCTATCTGTTGCCGATCAGGACTTCGTGTTCGCTACTCGACAGGTGCTTAGAGGCGAACTGGTTCAGCGCTAACGTATCTGCGGGTGAATTAAGCTCCCGCATAGACCCATCCTCTCGTGTTCAGGTAACATATGCGAAATGTATGAATGATTCGAGAGCGAGTTTCGTTATCCACGGTAATACTACTCAGTCTGGTGTTCAGAGCATAGAATCTTCTATTGCAATCGATGGACCAACCGCTTCAGGGAAAACGGTGATCGGTCAGGCGCTCGCAAAACGGTTGCAGATTCCTTTTTGCGATACAGGTTTGATGTACAGAGCAGCAACACTAGCGGTACTCAGATCTAAGATCGATATAGACGATGCCACCGGTATAGTTGCTCTACTTAGAGAAACAAAACTTGAGCTTCAGTGGACCGATCCTGCTGTCCCAGAGGTTATGTTAAGTGATGTGCACGTTGACGCTGAACTCCGAGACCCCATGGTAGAACAGCAGGTTTCAGCAGTGGCGAAACTGCCTGACGTAAGGTCGTTACTGGTGGAAAGCCAGCGATACTTTGCAAGTAAGGCGCCAATTATCATGGTGGGTCGTGATATAGGAAAAATTGTACTGGTTGAGGCCCGTACAAAACTTTTTCTCAATGCCTCACTGGCGGTCCGGTCGGCTCGTCGCCATGCTGACCAGATACAGGCCGGAAGAGATTTCAGTCTCGACCAAGTTGCCGAAGCGACTGACCGTCGAGATAATGCTGATGACACAGGAAACCGCTCAATTCGTCCGGAACAAGCTGCTCAAGATGCACTTGTAATACTTACAGATTCGCTGACGGAAGAAGAAGTGACTGATCGCTGTCTTGAACATTATTACTCTGTTGAAACCAAGATGGACGAAGCGTAGATGAAAAATTCGACAGTCTCAAAAATAATGCCAGGACTGGCAGTGGTAGTTGTATACCGAATTCTCACGTCTCTTATGAGACTCGCCGTGTATGCGCTCACAAAATGGGAGGTTGAGGGAGAAGAAAATATACCAAAAGAATCAGGCTGTGTGCTCGTGTCGAATCATGTTCATATTATTGATCCACCACTCCTCGCTGCGTCCTTGAACAGTCGTCGTCTGAGGACTATGGCTAAGCAGGAGCTTTTTGCCCTTCCAATCATTGGATGGGTGTTCTCTGCATATGGTGCATATTCGGTGCGGCGTAACGGCAAAGATCTGAAAGCAATCCGTGAGAGCCTTCGCCTGGTGTCGGAAGGTGAAGCTGTCCTCCTTTTTGCGGAAGGTACTCGATCTAAGGGTGGCCCCTTACAGTTGGCCAGAGGCGGTGCTGGACTGATCGCACTTAAGTCAGGCAAGCCGGTGATCCCAGTTTCCATACAAGGTTCGAACGTACAGTTCCCGAATGTGTTCTTTCAGTGGATTCTCCGGCGACGTCCGCACATAAAGGTGCAGTTCGGGTCTCCTATCGACTTCTCAAATTTCCCGAGCGGGTCTGACGCGAATCAAGCTGCCACAGAACGGATAATGACGGAAATAGCGAGTCTCCTACCAAATGAGTTGCGAGGGCCATATGGCTAAGGGTTTCAGGACGGAGCCTAATAGAAATGCTAGCATTTAATTACCGGGCCCCCGTAGCTCAGGGGATAGAGCACTGGTTTCCGGAACCAGGTGTCGTAGGTTCGAATCCTGCCGGGGGTACCAGCTGGAAAGTCAGGTTAGAAGGAGGCTGTTAGATGGCTAGGTCTGATCGCAGGCGATCCGAGAAAACAAAATCTACGGATATTGAATTTCCAGGCGTGATGGGAGTCCTACAGCGCAATATGCGCTGGTTGTTTATTGCCGGAATTTTTGTCTTGATTGCGTCTATAGGTTTTCCTTTGCTCACCTCGGTATTGGATCTGGGAGAGAATGCGCCACCCGAGCCTGCCGCAACTGAGAGTCCGACTGCGACTACTCAAGAAACGGTGACCTCTGGGTCCGAAATCCAACGCCGTTTCGATACAGAGCCTGATTTTGCCCTGACTGAAGGTGCGAAATACTCAGCCGTCATCACAATGGAAGGTGGTGACCAGTTCGAGATTGAACTTCTTTCCGAAGATTCACCCGGGCACGTGAATAATTTCGTATTTTTGTCGAGGAATAAATTCTTCGATGGACTTACGTTCCATCGTGTAATAGCTGAATTCGTTGCTCAGGGTGGAGATCCGACAGGCACCGGTATGGGTGGTCCTGGGTACTTCTTGAAGGAAGAATTCAATGGCATATACCTTGATAGCGAAGGTTTAGTCGCTATGGCAAAGTCGCCTAGGGGAGTTAGTGGATCACAATTCTTCATCACCTTGGGACCGACTCCTTGGCTTACAGGTGACTTTACGGTGTTTGGGAAAATTTCTAATGGGATGGATACTGTGAAGGCCATTACCGTTCGTGAACCTGGCCAAGGTCAGCCAGCCGCGGACGTTATTAAATCGATTGACATTATCGAACAATAAAAATGATGTAGTGATGAATACACTGCAGCCGAGATGAGTTAAGGAGACATGCAGGTCATGAGTAATAAGAAATGGGATTCAGCGCCACAGATGCAAATTGACCCGCAGGGTAGCTATGTGGCAGTTATGCAACTAGATACCGGAGAGGTAAAAATAGAACTTCTTGCTGACGTCGCCCCGGCTACGGTAAATAATTTTGTATTTCTAGCCCGTGAGGGATTTTATGATGGCACCACATTTCATAGAGTCATCCCTGGTTTCGTCGCACAGGGTGGTGACCCGACTGGTACAGGTACTGGTGGCCCTGGGTATCAATTCCAGGATGAACTTTCTGACGTGCCGTTTGAACAGGGGATTGTGGGTATGGCCAACGCTGGACCGAATACTAACGGTTCGCAATTCTATCTTATGCTTGATGCAGCACCGCATCTTACGAACAGGTACACAGCATTTGGCCGTGTAACCGAGGGGCTTGAGCATGTATTGGCTATTACTCCTCGTGATCCGATGGGTGCAACGGATGCCGGTGATGAAATTATTTCTATCACTATTGAAGAAAGTTAGTGTTTCATTTTGATGAAATCTGTCATAAAACTCGCTAGAATTACTCGAAATCTATCTATTTCCCCTGTATTTGCAGGGTATTTGCCTAGAATGTTAAGCAAACTTAACAATATACTTACTTGGTAGTTTGCGTGGGACCGCATACAGGCGTTAACGCTAGCAGAACTGGTGCGTTCTCTCTCACGTATGAAAGGATTAATAGGGCCGTGCTGTGTAGGTCGCTTGTGTGACGTTGGATACGTCTCGCTCGAGCGGCGAAGCCAACAGGCAACAGGTGACACGACGTTACGTCACGACCCGCCACTCGAAAGGAAAATGGGTAGAAGAATATAAGAGAATCAGTACGATGTTGAGTCGGTTCACATTACCTCATGAACCTGATGGCAGCACCGGTGAAAACTGAATAACAAATACATAATTTGAGGTAATAAAAGAAAGGAAAGTGCTTTGAAATCAATCACTGCACAAATCTGGAAGCTCGGAATAGTTTCACTAGCATCAGTGCTAGCTGTCACTATGCTGTTCGGCGCCAGTCCTAACACGAAGGTTGCTGAAGCAGCTGCATGTGTGATCGACATCACTGAAAGTGATGGTCTGAACACAGTAGTTGTTAACGGTGCGATTGCTAATACAGCCGCTGGTAACCTGACTGTGGACGCTGTGGACGCTAGAACAGCTGGTCTGGGTTACGGATCCGTTATTAAACTAAACACTCCAGAGTTCGTACGAGTCTCTTCAGTGACTTCTGCCACAGTAGTTGTGATGGCTACTCGTGGTGTTGTGAACAACCAGTATGGTTACACCGGTGTTGCTAACCCGGCTGCAGCCAATATTGCTGACAACGCAACTATTACTGAAGTGAAGAAGATGACTGCTGACAATGGTGTGGACTGTGCTATAAACCACGGTTCAACACAGACTGTAACAATCACCAGTGCAACACCTCAGGTGGCTGAAGTTTGGGATGCTCTTCGGACTGCAATCCCAGCTGGTACTTCCGGAACTGGTGTCGTTACGAGCCCAGCTGTTTCAGACGTAGCTTCGCCTACAGACACAGCCTGGACACTCGCTAACGTAACTAGCATTGATGTTGGTGACGTCGGTACAGTCGCTTGTACAACCCCTGCGGGTCGTATTGAGCAGGTTGCCCTGGCAGTCGACAACACCTCAGCTACAGTTGTACGTGGTGTAAATGGTTCTACAGCTTGTGACACTATTGCTGACACAACTGTATCGAACTGGTACCCATGGCACGATGACGCTATCTTCGGTGAAGAAGGAACGAACGCTGTTATTAACGGTCTGTCCCTCAAGGACACATACGCTGAAAGACAGCTTATTAACGTAACTACACCGCGATCTGCTGCATTAGGTGGTTACTCTGGTACATTCACCCTTGCCGGTGCGAATGCTGGTAAAGCAATTATCGCTGTGAAGGGTTTCCGAACTGGTTCTGTATACGACACAACTAGTGCAAACTCTGAAGGTATGATTGCTATGACCTTCCGTGGTGCACCAAGTGACTACGTCGATGAGAACAAAGATGGTAAGTACAGCGCAGCAGGCGACCCAACTGGTGACCGTTCTTCGATCACGAATGCTAGTTCGGTCGGTACAAACACTGCAACAACTGTGTCCCAGAACATTACGTTCAACATTATGGATGCAGCTAAGCAGGAACTTGCTGGTACAGCGAAGCTCACCATTAGTGGTGCTCCTTCTGGAGTTAAGTTCACAAACTCAGGTACACAAGAAATCAGTGTGACAACTAACACATCCGGTGATGACACCGTGGGTGTAAGTGGTCTTCCTGGAACAGGTAACTTCCGTTACACGTTCTCGGTTGAATACACTGGTACAAGTGGTACGTTGACGATTTCGAACGGTGTTATCCACCGAACGAACAACACGCTATCCACTTTGACTATGAGTCTGCAGAACCGTGCCTACGGCTCGGCCACGTACGCTGCTGTTGCGGATGGCACTGCCATACTTGCACAGACCACGGACGATGGAAACTCTGCCCGTTCAGCTGCAGCCACCTGTGACGGTGGTGATGATGAGTGTGATGGTCTGTACTTCCTCTACGTAGTTGGTACTGACACTGCTGGTAACGCTGCAAACGCAACCGTTAACTTCCATGATGATGACGGTGTTGCAACAAAGGGTCTCGGCGTAGCAACTGGAATTAACCTCGATAACTCTGCATACGGTTCTAACGTTGCCGGTCACCAGGGCTCACTTGCTCTTGGTTCAACTGGTAAGGCACGAACAGGTATTGATGTCGCAGGTGCTGGTATCTACACACTTAGTGCTAAGAATCTTGGTGGAACAGTTACTTCCAACTCGATTACTTTGAACGTACGTGGTGCTGCAAAGACCTACACACTAACCGGGGACGACACGATCGCTCCTGGGTCTGTAGGTGTATTCACAGTTAAGGCATTCGATGCAAACGGCTTCGCAGCTGGTGCTGACAAGGCTGTAACTATTGTGAACGCAAACTCACAAACTGGTGGTGCAATCGTTCCTGCGAACGGTGCTGGCACAATCAGCAAGACAACAAACTTGACAATCTCCGTTATCGCTCCGCAAAAGGGTGGTACAGGAACATTGGCAATCGTTGTTGGTGGTGCAGTTGTTGCAACTAAGAACTTGAAGTACGAGGTCGTCGGTTCCGGCGCATCTCTATCAGGTACTGGTTGTACAGGTGCTGCTACTGGTTCCTACACCTGTGTAGTAACCTCCGGTGACACTGCTTCGGCAGTTGCTACCGCAGCTGGTGCTGTTTCAATCTGGCAGAGTGACGCCAACGGTGTCCTCCAGGGTTACGTAGTTGGTACACCTGACTTCGTTAACACTGGTCTTGCTAGTACAGCAACCATTGCTGACAACTCGGCGATCATTGTTGTTCGGTAACGAACGCAAGTAATCGTAGAGACGAAAGCGAAATCAAGGAGTGGTCCGGATTATTCTGGGCCACTCCTTAAGATAAATAAAGAGATTAGGATGAGAGAAGGGAAAACAATATGACTCTCACTCGCATCTTCTCACGTGGAGCAGCCGGTGCAGCCGCAGCGTTGATTTCTTCAGCACTGCTTGTATCAGCCGCTTTCGCACAAACCCCACCGTTCACCATTTACGGTAGCGATGCAGGTGCAGGGGCTACGGTCACTGTATCTTCGGGCGGAACCACCTGTGCTACAGTCACAGCGGACGCCGACGGACAGTGGTCAGCACGCGTTGAATCAACATGTGCTGCAGCTGGCGCTACAGTAACTGCAACGAGTGGTGACAGCAGTGGTACGGCCACAGCCGCATCTGGTAAAGCTACAAGTGTTTCACTTGCAGCAGCAGCTAGTAGCGATTCTGGATCATCCACAACCACAGCTCCTGCGCCTTCCAGTACTGGAACAGCAGGCTTAGTTGCTGGTAGTGCACCACTTGCAGCACAGGCTGCTGCCGCTCTGGCGACAGCTGCTGGTGCAGTGACTGCGGGTTTTGTCGCACGTCGACGAAGCTAAATTGATTTAGCCATCGGAAGTCTCTGACTTCTGGTGAGGAGGCCACCTCTTCGGAGGTGGTCTTTTTTTGTGCCTGCTGGTTTGGTCGTTTTGTGACGTGCTACTCTGGGCTGGCAGACATATTCAAACAAAATAAGCGTGGAGACGAATTCATGGTGGATTTCAGTGATACCGAGACACAGGCGGAATGGCGCAAAGTGGTGCAGACGTTTATTGATGAGAAGCTTCCAGCAGAGCTTCAGGATGACCAAAAATTTGCCGGGTCTCTTGGAGGAATGCATCGTGGCCCGCTCGGAAATAAGAGGCGCGTTGCGATCATGAAGGAATGGCGGAAAGAGATTCTGGATCGTGGTTGGATAGCACCGGCGTGGCCGAAGGAATACGGTGGCGCTGATATGGGAGTGATGGACCAGTTCATCATGAAAGAAGTTTTCAACGAGAACCGTGCCCCAACGATCTCAGTGCATGACGTCGGGTCGACTATTCTTGTGCATGGTTCAGAGGAATTGAAAAAGCAACATCTAAATGATCTGGTGAATGGGGATGTGGCTTGGTGTCAGGGATATTCAGAACCGGGATCAGGTTCGGATCTCGCCTCGGTGCAGACCCGTGGTGTTCGGGATGGCGACGATTTTGTAATTAATGGGCAGAAGATCTGGACGTCAGGTGCGAAATATGCAGACTGGATGTTTGCTCTTGTGCGTACAGACCCAGAAGCCCCAAAGCATAGAGGAATTACATACCTGCTGTTGTCAATGGAGACACCGGGCCTAACAGTCCGGCCGATGGAGCAGATTACTGGCGCCACCTCTTTCAACGAAGTCTTTTTCGAAGATGTGCGTGTTCCAGTCTCGAATGCCGTCGGTGAAGTAAACAGGGGCTGGTATGTGGGCGCTACCCATTTGGATTTCGAGCGATCATCTATTGGATCCGCTGTAGGATTCCAGCACAGACTTGACGATCTGCTTGATTTTATGAGAGATGAACGAGGCAAAGAGAATGGCCGGACGAACCTAGGGCGAAGTCAAGTCACTCGACTGCGCCTCGCGCAGTGCCAGATAGATATCGCTGTGGCACGTAATTTTTCCTACAGAATCATTACCCTTCAGGACAAAGGAATCATTGCAAATTATGAGTCCTCGGTTCAGAAGCTCTTTTCGTCAGAACTACATCAACGTATGGCAAATGCCGGTATGCATGGGATTGGGTTACACGCCATGTTGTATGATGAGAATGATGAACGAACTCCTGATCGTGCGAGATGGGGTACGTACTATTTGGCTACTGTTTCCGAAACCATCGGTGCGGGGACGAGCGAAATACAGCGCAACATCATAGCCACTCGGGGCCTGAGCTTACCGAGAGGGTAATTAGCGCAGGGCACCGGCTCCGGTGATTGCCCAAACATCCTGAATTATATCGTTTCGGACGGCGTACATTTCACGATGTAGCAGGACAGTGGAGTCACTGTAGTGTGGAACGAGTGTGACTCTTTCACCATGTGTGACAGTCATATCATCGGGCAGATTGACGATGGTATGTTCAGCATTGAGTGAAGCTACTTCGGCACCTTGATGAGAGGAAATAACCGGAAGGCCTGTGTGTCGACCTGTAGTCTTCCAACCGGCATCGAGAATGGCACGTCCCTGTACAGCGGTCGAAACAACTTGTGCGTTGAGATACAGAGCGTATTGGTGGTCTGGTAATTTCATTAATTCTTGGTACGAAATATCCATGAGTGCCCCACCACCAGCTTGCAGTTCATTGATTGAACCCAGTGACGCAGCGTGCCAATAATTGCCACTGCCACCGCCTGAGAGTATATCGACTGCAAGGCCACTAGCCTCGACCAATGATTTAGCGTCAGCCAGTATTTCTGCGGCCTTAGCTGATGCAGCTTCTTTGTCCTCGGGTTGCATGCCCATGACATGACCTTCGTATCCCATAAGTCCTCTCAGCGTAACCCCTGGAGAGTCCTGGACATGCCGAGCTAAGGCAGGGGCTTCCTCCGGAGTAACTCCACACCGGTTTGCGCCGACATTTATATCCACTAAAACGTCGATGGTCACGTTTGATTCGGTCGCGAGTGTCGAAATTTGCGAGATATTCTCTTTGTCGTCACACGCCACCCCAACTCGGGCCTTCTTTGCGACCTCGACTAATCTCTTGATTTTTATATCACCAATAATTTCATTTGCAACAAGTATGTCATTGATACCACCAGCTGCCATAGCCTCAGCCTCAGCTACTTTGGCACAAGTTATACCTTGTGCCCCAATTCCAATAAGGCGATGTGCTAAATCCGGTGATTTGCTCGCTTTTACATGGGGTCGCCAGCGGACCTTCTGGTCATTACAAAGCGCGAGCATTTTTGAGGCATTACTCTCGAAGGCATCAAGATCTATCCATAGAGCGGGCGTGTCAGCTTCATGAATCGGTTGTCCTATGAGCGGGTGTTGTTCTGTCATGAGTGTCCTAATCCTATTCCGAATACAAGGGAGATTTTCTTATAATGGTTGTGCTCACTTCAGTAAATTACGTTACATTATTTCCATGAATACACAAGTGCATAGAGACAACTATGGTATCCCACATATTGAGGCAGATTCAGAACTGGACGCGTGGTACGCCATGGGATATACATCAGCTCAGGACCGACTGTGGCAGATGGAGTGGTACAGGCGTCGTGGAACAGGACGCTGGTCTGAGATCGTCGGTGCTGACGGGTTGGAAGCTGATCGCCTGTTCAGGAGATTTGGACTCGATGAGGCTTCAGTTGTCGATGAGTCGGCACTCACCACAGAGACACGGGCAATGTTCCAACGGTATTCTGATGGAGTCAATGCGTTTGTTAGAGAAAATGGACTAGCATCTGAATACGATGTCACCGGGACGTCTTGGGAAAAATGGGAAAATTGGCACTCAATCCTAGTGTTCAAGGTCCGGCATGTCATCATGGGTAAACAGTTGACTAAGATTGCCCGACTCAACCTCTTACATCAGGTTGGTGCCGAAACAATGTCGATGCTGGACGGCGAACCACCAGGAGGCGCGGTCATTCTGCCTCCTGCGGGAGTAACAGAACAAGCTGTTAAATTAGGTCAACCGGAACTTGAGCGAGCCCTGCAGAATTTAGGGACACTTGCTATCGAAGATGGGGGATCAAATTCTTGGGCTGTCCATGGTTCTCGCACCTCCACGGGTAAACCCGTGATTTGCAATGATTCGCACAGGCCTCTTGATGTTCCGAATGTGTACTGGCAGTGCCATGTGATCTGTCCGGAATTTAACGTGGCTGGAGCTGCATTTCCCGGTGTACCAGCATTTCCGCACTTTGGCTATAACGGCGAGGTCGCCTGGAATATCACCCATGGGAGTGCCGACTATACAGATGTATGGGTGGAAGAATTTCGAGATAATGCGGGAACGCTGGAATACAAAGAGCTAGGCCAGTGGCACACCGCTGAGACAGTAAATGTGACCATCGGAGTGAAGGGGCATACCGATGTTCCCATGGAAATTGTTTCGACACGGCGCGGGACAGTTATGCATGGTGATCCGCGAGAAGGAGCAGGAATTTCAATGCGTTATACGGCCACTGATAGGGTCAATAGCCAGTGGGAATCTCTTCGTCCGATGCTTATGGCAAAGACCGTAACCGAATTAAACGGCACTCAAGATATATGGGAAGAACCTGTAAACAATCTCGTGTCTGCTGATATAGAAGGCAACATTTCGTATTTGTATAGGGGGCGTATTCCTGTACGGGCTGATGTCTCCGGAAGGATATATCCAGGGTTTGGTGCAGATGGTGTAGGTGACTGGATTGGTGACGTCCCGTCAAACGAGCTTCCGCAGTCAATCAACCCACCAGAAGGTTTTGTAGCGACTTCGAACCAGAGTCCATGGGCCAAACCTGAACCGTTCTTATCCCACGAATTTTCGATTCCGTCACGAGCTGAAAGGCTTGCCGAATTGCTAGGTGGTGACCAGGTTTGGGAACCAGTCGATGTTGTGAGTCTGCAGGGTGATGTGACCTCTGTACCGGCTCGTCGTTGGGCGGAGTATGTTACAGCACTGCCTCCGACTCAAGGTAAAGCAGAGCAAGCGAGGCAGTTGTTAAGCGGTTGGGATGGGCAACTCGGTGTGTCTAGTCCCGAAGGACTTCTCTATACCTGTCTCCGAGATGCCTTAATGGAACAAATCTACCGTCCAATACTCGGTGACGAAGCATGGGACTGGATCCATCTTCCTGTAAATGCTTCCGCGAAAGGGATCGTCTCCAGATGGTTTTATGGTATAGGCCAGACGGTCGGAGATATTAACAAATCTCAAACACCAGATGGCAGAGCGATGGCAGACATCCTCGTCTCTTCGCTTG
>CAZSFJ010000005.1:23941-31059 GCA_964606125.1 uncultured Dehalococcoidaceae bacterium | reverse complement strand
AGGTATTCAGAGAGTGAAGAGTATCTATTTGCTCACAAAGTATTTCCCTTGGATTTAGACGAGACAACTCTCCCAGAATCTCACCTTGATTCAATTCTTTTAGCCGAATCTCACCGGTGGTGACATCAACAGTCGCGATTCCCCAATTAGTAGCTCCGACCACAGGATCTCTGACTACAGAACTCAGCCAGTTGTTCGAGCCACTGGTGATCAACGCTCCCGAATCTACCGTTCCGGGAGTAACTACACGTGTGACTCGCCTTTCGACCAACCCCTGAACCCCACCTTTAGATGGCGGCAAGGAAGTTTGTTCAGCTATTGCCACACGATGGCCGGCATTTACTAGGATGTCGAGATATCGCTCTAATTGATGGTGCGGAACTCCCGCAAGTGGGATTCGCCCCTCACCTTTTCCCATTGGCCGAGAAGTCAAAGCTATACCGAGCACTCGAGCGGCGAGCTCAGCATCAGCGTCAAAGGTCTCATAAAAATCACCCATGCGGAAAAGAAGAACCGCATCTGGGTGGGCAGCTTTCAAGGCTAAGTATTGTTTTCTACCAGGGCTAAGCAGACTCAACTTCCCTTCACATGTAGGTCTCTAGTATTGGTTCGATTAAAATTCCATCGTCAAGGGGTCATTGAAATAGATTTGATAGACTGCCTCCTTGAGCGAAGGCGAGATGTTTGCATCTAAAATGGTTTCGAGCACCTCCCATAGATCCAACTGTATCAGTTTCTGTAAGAAAAATTCATCTCCGTACTCGGGATGCACCTGTTCGCTAGCGATTTTGGATAGTCTTTCTATATGAGGCATTTGATACGGACATGCGATCGTATCTACTTGGTTATTCCACATGGCAGCGAACAGAACACTCTCCAGAGATATCTGCAGATTGGCGGCACTTCCGGCGCCGACCGGATCTATCGTGATGAAGGAATTAGCATTAGAGAAGTGTTCGTTGTACTGTTTTACTAGCGATATGGATCTACGGGTACCTGCTGGATCGATAAGGGCAGGCCATGACAGGGCATCGAGAAATATCGGTCCGGGGGCTCCTCTTTCAACAACCCATTCGAGCGCTTTGCCCATAGCGTCAACGATCCAATCAATTTCAGCACCGGCAATACCTTCACGATCGATCTTCCAAGGGGACAGAACCAATCCACATCTAGATTTGGCCACCGCTCGCATAAGGTACTCGTCGTCGGAGGTAAACGCTTGGCCTGCCACACCGAGTCCATGAACAGCCAGTGGACCTGCTAATCCCACTCTCTCACTTAGTTCCAGGAACTGTCCGAGCGTGGCTGAAGAGCGATGCTTCAAAAACACCGGTTCAGTTGCAGTTAACTTTCTTATCTGACTTACGCAGTCAAGTATTGAGATAGCAGACCATGATCCTCGCAGATCAACCAAGATGCCACCAGGGGTAGGTGACAATTGATGTGTAAGCAGGGCATCGTTTGCTACAGAAGAGGCCTCATCGGTCGGAGCTTCGTCAAAGTTACGCGTTCGTAGAATTTCATGAGTTAACAAGCGAGCCATTTTGACTCCTAGAAAAGTGCAGGTAGTCCTTTGCGGCGCTCTCGCCAGTCAAGGATTTCAGCGGCAGCTCTCGCCGCGCGATTGACGGTGGCAAAGCAAGGTATTCCTGCTTTATACGCTGCTAAACCAAACATATGCGATGAGTTCCGGTTATCGCCGCGTTGGCGTAGGAGCATGACTATAGGTTTCTCTGTCCTATCTTGAATTCCAGATAGGCGACCGACGTAGTCATTTATCTCACTCTCTAAAGAGCTTGGATCATCCGAATTTTCGTCGTCAGGTGTCGAGCTACTACTCCAAGGCAAAGTCGCAAACACGACATCGATGTTAGTTGATTTAGCCACCACTTCGATGGTGTTTGCCCATATTTCGATATCCCCGCCTGGGTTGGTGTCGATTGGGTTGTTTATCGAGGTGCCGGCGACTGGAATGAATTCTCGGAGCTTCTCTTTCGTTGAATCTGGTGTCGGAGGTACTTCTAATCCGGCCATAGCTATTGCATCAGCCGAAAGTACGGCGAAACCACCACCACCTGACACGAGAGCAACACCTTTCCCCTTTATGTCCTTTAAAGCGGTTGTACTAGCCACCGTAAAATCATGGAGATCATCCATCGTGACCGCCCGTGAAGCTCCGGCTTGACGGCACATTGCATCAAAAATTTTGATTTCACCAGCTAAAGAGCCAGTGTGCGACTGGGCTGCTCGAGCTCCAGCAGCGGTAAGGCCACCTTTTAGGAGTATCACGGGTTTATTAGCTGCGAGCGCCTTCACAGCGTTGAAAAAGTGCGTACCTTCCTGCACGCCCTCAAGATAAGCGGTAACTACTTCAGTCTGGCTGTCGTCTGCCAGATAGTCGAAGAAGTGGTGTGCTTTCAGGTCAGCCCCGTTACCAAATGAAATCCCTTTTGAAAACCTCACGCCCCGTCTCCCAAGCCCATGGATCATATCTCCAGCATTAGCTCCGGACTGAGAAACTACGGCGACGTTACCAGCCTCTGCCGGGAAGCCATTCATAAAGGCCAAGCCCTCTTGCGGCACATAGAGTCCCATACAATTAGGCCCGATCACCCTGATACCTGATTCAGTCAATTGGCCGACTAGCCTCTTTTCGAGATCCATGAGGTCAGGATCACCTGTTTCAGAAAATCCTGCGGTGTAAAAATGGACACTGTTGACCTGTTTTTCTATCGCCTGTTCGACTAATGCTGGAACTACTCGTTCGGGTACCAGTGATATAACGTGATCTACTGGATCTGGGATATCTAGTAGGCTTCCATATGCTTTTATTCCTGAAATTTCTTCGACTTTCGGGTTGATGATGTACAGGGGAGACCGCTCATGATATTTATGTTCGAGGAGTGAGGTGAGAAAACCGCTCGCCATTCCTTTTGCATTGGACGAGACTCCAAAAAGGGCTGTAGATCTCGGATGGAATATTTTCTCAAGCGGGTGTGAAGCAGCGTCTTTATTTGGTGTCTCAGCCATGTAAACTCCGTAAAAGTCGTATTGGTACCTGCTGATAATACCAAGTGTTTTAGCAAGCGTCCCCTCGATGTATATTTAGTCCCGCGGTGGCTCCAGTTGGTATCTCCCATATCTGAGAAGCAGTAGAGGAAAAGTATTCGATATCGTGTGTCGCGATAATTGCTGATAAGTTTTGCTTTTCTGCTAGCTCCCGTATCAGGTCGGCAAGCAGTAACTTGGATTTCCTGTCTAGGAATGAAGTGGGTTCGTCTAGGAGAAGTATATTAGGTTCCTGTGCAAGAGCTCTGGCTAATGTTAGTCGTTGTAGTTCACCATCTGATATTGAGTTAATACTTTTATCCATGAGATGTTTTGCATTCGTTTGCTCGATACAGTGGTGAATCATTTCGATATCCTGTTGACGTAGTTGTCCATTCCACCCGGTGAAGGGATATCGACCTTGACCGACATACTCAAATCCGGTCATAAGGATATTCTCAGGCCTTCCACTGAAGACCGTCGCGAACTGCCTCGATCTGTCGTGGGCAGATAGTTCTGATAGTTCTTGCTCATCGATAATGATTGAGCCTGAGAGTCTGGGCTGAAGACCCGAAAGCGTGCGTAGGAGGGATGATTTGCCCGTTCCGTTGTCTCCGATAAGTAAAGTGATGTCTCCTGCGCGGATGGTGAGATCTAGCCCAACTAAAAGACTGTTACCTTTGTATCCGACCTCAAGATCGGACGTGCTAAGCACGAGACGATCTTTCAGATTAGACATAGGCTGTTTTCCTGTGGCTGATTAGTATCCATATGACTACCGGTGCCCCTAAAAGTGCAGTGACGGCATTTAGGGGCAATACTGAATTGTGGCCAGGTAATTGGGCAATGATTTCTGCAGTCAAACCTATGCTCGCACCAATGATCGCCGTGAGTGGTGCGATTTTGAGGTGGTCCGATGCCCCTATAGCAAAACGAGCCAAGTGAGGTGCGGCTATTCCAATAAAAGTTATCGGCCCGCAGAATGCAGTTGATACGCCAGCACAAATTGCTGCACTGGATAGCGTTAAGATTCGGAGCCTAGTGATATTTACTCCAACTGATGTCGCATAGGGTTCGCCAAAAAGTAACGCATTGAGTTGTTTTAGAGTATAGATCGCTATGCCAATACTCAGCAGTAGCGACGGCATCAGGATAGTCAATCCTTCCCAGCCTACAGTTCGAAAGGAACCAAATCCCCATATTAAATAGCGCTGAATATTCTCAGGATCAGCATAAGCAACAAGAAGTGTGATTCCTGATGCCAATGCATAAGAAATCATCAAACCTATGATCAGGAGAATTCCGATTGAATGAACTCGCTGCGAAATAAACAGTACTGCCACGAGGACGAAGAATGCCCCTGTAATTGCGCTTATTGTCATTGTCGAGGCAAAAGCCCACCCGGTACCTACAGCAAAGACCCCAATAGCTGATGACTGGCCAAGTAGAACTGTGAGGGCAACCCCCCAACTAGCACCTGCTGTGACTCCGAGAATAGAGGAGTCAGCCACGGGATTACGGAACAGAGTCTGCATCTGTAGTCCCGCTATGCCTAAGCCCGCACCCACAGAAAGCGCTGTGAGTGTTCTAGGTATCCTTATTTCCCAAATAATTATGTCCCATGATCTTGGGACATTTGAATCTTTTAATAGGATCGATAGTGTTGATTCGGGCGGAATATAGGTGGAACCGACGAGTATACCTGAAGCAGCCAGCAGGACCATCGCTATCAGTGCGAATAGAAATTTCAGTTTAAAACTTGAGTTGAACACAGCTGTGCCATTACTGCGAGGGTATTCTCAGATACCACTCAAGTGAGTGGTCAGTCATGATTTCAGGGTGGAATATTTTCATCAAATCAGCGAGGAGAAGATCAGGTCGGGATGCAGCTCGCTCGAAGTAGTCATCTGCCCCATTTTTATTTACTAGTCGGGTATGATTCCAAACTTGTTCCATTTGAATAGAATTCAGATCCGCATAACGTGGTTCTTCAATCAATCCTTGCTTTAGGTTGCTCCAATGTGACGGTGCGTCAATCCATATAGGTGCACCGTGACCTTCTACTAGAACAGTTTCAATGTCTAGGTAAAGCGAGCCGGTATCTTCGCCTGTTCGCCAGATATAGTCACCGCCTGCGTCGTCGACTAATTGGGCAACGTACGATCCACCACCAGGTGCATAGAAAGTTCCTTGGAAAGCGGAGCCAACCATGACTTTTGGTCGGTCGCTCTGTTCGAGAGCCATCGAACTTAATCTGCTGTATTCCTTTTCTACTTCATTCATAAAAGCACTCGCGAGCTTTTCGTGATTTAGCAATGCCGCAGTGACATACATCCATTCGGCACGACCGATCGGATTGGTTTCAAGCCAGTCAGTCCAATCAATTACGGGGATTTCTATGCCTCGGAGCATTGAATAAGAGGGATCTGGGAAGCCACTCGAGAGTAGAGCGTCCGGTTTTTCAGCTATAACGGCCTCGGTATCAACTTCGAAATTCGCAGCGAATTCAGTGACGTTATTCTCAATAACATGAGCCATTAATTCGGTAGATGAGATATAACCTTTCTGTGCGACACCGGTGACCACACTTTTACTTCCAAGAGTTGTGATGCCGGGATATTGAGTGCTCGACGAGAGGAATATCGAACGAATTGGAATATTAATGATGGGATGTTCTAGATCTATGGGAGCGTCAGCACCACACTGGACCAAAATATACGAGCGGACATCTGTCGAATCACTCCCATTAACGGTAAGTATTTTGTAACTATCGTGATATTCGATCGAAAAATTTTTGGCGGTTCTGACTGATACTTTATCCGGAAAATAGTCAACTTCAGCGCGAAATTCATTTTGTTTGATGCAAGAATCAGTCAAATTAGTAGAGGGTTCGTTTAATGTATCAGGCATGGCTGCCGCTGTACTTGTAGGTGTGACTAGACCGGTACTCACAATGTCTGGTGTAACCGTTGCGGTCGTTGGGTCAGAATCGGCTACATCGCTGACTGTTTCACTAGTGCACGCTAGCCCGAAAGCAGCAATTAGAGCTGCCAATGTGTTTAGTGAAGTGTTTTTATGCGGGCTTGCAAACTGGACGAATGTCATTCGACCCTCCCGTATCCTCGCGGTTTGGATTTTCAAAACTGCGCACGGGCGACCTGACTAGCTAGGCCTTGTCTAAATACAAAATCCTAGAACAACAGTTGCGGGACAGTGTCGGATTCTCACCGAACTTCGCCGTACGGCGCAAGCGTACTTCACGAGGCTCGTTAGGGCAAACTGCGGGCTAATTTCTGGTGTTGTAAACGTCAGCAATAGCCTGGAGAACGAGGTCACAAAGAAGCCCTGTTCTTATTTGTGCGCGACTCACTTCGACAATATTGAGGTTTCGCTCACGGCTGAGTTCTTTAGTGGTCTCTTCTATCTGTCTTCGGAAATAAATAAACGCGTTCACGGCCTTTGATAGAGACATTGCTTGCTGATAGAGCAGTAATCCGTATTCCTGACCGATAGAACTTATCTCGTGCTCCAGCTCAGGTTGTTTTCGTTGCGAAGTAATATAGTTGTCTGCTATCGAGATTAGGCGACCGCCTATTCTGCGGAAATCCTCACGATCAGAATCTTTAAATTGGTTGTTCCATTCCGCATCTTTTGGTTTGTGCGCTAATGATCGGCGCACCCTAGATACTACGGCGCTGCTTATTGCGTTCCGTGTCCCATTGACATTCGACGAGATTATCGTATCGAGTTCTGTCATGGAGAATCGTCTGTGTCCACCGGCAGTTCGATATGAGGGTACCTGACCGCTGTCGGCCCACCTTCTGAGAGTCGAAGCATTTACACCAAGTCGTTTTGCCGCCACCGTCAAGCGGACCCTGGTGTCTAGGGTGTCATCGGAATCGATCATCCATGAGTCTCCGTTATCGTGAATTTATACGGTTGCTTCGAACCATTTCTTTTGATTAGTTCTGGTGGCCCAAAACCGTTTAAAAATCTTAACGCAGAAAGAGTGAATTTTGGTAGGTTATAACGTCAGATTTGTGGTGTTTATTAAACTCGTCCCCAGTGTC
>CAZSFJ010000005.1:20584-23931 GCA_964606125.1 uncultured Dehalococcoidaceae bacterium | reverse complement strand
AAGCTGTTTCGAGACGAATAAGTGAGATTAATAGAATGACCCAACGGGTAGCACATTTTGATCTAGATTCATTCTTTGTAGCGGTGGAAAGATTAAAAAATCCGTCGCTAATAGGCAAACCTATATTAGTTGGCTGGCTAGGACCCCGAGGTGTCGTTACCAGTGCATCTTATGAAGCTCGACAGTTTGGCTGCAGATCAGCTCAACCTATGGAAGTTGCTCTAAAACTGTGCCCATCAGCGATATCTGTTGAGCCACGTATAGATTTATATCGTCGGGTATCGGATACATTCCACCAAAAACGTCGTGAATACGGTTCCGTCGTCGAATCAATGTCTATTGATGAGGCGTTTGTGGATTTTTCAAAATTCCGATCAAGTGAAAAAGAACTTCAACTTATTGAAACGATGCGGCGTGCCATTAAAACGGAAATGGGTCTCGTGGTTTCAGTGGGTTTGGCAAACTCCAAGACAACAGCAAAGATAGGTTCCGCTTTGGCGAAACCCGATGGTCTTATTGTGGTCCCTCTAGGAGCTGATGCTGTGTTTATGAAAGATCTAGCGATTAATAAATTGCCGTCAGTCGGCCCAATTCTTGAAAAGTCACTTAGAGAAATTGGATTCGAGACAATTGGTGATGTTGCTAAGTCTGATAAGCGATTCTTACGGATGCGTTTTGGTCGTATTGGCGAGTCGATTTTCGACAAAGCTCGTGGCCTTGATTTTGCAAAGGTCGAGAGTCACCGACGCGAGAGAAAATCAATTTCTCGTGAGACAACTTTTCCGGAAGATGTTTCAGATGTCGGGATTCTTTCGTCTAAATTAAAGATTTTAAGTGAGGCCATATCTACAGATATTTCAAAGGAATCTCGCTCTGCACGAACAATAGGAATAAAGATCAGATGGGCAGATTTTGTCGTTAATAATCGTCAGACGAGTGTTGCTATCCCGCTCACTTCTTCATCCGACATTTATGAAATTGTTGAGAAGTTGCTCATGGATGAACTGCGGGATAATCCAAGACGGTCGATCAGGTTGATTGGTATTTCACTGAGTAGTTTCGGTCATGTCACTTACCAGCCATCATTAGATAGCACTGGTGAACTGGATATTGAAATGGCGAATCGCGGGAAGCGAGAACAGTTAGATCATGCGATATCTGAAGTTCGGGACCGATTTGGGTCCAAAGCAGTAATAAAAGGGTTTGATAATGCCTAGCTATTTTGCGATCTGGCGCCAGAGTCAGGATGCTCGAGTTCACCTTCAGTTACGCCGTTTACGGCATCGTCCTCAGACGAACCTGAATTGATCCTTTTAGCAACTGCGACGGCTGCCGCCGCAATGATGGCCGATGATAGGGCAGCACCGCCAGCCACGACCATATGCTTTCGTTTGACTTGCGGGAACCTGTCGACGACACGGTGGGCAAGCCGTACCGCATTTTGGGTGACATCCTCTATCCGTTCACCTCTCGACGGTCGAGAATCGCTCATACACTCTGCTCCGCTCGAATCGAGCGAATTAAGGAAGCAGAATGTAGTGCAGCATACATAGCTTCTTCGCCTTTATTTCCAACTCGTCCACCCGAACGCTCTGACGCATCCTCCAGGTTGTCTGTTGTGAGAATTCCAAACGATATAGGGACGCGAGAGTCTATACAGGCACGCATGATACCTGAGCCTGTTTCACTTGCAACAAAATCGAAGTGGGGTGTTTCACCTCTAATGATTGCTCCAAGTCCACAGATGGCCTCATACCGTCCACTCTCAGCAAGCTCAAGAGCGATCAGAGGAATTTCAAAAGCACCAGTTACCCAATAAGTATCTAGAGCTTCCGGATCAGCACCGTATTTGGTTGCTGTGCTAACCGCCCCGCTAAGGAGTAGCGTAGTGATCTGTTCATTGAACATTGACACGACGATAGCTACTCGAGCATTTTGCACATAAAGCTCATCTGTACCAAGGATTCGACCCATATCAAACACCAGATCCTGGCATTTGTTGTTCGAATAGATGCCCCATTTTGTCTCGCTTTGCGGCCAGATAACTAATATTGTGAGGATTGGCTTTCACCTCTAAGGGGACTCTTTCCACAACCTCGAGTCCATATCCATCCAAGCCAGCTCCTCGCAAGGCACCAACCGCTTTCAGTTCTCGTATCTTCACGGGACTATTTGTCATAAGGCGCATTTTTCGAACACCAAGGTCAACTAGGATTTGGGCTCCGATCCCATATTCTCGATTTTCTGCAGGAAGCCCCAATGCCTCATTGGCTTCAAAGGTATCTAAGCCCTCTTCTTCTTGCAGTTTGTACGCCGCTAATTTGTTATGTAATCCGATGCCTCGACCTTCTTGATCCATGTAAAGGATCACACCTCGTCCAGTCTCTTCGACTAACTTCATGGCCGATTCCAGCTGCCCCCCGCAATCACATCGAAGAGAACCGAATGAGTCTCCAGTCAGACATTTATCGTGGACTCTTACTAGTACAGGTTCTGGCGTAGTGACATCACCCATTACTAAGGCGACATGCTCTTTGGTATCAATCAGAGTCTTATATCCGACAGCGCGAAAGTTTCCATGCGTAGTGGGAAGTGATGTGTCTTCACCACGTTGAATCAGCCTTTCTTTCGCTAGTCGATAAGATATAAGATCAGCAACAGTTAGAATATGTAAATCATGTTGTGACGCAAATTGTTCGAGCTCAGGCATTCGGGCCATAGATCCATCCTCGCTCATGATTTCGCAGACGACCGCGGTAGAAGATAAACCAGCCATTCGGCATAAATCGACCGAAGCCTCTGTCTGTCCCGCTCGTACGAGTACTCCGCCATCCTTTGCCCGAAGCGGAAAAATATGGCCAGGCCGGGAAAAATCATCCGGACCCGCCTGAGGATCTGCTAATAGTTGTATTGTCCGGGCTCGGTCGGCGGCAGATATTCCGGTCGTGACACCCTCTCGAGCCTCGACAGAGATTGTGAAGGCTGTTCCAAGTGGTGCAGTATTTCGATCAGTCATAGGGGGTAGCTCCAGGTGATCAGCCCTCGACTCCGTCATGGGGACACAGATTAATCCTCTGGCATGTGTGACCATGAAGTTCACCTGCTCTGCAGAGCAATACTCCGCAGCGATAACTATGTCCCCTTCATTTTCTCGATCTTCATCATCACAGACTATGATTGGGCGCCCTTGCTGTAACTGAGCAATCGCTTCCTCAACACCTACGTGAATTCCTTGGTCGGTAGTTGTGTGATCTGGCATCCTAGTCGTCCTCTCTCTGCCTCAGTCGACGATCCAGTAGTTCTTCAATCATTGGCTCCATGAGCTGATGGATATATCTTGCCATCAT
>CAZSFJ010000005.1:0-20574 GCA_964606125.1 uncultured Dehalococcoidaceae bacterium | reverse complement strand
ATTCGAAAAATATCATTTAATGATGCACCATAGTATCTTGCCATCATATCTGTTTCGAGATTGATGCGCGCGCCCTTTTTTTTCTGCATGAAATTCGTATGTTCCTGAGTGTACTGTACGAGCGAAACAGAGAAACTAGTATTGGTTTTGTTCATCACGGTGAGAGACGCACCGTCCAGGCAAACAGGGCCTTTCATAGCTATAAATGTAAGATATTCGGGATCAGCACTAAAGGTCGCGATTACAGCATCCTCTTCAGGTACGAACGAGATAAGTTCGCACGTTGTTTCTACGACCCCTCGTACAATGTGTCCGGACAGAGTTGTGTCTATCGTTACTGAAGGTTCGAGGTTAATCTTTTCACCGATTTCCACCATCGAAAGATTGGAACGGCGAAAAGTTTCCGGCATTACGTCGAAGATTAGTCCTTCGGGCGATACTTTTCTAACAGTCAGATCAACACCGTTAACAGCTATCGAGTCACCGAGCTTGGCGGTTTCTCGGGTATCTCCACATTGTATTTCCAGTTCTCCGCCGTTAACAGCGGCTACTGAGCCAACTTCAGTGATTATTCCAGTAAACATAGTGTTTGTAATTTACCGCTTTTCCGGCCAATGTGGAATTCCGGTGACTAGGATGTCTTCGCCGAGCAAAGATGTTTGTGCGTTATCTAGTCGCACAATTTGGTCCATCTGTTGAGCACCGATCCCGTTGATAGCCCCTGGGGCATCTCTTGCCCCCATGATACTTGGAGACAGGAAAGCATAAATTCGGTCCACAGCCTGGGCATCGAAAAAGCTGCCCAGCAGTTCAGGGCCACCTTCGACAAGTACGTTCTGAATATTCTGGTCCCCTAATACGTCTAAGGCAGAGATAATTTGGACATGCCGGTATTGTGTAGTATCGCACTCGTAAATTTGCGACCCGGTTTGACGCATCTTCTCCCTCCATTCATGTGAACTCCGGTGAGTGGTCAAGAACAGCGTGTTTTCTCCATGCACGCGAGCGGTGGCACTAGTGGTCCCTGATGAATCGAAGACAATTCTCCGTGGTTGAAGATGTTCGGGAAAATTGATGTTTTTCGGACGAGCAGTTAATTGAGGATCGTCAATCATGACGGTTTTTGACCCCACAGCAATTCCATCGATAGTTGTTCGAAGTCTGTGAGCCCATCCTCGAGCTTCCTCACCAGTAATCCATTTTGAGTCGCCACCTGCAGCTGCTATTTTACCGTCCAGTGTGGCCGCAAATTTTATATTTATAAACGGTCGCCTATGCCGGGTGTAGTGAAGGAAAGCTTCGTGCAGCTCTGTCGCTGCAGCGGCACCGTCCCCCTTGATAACTTGCACGCCACTCCTGACGAGGTCTTCTGCCCCTTTACCCGAAACTGATGGATTTGGGTCATCGATCGCATAAACTAATGTTTTGATTCCAGCTGCGATTATTGCCTCAGTGCAAGGAGGCTGAGTACTTTGATATCCGTGTGGTTCAAGGGTGACATACATATCTGCTCCACGAGCGGATATTCCAGCCTTTGAGAGCGCGACAGCTTCGGCGTGCAATCCTCCTCCAGGTACTGTGGTGCCCTCAGCAATGAGTACGTCATTTTTCACAATGACAGCACCCACTGTCGGGCGAGGAAAAGCTCTGGGGATAGCACTTTTTGCAGCACTAATCGCAAGAGTCATCCATTCAGACTGTTGAGTAGAGGCGGGCAATTCGTCGATCGAACTCATCTCAGGCAACACTTATGAGCGGGAAAAATCCCTGTACATCCTACTGGCCGTCGGGAGATCTTGTCCCTGATAACGAGATCCTAAAGCAGGATGTCCATAAGGGTGTTCAGCAGGGGAGGTGAGGTGTTGAAAAGAAAGTTGCCCAATTTTCATATTCGCATAGAGTCGAATGGGAAGAGATGCGACGTTGGATAGTTCCAAAGTAAGACGACCATCGAAGCCCGGATCTACAAACCCGGCGGTCGCATGGACCAGTAGCCCGAGACGTCCCAAAGATGATTTGCCTTCCACTCGCGCCACGAGATAGTTGGGGATCTTCACTAATTCAACGGTTGTTGCCAGCACAAATTCGTTAGGGTGAAGCACAAACGGCTCGTCTCCCTGAATGACCTCTAGTTCAGTTAAGTCGGACTGAGGATCTCGTACGTCTATGTAGGCATGCCGATGGTTCACAAAAACCCTGAACTGATTACCTAAGCGCACATCAATTGAGGCAGGCTGTATAGCGCTTTCGGCAAGAGGAGCACATACGAGTCGCCCTGACTCGAGCTCTGCACGGATGTCTGTGTCGCTCAAAACTCCGCTATTCAATTTCCCACACAATCACAACAGTTTTTGAAATCGTCTGGACTCCCGGAGTTAGTGGCGTTTCAGTACCGACCATATCTCCAGCCTCCATCATTGCTACGCCAGTTCTTAGACTAGGGGTAACAGCTTGGCCTCCCGTATTGATAGTAAGGATATCACCCAAATCCACTCCGGCGGAACGACTTAAGGATTCAGCCTTGGTTTTGGCCTCTTCTACTGCTTTCGTGTACGCGGTAAGTGCCTGCTCATCCTGTCCATCAGCGTCGTAGCGAAAGCCATTTATTCGCAGGGTGTCTCCCGCTACTTTGACCAGACTATCGAGAAGTTCCGATATTATGCTGAAATCATCCAATCGAACAGATATAGAATTTGAGATTTCAAATCCGATCCGTTCGCTTCGCCCGTCCTTCCAGGCCGTTTTCTCTGATATCCGAAAACCTGTGGTTTTAATGTTTTTAGGAGGTGTTCCTCTTCGGGCTAATTCGTCAAAAATTGCCGTCATGCTAACTGCGCATTCCTCTCGAGCGATAGAGCTAGTTTTCGCGGTGCATGAAGTGCTTAGTGAGAGGATTGCGTGATTGGGTGTGATTTCGATTTCCCCAACTCCTGTCACGGCAAGTGTTCGGATACCACTATCACTTTGGGTGGGATTGTTTAGTTCGGCACTGTTCAGGGAAGGATTGTCAGAACAGGAGGCCAGTATCGTGAAAGTGATTACGGCTAAGATGCTGAGCAGTAGGGCTTTTGTGTTTATTTGCCAATGAATCCTATTTGCATTTTTACTGTTCCAAGGGCTCATATAATTCACTCTATTCTCCCCCAGCCACCACCACCCGGGGTTTCAATAATGATACGCTCACCTTTTTCTACCTGCAGAGTCACTCGAGCTGGCAATTCCTCATGGCCACCAGATTTCCGAACGAGGATATTACGCCCGGGCTGGCCGGGACTCCCACCTTGTAAACCCCAAGGGGCCAGACTACGACGTTCAGAGATGATTGTGACGGTTGCCGGGTCATGAAATAAATATTCTCTAACCAGACCTTGCCCACCGTAATGTCGCCCGACACCTCCTGTTTCTTTACGTAATTCGTATCTTTCTATTGTGAACGGATACGCGAGTGCTAATGCCTCAGCAGGGGTATTCATGGTGTTTGTCATATGCGTATGTACACCAGACCGGCCGGCACGGATTGGGCCGCCACCGGCCCCGCCTGCCAATGTTTCATAATATGCATATGGTCTTCCCGAGCGAGAGTCATAGCCGCCGATCGTAATGTTATTCATGGTCCCTGACGATGCCGCCGGAATTTTACCAGGTATGGCCTCTGCTAATGCACGGAATATCACGTCAGTAATGCGTTGGCTGACTTCGACATTGCCAGCTGATACTGCTCGAGGAGCCGACGCATTAACCAACGAATTTTCCGGGAGATGAAAACTAACAGGTCTATAACATCCTTCATTCGTTGGTGAGTCCTTCGGCGCAAGGCAGCGAACTGCATAGTAGCAAGCTGACTGAGTCACTTGCGGCACGGCATTTAAGGAGGTGTATTCGGAGGAAGAGTCTGTACCTGTAAAATCAAAGTGAATGTCTGACCCAAGTACTTGGATTCTGACTTTAATAGTGCCACCTTCGTCAATCTCTAGTTGGTCATTGGCTTGGTAGATTCCATCAGGGATCTCAGAGATAACGGATCGGATTGTCCTCTCGCCGTGATCTAAAACCGCAGTAAATCGTTCATTGATCCCGGTCAACTCATACCTATTAATCAACGCTCGCAACCGATCATTACCGAGGTTAGTCGCCGCTAGTTGAGCTCGGAGGTCACCAGCACGCTCCTCAGGAGCTCTCGAATTGCGGAGTATGATCTCCCATGCAGCGGTTTGTATCTCACCAGCCTCAACGAGTTTTATAGGGGGAATAATTAGTCCCTCTTGATAGAGTTCTGTTGCTACAGGCATAGAACCTGGGGACATACCTCCTATATCGGCATGATGTGCACGAGTCGCCGCGTAGGCCACCACAGCATCATTGGCGAAGATGGGAGCGACTGTTGTTATATCAGGCAAATGGTTTCCGCCTTTGTACGGATCATTCAATGTCACTACATCGCCAACATTGAAAGGTGACATCTCCATCACTGTTCTGACTGCTACCGGCATCGCCCCAAGGTGGACGGGAATGTGCGCCGCTTGTGCGACTAGATTCCCATTGGAGTCAAAGAGTCCACAAGAGTGGTCACGCCTTTCCTTGATGTTGGGCGAGAATGCTGAACGAGTTAAAAGCTCGCCCATTTCCTCCGCAATCGAAGCGAAGCTTGCTTCCGCTATTCCAATATCTGCCGGCGTTAGTTTCATGCTTCCTCTAGTCGCCAGTCTTTTGGAGTAATAAATTTCCGTATTCGTCCGCGAATAAATCCCATGCTGGCAAAACCACGGAAGTAGTATCTAACTGGGTGATTAATAACGGCCCATGAAACACCTCAGCTGTCTCTATGTTATCTCTATTGAAAATCGGTGTGGATCTCATCTCCCCGCTGAAACTAATGTCATGCCGAAGAGTATTATTTGGATTAGGTGAGACGGGCTTGGGTGATTCATATCGAGGTAATGGTTTGTTATTTGGCTTAGACCCAGTGACTTGTATATTTACCAATTCGATTTCGTAGCCCGCATGTCCATACAAAGATTGATGCCTCTCGATAAAGGTTTGGCGGATGAATTCTATTGTCGAGGTGTCAATATTGTCTACATCCGATATTTGGATATTTAATTCATGCGATTGACCAGAAAAACGCAGCTGCGCGACTGCTTCGAAAACTTCCGGAGTCGAACCGAATTTTGCTACAACCCGACGTTTCGCCTCATCGATACTTCTCCTGATATGTTCGATGTTTGATTTCGTGCAGGATGATAGGACCGATATGGACACGGTGAAAGTCTCGTCTGCTAATAACGCGCCAAGTGCAGCGAGTACCCCAGGGGTTCTCGGAATTAGTACGTTATCTATATCTAAGCTTTCTGCAACTTCACATGCATGGAGTGGTCCAGCACCTCCGAAAGCAACCAGAGTAAAACCTCTGGGATCATAACCCTGTTGAACTGAGACAACTCTTACCGCTCGCTCCATATTGGAATTTGTGACATCGATAACTGCTTGAGCGAAATCTTCAATTGTGCTGAAATGCTCTAGAAATGGCGTGGCTGCTCGAAGTGACTCACTGACTTCGAGTTGAAGAGTATTACCTAAAAGACTTTCGGCGGGTAGGCGACCAAGTATTACATTGGCGTCGGTGACCGTAAACACTGGAACGGCCGAGTCCTTCTGATTGCCATAACACGCTGGGCCCGGCACAGACTTCGCTGATTCCGGACCAACTCGGAGTGCTCCACCCTGATCAATCCTCGCTATAGATCCTCCACCGGCACCGATTGTGTGGATATCAATAATTGGAGTTCTAGCGTGGATCCCTCCAACTTCTATCTGATTTTTAAAAGATATATGGCCATCGCAGAGTGATATGTCTGTCGAGGTCCCCCCCATATCAAAGGTAATTATCCGCCTATATCCCGCTTGCTTTGCTATGGAAAAAGCGCCCAGCACTCCCGCTGAGGGTCCTGATAACAGTGTCGAGACTGGTAGGTTGCTGGCATTTTTCAGCGAAGTGGAACCGCCATCGCTTCTCACGATCTTGACATCAGCAGTGTGCTGATCATTCATTAAGCGAACCCGCTCACCAAAATCTTTAAGGTACGCGCTCATTGCTGGTCCCACATATGCATTCAGGACTGTTGTAGAGGCTCTCTCAACTTCTCGATATTCTGGCGATACAACACTCGATATTGAGATAAATGAAGGCACATACTCCGAGTTGTTGTTTCGCTTGTCGTTGTAGTATGACTCAAAGCCCCTCTCTAAGTCATCGTTGATATATGAATACAGAAGACAAACAGCAAGTGACTCCAATTGATTTGCAGCAGCGAAATCCAGGCATTCTTGATATAGCACTTCTGGAGTTTTGTTATCGTTATTCAATACTTTACCGTTCTGATCCAGCTTTATTGGAAATTCAAAAATTGCCTCGTGATGAATTAGTGAGGGAGCCGGAGTAGGTTCTAGCTCATAAATATCGGATCGGACTTGTCTCCCTATCTGGAGGATGTCTCGGAAACCAGCACTCGTGATAAGGCCTGTTTTTGCACCATTCCGTTCCAGCAGGGTATTCGTGGCTATCGTCGAACTGTGGACTATTTTATTGACAGTAGTGTTGAGGGAAACCAAGCCTTGAATTATGGCATCAGAGGGATTGAATTGCGTAGTCGGTACTTTTGCCACCGTGTATCGGCTATTTGACTCGAAAATAAAATCAGTGAATGTCCCACCTACGTCAATGCCTACTTCATCCATTTATTGAGCACTCCTATTTAGATTTTACGCCCTTTCAGGATATTCACGCCCTAACAAACTGACGTACACTCATATGTATGAATGGGACCGGGACTATACAAACCAAGGAGCCTTTTGACAGTGAGAAGAGACTCTTTGAATTGTCAGCTCCCTTTGGTATGACGGGAGACCAGCCAAAAGCAGTAGAAAATATTGTGGATGGCCTGAGAGCTGGCAGCAGAATTCAGACACTCAGGGGGGCAACTGGTACAGGGAAAACTTTCACAATGGCTAATGTCATCAGCCAAGTGCAAAGACCGACCCTCGTATTGGCTCCTAATAGAACGCTCGCGGCACAATTAGCGCAAGAGTTTAGAGACTTTTTCCCGACTAATTCAGTGGAATATTTCGTTTCCTATTATGACTATTACCAACCTGAGGCTTACATACCACGAACTGATACATATATCGCTAAGGATGCCGATATCAATGAAGAAATTGATAAAATGCGACACGCAGCTACATATTCGTTATTGGAGCGGACGGACACGATAGTAGTCGCGTCAGTGTCATGTATCTACGGACTAGCACCTCCCTCAGAATATCAATCGTTTGCGGTACGGCTAGAAAAAAGGAAAGAGACCTCACTCCACAACTTGACCAGACAGTTGGTAGCCATGCAATATCATCGCAATGATCTCAGCCTGCTACGGGGAACTTTCAGAGTACGTGGGGATACACTGACAGTATTCCCTGCGTACGGAGAGGCGGCACTCAGAGTAGATTTCTGGGGCCAAGAAATTGAGCGACTGACGACGTTGGATCCACTCACGGGCGAGATACTCGGCGATCTTGACAGCGAATCAATATATCCAGCTAAACATTTCGTCACATCAGAAGAAAAAATGGACGACGCTTTGACGCAGATTGAACTAGAGCTTGCTGAACGACTTAGAGAACTAGAGCTTGGAGGCAAGTTACTCGAAGCTCAGCGGCTCTCGGAGCGTACGAACTATGATCTAGAAACGATGCGAGAGATTGGTTACTGCAGTGGGATTGAGAATTATTCACTGCATCTCGCGGGCAGATCTCCTGGCTCTCGGCCTTGGACGTTGTTGGATTATTTCTCAGAGGACTGGTTACTGTTTGTTGATGAATCTCATATGGCACTGCCTCAGGTCCGAGGGATGTACGAAGGAGATACATCACGGAAACGTACGTTGGTCGAGCACGGGTTTCGATTACCGTCAGCAATAGATAATCGTCCATTGAATTTCGATGAATTTTTTGATCATGTTAATCAGGCCATCTTTGTGTCAGCAACACCCGGCCCATTTGAAATAGAAAATACAGAACAGATAATTGAGCAAGTTATCAGGCCGACAGGTATCGTGGATCCGAATATCGAAGTTCGGCAGACGACGGGTCAGATCGATGATCTACTAGAAGAGATAAATCAGCGGGTACTCAAGTCTGAACGGACTTTAGTCACTACCTTGACAAAAAAAATGTCAGAAGATCTTAATGAATATCTTAAAGAGTCAGGCGTTAAATCCACATATCTGCATTCGGAAATAGATACTCTACAACGGATTGAGATTCTTAGAGAATTACGACTGGGAACATACGACGTTATTGTAGGAATCAATTTACTCCGAGAGGGATTAGATTTACCGGAAGTGTCTTTGATTTGTATTCTGGATGCTGATAAAGAAGGTTATCTGAGATCATCCGGCGCCCTGATCCAAACTATCGGTAGAGCAGCTAGGCACCCGTCAGGGCAGATCATCATGTACGCGGATCGGATTACAAACTCTATGGAGGTTGCCATTTCGGAAACGAGTAGGAGACGGGAGTTACAAGAAGCACATAATCAGCAGTACGGGATCACCCCCGAAGGAATCGCGAAGAATATCAAAGATATCGGTGATAAGCTGCGCGACGAATTAGATGATAAATCTGAAGATTTATCATTTGCTGATATCCCTGATGCTGAGATTAAAAATATTCTAGATGACTTAGATCGACAGATGAAAACCGCGGCTAGGGAACTCGAGTTCGAGAAAGCGGCGATCATTAGAGATCAGATAGCGCAGATTCGTAAGGAAAAAATATTACTAGATTCGGTTCCCCAAGGACTTGGTGGGATTACCGTCGGCTAGTCCGAGTCAAATTGTTTTGGCGGATTATTTAAGCGATTCATGTTAGTTATCGTGGGGAAATCGGATCGGGCTGGATTTTCTGTCTCAGCCGAACCCAGAGAGATCACTTGGCGAGGTTTGCCCGCGGGTCCAGGCGGTCCAACGATTCCATTTTCTTCCAATTGATCCATCAGTCGAGCAGCACGTGGATAACCGATACCCAGTTTTCGCTGAAGCATCGACGTGGAGAGCTGACCAGTTTCTGCTCCGAGTATTAATGCCTTTTTATACTGTGGATCATCTGGAGACTGTCCGGAGTCGTCGTTACTAGGATCGATAAGCGCGAGTTCCTCAACTGCTTGCTGTACTGCTTCCTCTAGTGCATGGTCGTGTTTTTCAGGTAGGTCCGCTCCGAAATTGTCTGCTAACCAGTAATCAGTAACACTTGCAATCTCGTTGTCCGAGACGAATACACCCTGTATACGTCTCGGTTTATCGGCACCAGGAGGGACATACAGCATGTCACCACGGCCTAACAATTTTTCAGCGCCGGCACCATCAATGATCGTCCGCGAATCGACGATTGAGGAGACGGCAAAAGCGATTCGAGTGGGAAAGTTAGCCTTAATAAGCCCTGTGATCACATCAACCGAGGGTCGTTGAGTAGCGACGATTACGTGAATTCCGGTCGCCCGAGCAAGTTGGGCAAGACGTACTAGCAGCCTTTGGACTTGATCGGGGGCAGTCATCATTAGATCGGCAAGTTCGTCGATCACTACAACCCAGTACGGTAATGGATCTCCTGTGGTCTTCTCGTTATATCCTTCAATGTTTCGCACGCCCAGTGCTTGAAACTTGCGATATCTTGCGTCCATCTCATTAGCGACTGCCTGGAGCGTTCCGAGCACTCTATCGAGGTCCGTGATGATTTCAGAAAATGCAAGATGTGGAACGGAAGCGTATGCGGTCATTTCAACACGTTTGGGATCGATAAGGACAAGCCGTAAAGTTTCTGGTGTGTGTTGCATGAGTAATCCTGAAATTATGGCGTTCAAGCAAACTGACTTTCCTGATCCGGTTGCGCCAGCGATTAGTAGATGGGGCATTTTCGTCAGATCAGCAAACATTGCCTGACCTGAAATGTCCGCGCCCAGAGGAACACCCAGAGTTGTCTCATTCTTGGAGCGTTGCCAATCCGGCGAGTCCAATACATCTCTCAACATAACCAACCTAGTGTTAGAGTTTGGGACCTCAAGGCCGATTATAGGTTTGCCCGGTACCGGAGCTTCAATTCTGATTTCAGGAGTAGCCAGCGCAAGTGCGAGATCGTTTTGGAGGGCTGTGATTGCCTTAACCCTCACACGTGAACGAGAAATTTCCTGTTCATAAGTTTGGATTTCCCCATTCTTATCTTTTGTCGTTAGCTTTCGTGTTTTTACGTCCCAGCCTGGTGTGATACCAAACTGAGTAATGGCGGGGCCTTCGTTAATTTCACTTACCGTGGCGTCCACTCCATGAGAGGCTAAAGTTTGTTCAATTATCTGAGCGCGGTCATCATTCCCTTGATTTGTGGCAGCGTGTTTATCACCGGGTCGCAAGAGAGCAAGGGGAGGAAGTAACCATGAGCTGTCGGCTGACAGAGGGCCGGACGGTGTTTTGGTAATGGAATCATCTACAGAGTCCGCCTCTGCCACAAATGACGTCTGGCCAACGTGCTCTTCGCTAGAGGAGTTAATCTCTGATGAAATTACGAACTTCTTCGAAGTTTCTGTTTTTATTAACGAATCTGTGCGTGGCCCTGCCAATAAGGTGACCTCATCCACTTCAGCCCTGGTATTGTCCTGCGGCGGGTGAGCTGAGGTGTTCGGATTCTTTGAGAGACGTGCTGTTACAAATTGATATATTTGACGACATATCTCGAAGGAACGTTTAAGTATTAGTATCGCGAACGAAAAGAGTTTTGGGATAGCCTTCGATTCAATTAAGTACTTGACGGCCCTGAAGCTGTTTTCGCCAACTAGTTTGCCTATCATTTTTGTTCGTCTAGGTGACAAAATTGGAGCGCACGTGAGTCCCGCTATGATCCAAATAGCGTTAGTGAATAATCCTGATCTCAGTGCGTCCCCTATATCTCCAGCAAGAAGATAATTCTCAGCTTTTGGATAGAGATTGTTGGGAGTAATTGTTTGCTCCGCAAAAAGACCGGTGAGAAAAAATAGGAATAACGTGGCAGAAAATATTTGTCGAGGGTATAACCGAACCAGATATAGCCTTCTCAGTGTTACCAATATTCCAGCTACGGCAGTTACAACAGCAGCAGGGATAAACAAGAAACCGATCTTTTGGAATACGGTTGACTGCAATTCATAAAGTCGAGTCTCAGGCACCAAATATATATCTTGCAGTCCTGGTAATGTCAGGATCGATACTCCAAGCATCAGTGTGTAGACTCCTATCGCAGCTCGAGTACAGAGCAATTTCAGAAGAGCCACGAAAGGGGCTGAGATGTCATAGACAGTTGTCTCGGATTTTCTTTGTCCAGTCGGGGTGCGAGGACGTGTGCCGTGTTCCATAGGTTCATTCCTACCTAAGAGCGCCCCGCCCCAATAAGTTTACTGTATTTTGGCGTATTGACTAACTTTATTTGGGCTTCGGGTAATATCTGCTTCAGTTAATTACGAAGTTGATTAAGAAGTTAGGCTTCATAGAGGTTTCCTCAACAACTAGATTCCGCAACACATCCTCTGCCAAGTTCTCCAGAATTTCTGGCGTGATACTCGCAGGTTGGTAGTTCTTGATTTCTTGCGAAAGAGCGCTCTCAAGATCTTCGGTAAGTCTGTCGATATTTATATCTAGCCCATAGGCGTGGACAGAAGGAGTCTCGATGAATTTCATTTCAGACTTACGGAATACTCCGAACACTGCGATAAGGCCGTTATCGGAGAGGACAAGTCGTTCATTGATGGCTTCCCGACTAGTGGGGAATTTTCTACCTCGATCAAGGAATACGTAGTCACTCTTGATTTTTCCCACTAGGTCGGCCTGAAGGCGGTCAATATCATCATCGCCATCTGTCTTGACTGTGAAGTCAAAGACATCTCCATCGGTCCCCAACAGAACACTTTCCGAATATGCGCCAACGTCACTTGCTAGTTTCTGATGGTCATTCAGATGGCGATATTCTCCTTGTGCGGGGAGGAAATATTCGGGACGTACTAGATGTTGGACGAGCTTGAGTTCCTCAGCAGATGCATGTCCGCGCACGTGAACATTAGCAATCTTGTTATGGATGACTGATGCGCCAAGTGCGGTCAGTTTGTTAATGTTGTCAGATACTGCAGTCTCGTTACCGGGAATCGGATTCGATGACAATACTACAGTGTCTCCGCGACCGACTGAAACGTGAGGATGAGTTTCATTTGCCATCCTTGTAAGTGCTGCGTTGGTCTCTCCCTGCGAGCCCGTACAAACTATTATCGCTCGACCATGTGACGATTTCTTGAATTGGTCGAGGCTGAGTAGTCTATTTTCTTCAATGTCCAAATGCCCCAACTCGCGAGCAAATTTTGTAGCTCGGAGCATAGATCGACCATTTAAAAATATTTTCCGATCCGTATCAGCCGATGCGTCTGCAATCATCTGTATTCTCGATATCAAGGATGCAAATGTAGCGAAAATGATACGCCCTGGTGCGTTTGCAACAATTTGTTCAAAGACAGGTCGGATGGTTTCTTCAGGAAGAGTGTACCCAGCTACATCGGCATAAGTACTATCAGCGCAAAGCAAGAAAGTGCCCGAGTCTCCGATCTCACTTAATCGGGCCAGATCAGTTGTCTGCCCAAGAATTGGTGTGTGGTCGATTTTAAAATCACCAGTATGTACCAATGCTCCTAGTTCAGTATGGACAATTATTCCCGCCGAATCAGGTATGGAGTGCGCAACTGAGAAGAATTCAACCTCGAGATTCCCGACTTCTATAACGTCTCCTGATTGGGTAGCGATCAAATCTACATAATCTGTGAGGCCATGCTCTTTGATTTTCTCGGAGAGTAAAGATCTCGTTAATGGCAAGCCATAAAAAGGTATAGTCTCTTCGAGTATTGGTGCAATCTCACCAAGAAAAAAAGGTGCTCCTCCTATATGGTCTTCATGCCCGTGCGTAAAGAACACCCCTCTTAGTTTTGCCACTCTTTCTGCTACGTAGGTGTAGTCACTAATTATGAGATCGACTCCGGGGTGCAGAGGGTCGGAGAACATTACCCCGACGTCAATAATGACCATATCTTCTCGGGTCTCGATTATCGTCATATTGCGCCCGATGTCACCGTAGCCACTTAGTGCGATTACACGAACAGCTGCATGTTCAATTTCAGGCAATTCAGCCTGGTCTGCGAGATGATTATCTGTCACCGTTAGTGATCTCCTTGAGCTCAATTATCTTGTTACTCGATGAATCCTGTTCAGGGGAGCTAACATGTTCACCAACTAATTTCTGAATTTCTGCAAAATCTGACTGGATAAGTGGCAGGTTATTTGGTTGATTTCTTAGGACATACGCTGGATGGAATACTGGCATTATCCATCGGCCTGATTCAAGTAGCGGTGTGCCTCTAATTGCTGTAATTTTAGCTCCCGGAAACCAGCGTGTCATCGCGAATTTACCGAGTGTGACGATTACACGGGGATTCACTAGCTCTATTTGTCTGTCTAGGTAGTCTGCACAAGTGGCGACTTCTATGTTGCTTGGATCTCGGTTGTCAGGAGGGCGACACTTAACCACATTAGTTATATAAACTGATTCACGGCTTCGCCCGATATCTGTCAGTAGTCGATCTAGTAATTGCCCGCTTCTTCCGACAAAAGGAAGTCCTTGCTCATCTTCATTTCTTCCCGGTGCCTCGCCAATGAGCATCAAATCACAGGGTATGGGTCCGCTACCGGGTACGGTCTGTGTTCGATAGCGTGCGAGCTCACATTTTGGACAGTCGGCTATCTCACGATAAAGATCACTACCTGCGGCTGGTAAATTCATGTTGTTAGTCGGTGAGTTCATCAGTGATGATCATAGTTCACTTGACACCAAAGGTACTACTTGCCTGGACGCACCAACCAAGCAAGTCCGACACCCACGAAGTAAAGCAGGATCACGGGACCAGCCACTAATGACTGTGTCACGGGGTCGATTGTGGGGGTTACTATTGCTGAACCAAGAAACGCACCGAGTATTGCCCAGCGCCACCAGCCAAGTAGTTTTTTGGACGTGACAACACCTAATTTAGCCATTCCCATCACGATCAAAGGCGTTTCGAAAGCTACGCCTAGTATCAACATCATTCGTGTCACGAAGTCTATATACAGTCCGACCTGCCAATCGTCACGGGCCCAACTGTCACCGAAACTCAATAAAAATACCAAAGACAGCGGGAGCACTACAAAGTAGGCAAATACCAGTCCCACTAAGAAGGAAAGTGACCCGCCGATCACGATCGGGAGGATCCATTTTTTTTCGTTACTCTCTAGGGCAGGCGTTACGAATCGCATCGTTTGATAGATGAGCACAGGCATTGATACCGTGAGACCTCCCAGCAACGCTACTTTGAACAGAGTGACAATTCGGTCTAGCGGGCCGAGCGACTGCGGTGTCCAATCTGGGTCGGTAGATCGAGCAGGCTGGAGCATCAGTTCGATGAACTCAAACCCGACTGTAGGAATTAGTAACACCCCTGTGCTCACGGCGATCGCTATAGCCGCCCACATGACTCGGGAACGTAACTCAAGGAGATGCTCGATTAAAGTCATTTCCTCAGCGGACTCGGTCTCAGCTCCTAGTTCACGTGGAGTTTGATTGTCGGTATCAGAACCTGAAGTCATGGGTGTTATTCCTGACGCCTATGGTGCTCTAAGAGTCGTTCTCTGATTTTTTGTCGGAGATGAACTGCAGTCCCTGCGGTTTGTCGGAAGTGTCGGATTCAGTTACGGGAGGACTAGCCGGAATGATATCGCTAAAATCTGCAGCCGTCCCAACTGCTGTTTGAACATTGGTACCTTCAGTAGACAAATCCTTCTCGAGCTCTGTTGTGATTTCCCGCAGTTCTCCTAACTCTTTCTCTTGGAACTCGACTTCCTCTTGAATTTCATCAACAGCCTCTCGCACATCTTTCATTACTTCAGAACTAAATGCGCGAGCTATACGAAACCATCGCCCGGCCTGCTTCATCATTTCAGGGAATTTGTTGGGGCCAACAATAATCAATCCAATTATCGCCACGAGTAGGGCCTCAAATACACCAACTCCAAATAAGTTCATAGCAGGATCATACCTCAGTATTCTCAGAGCCGACGAAGGGAAAACGTAATACGATCAGAACATTCCGTTCTGATGCGGAGGGATCTGGGGACTAGTCTTCGACCCCTGCATCCTTAAGAAAATCGACCGCATCTTGAACGGACCGAATTTTCTCGGCATCCTCATCGGATATTTCTAGTGAGTTTTCGTCTGTAGAAAATTCTTCTTCGAATGACATAATTAACTCTACAAGGTCGAGTGAATCAGCATTTAAGTCATCGATGAATGATGCCCCTAAGACGACCTCGTCCTCTTCTACTCCTAATTGTTCGGTCACAAGATCTCGTACTCGTTCAAAGACAGATGCCATAGCTTTTTATCCTTTCAAACTTATGCATTTTGCTGGTGATTACGCACAATACCACCAAGTACGCCATTTACAAAGCGTCCAGAAGATTCAGCTCCAAACTTCTTTGCCATATTGACGGCCTCATTTATTGCGACTCGTTCTGGCGTATTTTCACTCTCCAGAGTATCAAACAGGAGTTCGTATACCGCAAGGCGTAGGATTGCTCGATCGACTGGAGGCATATCACCCAACGGGAACGCTGGTGCAAATTCAGAAATTTTGTCGTTAATTTCTAGCAAATGAGCGCGGACACCCTCAACCAATTTCCAAGCAAACACAACATTCGTGCCTTGATAGCCATTGGCCTCGACTATCCGTTCGAAGGTGATGCTATTCTTATTTTCCCCGGTATCACCTGCATACAAGGATTGAAATGCTAGTTCACGCGCACCGGACCGGCTAAGCACTTTTACTGCCGTTTGGTCTGAATCAGTCTTGTCATTCATCAGGCTGTGACCGTGCCACCATCAACATTGATGACCTGCCCTGTGATATAGGCGGCTGCATCGGTGGCCAGGTATCCAACGAGTGAAGCTATTTCTTCGGCCTTTGCCGGACGTCCCATAGGAGTTTTAGTCAAGATGTGCGCAATCTGTTCATTTGTAAGTCCAGCCGTCATATCTGTCTCTACATAGCCAGGGGCAACGCAATTGACGGTGATATTACGACCTGCGAGTTCTTGGGCTAATGCTCGACTAAAACCATGTATTCCTGACTTGGCTGCTGCGTAGTTTGACTGGCCAGCCTGTCCTACTACTCCCACCACCGACGAAATGTTGATGATTCGGCCCCATCTTTGTTTGACCATCAGTTTCGCAGCTGCTCGAGATGTTAAAAACTGTCCCTTCAGATTAATTTCAAGGACGTCATCCCACTGTTGATCCGTCATTCGCATTAACAAACTATCTGCCGTAATACCCGCATTGTTCACCAAAATATGAAGTTCCGCATAGTCTTCGACAATCTCTGTCAATAATTTATTTACTTCGGTGACATTAGTAACTTCTAGAGGTCTCGCAGCTGCCCGCACGCCATACCGTACTTTGAGATCCTCGGCGAAAGCTACCGCCTCAGCCGGATTAGAGCGGTAAGTCAAAACTACATCAGCTCCCATAGCAGCTAATAGTTCAGAAATTGCCTTCCCGATGCCTTTAGATCCGGCCGTTACTAGCGATACTCTGCCTTTGAGTTGGAATGCTTTGGTTAGGAGCTCAGGATGTTCGACCTCAGGTGTCATAACTTTTCTATGTCCTCAACAGTGCCTATGTTGTTTAACTCGAAATCCGAATGTGTCCGCTTCGCTGCGCCAGTCAATACTCTTCCAGGTCCGAATTCGAAAAGAGAACGGACGCCAGCTGAATGCATGTAGTTAATGCCGTCAAGCCACAACACAGGAGCAGTGATCTGTGCCAATAATTCGGCTGCTATGCTCTCTCCCAAAACGATGCTGTCTGTGGTGACGTTTGAGATTACTGGGATCAACGGGTCAGCGAATACGGTGGTTTCTATGATCCCAGCCATCCTATCGGCTGCTGTTTGCATGAGTGGGGTATGAAATGCTCCGGCCACACTCAATGGCACAACCTTTGCGGCGCCTGCCTCGGCTGCTGCTTCCATGGAAGCATTGACTGCCTCCTCACTGCCGCCGATAGTGACGTTCCCAGGAGCGTTGATATTACATATGTCAGAGGAATTAGCATCACATAATTCCTGAATGGCAGATATGTCGAGACCGAGCACTGCTGCCATAGTGCCAACCTCAGTGTCACACGCCTCCTGCATTAATTGCCCTCTTGTTTGGACCAGTCTTATGCCATCAGCGAAACTTATTGACCCTGAAACTATCAATGAAGCATATTCTCCAAGAGAATGACCAGCGGTGAATGCTGGTCGAGTTGTGATTTTTCCTGCATCATGTGCAGCGAGTAACGCTGCGATCGAATGGGCGACTAGTGCCGGTTGTGTAAATTTTGTTTGCGAGAGCGTCTCATTGGGTCCATTGAAACAGATTTCGGCTAGGTCGAAGCCTAGGGCTGCGTTGGCCTCTACGAATACCTGTTCAGCTATTCCAAATGTATGAGCCAGATCTTGCGCCATACCTACGGCTTGTGCGCCCTGACCAGGAAAGATCCAACTGTGTGATGGCTCTTCAGGTAGTAGTCGAAGTAACTGTAAATTGCTATCAACTGGGCTGACGTGACTAAGCGTCATTTGTCGTCGTATCCACTTGATCGGCGACTAGACGACCCTTCCTATCCCTCTCGGCTCCTGCCGTGTGGTTCATCTTCCATCCGCCACTTGCCCTATCGCGTACGACCTGCGGGAGCCCTACGTGGTGATGGCTTCGTCGATGTTGTTGTTTGGCTTTCGGTGTCCGTCTTTTTGGTACGGCCATCTTATGCTCCTCTTTCTTCACCCATTGCGAGTGCCCAATATTATCTCACACATAGTGTCAAGATGAGTGTCTACAGAGGAGTATTCTATTACGACTCGTCTTTACACGCGCACTTGTCAGTATTTAAATCTTGGCCACATTCACTGCACAAGCCAAGGCAGCCTTGTTGACATCGAGGTGCGATGGGAATCTCTGTCTCTAGATATTGCCGGAGCGCCTCACTGATATCTAGCACCATACGGTCGTCTATTCTGAAATCGTCTTCTTCACTTGGTAGTATGGTGCCAAATTCAGGATGGTATTTGGGGATAAATTCTTCTTGGAAAGAGACATCCAATGCTGTCTCAAATTGGATGAGGCAACTAGCACACTCTAGGCCGATATCAGTTACATGCAGGTTGGCAGTGGCCAATATCCCGCGCTCACTTTTCATTAAAGAGAGCGACCCCGAGACTCTCTGTAATTGATGCTTTTCGTTGAGCAAAAAAGATCGGGTAGAGCCAGACCTTTCTTGCAGCAACGCCGAGACGTTGTATTCCAACTTGTTAAACCCTTACTTATGAGCTTGTGAGGTCTTCATATGAACCTCAATGAGTATAGGCGGTCAGGGGGCCGATAAGCCGAATTCTGTCTACTCGGTGCGCCTACTACCGAGAACGGACGATCATCCATCTGGGGTGGCAATTACTTGACACCTCATGCGGCCTACCCGAGGCTAGAGCCGGACACCCGAAACCTCCTATTTGGCCTTGCTCCGAGCGGGGTTTGTCTGGCCGCACTGTTACCAATGCGCCGGTGCGCTCTTACCGCACCATTTCACCCTTACCGTTAGACGGCGGTATATTTCTGTGACACTTTCCGTCGGCTTACGCCGCCCGGCCGTTAGCCGGCGCCCTGTCCGGTGGAGTTCGGACTTTCCTCCACCAAAGTGTGTTTGGCAGCGATCGTCTGGCCCCCTGACAGACCAACACTACCATAATTTTTAATTCGTTTGTCTAGAGTTCCTTCCGCGTACCCTGGATCAATCTACGATTGGCCGCAAGTAAACCGTGGGTTGCTCTGAATTTACGATAATATGGTGTACCACAGAGTTAAGTGAATCTTTCAGTTGAGAAGAAGTGAGATTAGTCCAGTTGTTCTGCAGTTGTGCAATAAGGCTAGATGAATTTTGTCTAGGTTCGGTGGCCTGTTCAGCGCGTGAGAAAATGTTCTCGAGTGTTGATCTTCCTACCTGATTGATCAGTTGCGGGAAAGTTATTCTGTTTTCGATCCAACGATCCAAGGAAGCCGAGATTTCTCGGTCAGTTCGTTCAATCCGGGCATGATTAGTGGCAAAATCGGTTGCTGTCCGTCTATCAGTTTCCACAACATGGTACTTACTGCTGACGAGAACTATTTCGATTGCCGCGAGTAGACTGGTTTCAGTCACGCTTCGATATTTACACCTTCCCTGATTTGTGGCAGCAGAACATCTGTAAAGTTTTTCCTGTTGCCGCGTCACCGGATCAGTTCGGACGGCTCCAATCATACTGGAATTACAGGCGCCACATAAAACGAGGCTGGATAATATGTATTCGTGACGGACGGCGGTAGAGCCTCTCTGTGATTCAATTTGTGACTTACGCTTCTGTCTCTTATCGCTAGCGAGTCGATAGGTGTGCGGGTCTATGATCGCCTCATGAGCCTGAGGAATTACTGCTCCGGATCTTCTGTATACCCCTGTATAGACTTCATTTTGGAGTATTGTGCGAACCGACGAAACGGACCACGGACGATCTCTCCTTGTGAGGTATCCACTGTCATTTAATTTCCTAGTTATTTTTCTTAGCCCAATTCCGTCTGAAACGTAGGAATCGAAGATTATTCGAACTACTTTAGCCTCATCCTCCTGCGTGACTAGAGTTCTGTTTAGTGCTTGGTAACCGTATGGTGTCCGTCCCAGACTGAGTGTTCGTCGAGCGAGGTTTCTCATCGCAGTTTTCGAACGTTCTCTAAATAGTTGTGGGTGTGGACGTGCAGACCAGCTTTGTTTCAATGCAGTTTGTGGACTCTGTCCGTCGGCGATTCGAATTTCTGCTCCGAGGTGTGTCAGTGCAATTACTGTACGGGCCTGTTCTAAGGCAGTTTCACCGAAAACTTCGATTGCTCCTCCAAAGACCATAAGATTGTCGATCGGTGTCTCGAAAAGCGAGCCGCAAAGATCAGCCAGGGCCGTATAGGGTTCTTGTGTATCCGCATCGAAGATATTCAGTAGATTCAGGCTCTCGTTTTCACAGGCTAATTCGATGGCATCAACCTGAAGCATCCGGTCTGCCTGGGGAATATCCTTGATGTATCCAATAACTTGAGTTGGGATTCCTGAATCGTTCATAGTGCTACCAAATAATTGTCACTACTCTCCGCACAAAGTCGATCAGTCTTCTTCCATAATAACCTTGCCGTATGAAGAAACGCTGAGGACTTTAATAAGCACTGCTCGGCCTGACATGTCCGGATCTCTCTCTTGTTCGCCAGTATGTGACTCCTGGTAAACCCGTAAACTTTCGTGGTTTGGTTCGAGTATGGAGGCAGTGCCTTTGAAGAGGTATGTCAGTTTTCTCTTGGAATTGCGGTATAAAAGTGCGAGATG
>CAZSFJ010000004.1:7738-38715 GCA_964606125.1 uncultured Dehalococcoidaceae bacterium | reverse complement strand
GGTATACCACAGGCTATTCAAGAGATGGCAATCACCGCCTTGGATGACCCAAGAGATGCTATTGAGGCCCATAACGATATATATACTAGTCGCCGTGACCGAACGGTGGCGGTATTGCGAGAGTTGGGTTTGATATTGGACGTCCCAGCGGCGTCACTTTACGTATGGGCTTAATTGCCTGATGGTGAATCCTCCAGCGCTGATTACGCGGGTAGATTAATTGAAGAGACCGGCGTGGTGGTAACACCAGGCGCATCGTATGGTGAGTTCGGCGAAGGTTACATACGTATTTCTTTGACAACACCCGATGACAAATTAGATGAAGCACTGCGTCGTCTGCGAGAATTCGCAACGGGAAGCTGATATCTGTCATGAGTTCATTTTTGATGGTGTATTGATGGGTTCCGTTTCACAGAGGAGCCCTAAGACAAAAACCCACTCAATAGAAGTTCCGATTGAGAAGGCATATCTTGTGGCTCTTGAAGGTTGGAGCGAATCCGAATCCGGGATGCCCGTCGAACATTCGTTGCGGGAACTAGGTAGGCTAGTCAGAACAGCTGGAGGTACGGTCGTTGGGCGTGCCACCCAGCGCCGACCGAAACCTCACCCCGCTCATTACATCGGCAAAGGCAAAATAGAAGAAATAGTAGAGTCTCGCTCGATATTGGACTACACGATGGTAGTGTTTGATGACGAACTCTCGCCCACCCAACAACTGAATCTTGAAAAAGCGTTTGGGGTGAAAGTTCTAGACCGCTCAGCGCTAATATTAGATATCTTTGCTCAACGTGCCAGAACGAAAGAAGCGAGTCTGCAGGTTGAGCTTGCTCAGCATGAATATCTGAAACCCCGGTTACGGGGCCAGTGGCAGCATTTATCTCGTACTGTAGGTGGTCCTGGGAGCGGGAATACAGCAATTGGGACGCGCGGTCCGGGTGAAACACAGTTGGAGACAGATCGTCGACTAATCGACCGTCGGATATCTCGACTCCGAAAAGCCATAACGGGTGTGCGGAAACATCGCATTCTTCAGCGCGAAAGACGCATGCGAGAAGGGATTCCTGTTGTTGCGCTCGTCGGCTATACAAATGCCGGAAAATCGAGCCTCCTGAAATCCTTGGCAGGGACTGAAGTATTTACAGCCGACGCTCCATTCGCTACTTTGGATCCTCTCACCAGACGGCTAGAGGTGCGTGGACATGGCGGGATATTACTGACCGATACAGTCGGGTTTATGCAAAAGTTACCGCCGCAGTTAATATCTGCATTTCAGACAACTCTTGAAGAATTATCGACAGCATCTTTGTTAGTGCACGTGATCGATGCTGAATCACCCGTCTTCGAAACTCAGATCAGCATTGTGAATGACACTCTCACGAGCCTTGCTCTAACAGATATACCTATTCTTACAGTAGTCAATAAATCAGATTTGCTCTTCGGGAAAAGACAATATGAATCGTTCGCTCGGGATAATACTGACGTGCTAATGCTTAACACTGAATTGGATAAACTCGGACTTAATCTCATTACCTCTAGCGAAAATAATGAATTGATATACGTCTCCGCGACGGAGAGATGGGGAATTAACCAGCTACGTAATCGTCTACTATATGAATTTTTTGGCTCTAACTATGCGGATACAGATCAAGCCTAAGATCTTGACTGAACACGGAGTCGATCAGCTGTGGGAGAGTGTAGCCAGTCACGTCCGCGATATTGAACTGCCAAGACCCCTCTTACTTCCCTCAAAATTCCTTCGATGGCTCTCTGTGCTTGCGCTCGATTAGTTTCATCGGATGAGAGTAGCATCTGCATCCATGAATCAATGATTCGGCCGGTAGGGTTATTTTTCGAGGTGGTTGTGAGATATTCAGCCATTGGATGACTGGAGTGTTCTAGCGCCGAGCCGATTCTGAGTATATTGCCAGCTAATTCGCCAGCCAGCAATGTAAAATCTTGAGTATTTTTGTTGGTAATGCTGGCTAGTGACTGTGCAGTGCCATTTACGGCGATCCACATATGTTTGATGCACCGTTCGAGCTCACGCGCATCGTGAGATCCTGCCTCAGCTTTGAGGCGGTCGAACCTGCGAAGCGGGTCATGAATCGAAGTTGAAAGTGGGATATGCCATCGTGCTTCCATTGCGGTACGAGACTGTGCGGGAATACTTGTCAAAATTTTAGAAGCAGCATCATCTCGAAGGATCGTCACGTGGGTCAGGGGCGAATCTGGATAAACAACTGAAGGGCCATATTGCTGAACGACTGCCTGACCTGACTGCAGGTCCGTCCGAATATTGTCGGGCGCCCATCGCAAGGTTTCTCGCTCCAGGACGAGCCAATACGTAGCCGCAATTTTATCGTTTACGAGGTCGATATCAAGCTGTTGATGTGTAGGAGTGACAAGCAGCAACGTCATCCGATCACGTATCTCATCCCATTGTTGATCATTTACGAATTCCTGGCCCCAGTCAGTCAGGATTTCGAAATATGATGACGCTGTGCGGTCCTCAGAGTGTGATTGCTGGATCATTCTTACCTGGTGTCCGCTAGCTTTCCGAGATCTCACCGAGCTCGTCTAGTGCTTGCTTTACTTCCTCAGCATTGCTGAACTGAACACCTTCACGTAGGGCATCAAATCCATCAACTATGTCATCATCGATGTCATTCGCGTAACAGATGTCGAGGAAATCTGACCGGGTCGGAGTGGCTTCAGGCGCCACTTTAAAAATGTGTTCGACGATTTCAGCGTAACCGCTCCATGGGGCTGGCATTCTATCTCTCCTCCAAACTAATTAACACTAAATATGAAAGTCAATGCTCATAGTAACTTTAACGACTGTTATGAAGGCAAAAACTGCAAATATCGGTATCACGGATAGTTCGTGGAGTGACAGGCAGATACAATTTAGCAGTGAAAGAATTATTTTCTGGTTGGCGCTACGCGTGGAGTAACTTCCTATCGAATTGGCAATTCCTGTCGGTGGTGGGTATAGGCGTTCTTGTAGCAAGTATCCTTCTGGCCGTCGGACCTATCTACGCCAGCGCAATGACTGATCTCGGCCTGCGGTACAGGCTCAATACGGGCCTTGAGACTACTCGCGAACAAATAGCTCGCAGTGATACTTATCTTCTACAAATCAACGATGCTGCTGATAGTGCCATGCGTGACACGATTGATGTGATTACCGCTGAGCGTATAGGTTGGTTGGGAACAGGCGAGGAGATAATTACCACTGAACGAAGTACAAGATTATTTTTGACATTCCCAGAGTATCCACTACTTACCGATCCATTTGCCGATCCCAGTACTGCCGTTGAAAACGAAAAAACAATAAAAGAAAAGCGTCCTGATGGCATCACTATCTATGAGGACCGGTCATACAGTCGTATCGGACCACTTACAGTAACTGAGCGAATAGACGGAGAGCCGGTCAGGCAACCATGGGGGGCCTTTCTCCATACAATCTCTAGTCTGAAAGAACACGCCGACCTTGTAGAGGGTAGCTGGCCATCCGTGGACGAAGGGAGAGTATCTGAATTTGTCCTCCCTTACGGCTGGAATGTACATATTGCTATCGGTGACAAAGTTCAACTTACGGTGGATCAGATCCTAACAGACTGTGCACCGGTTCCCATGTCCGAAGATGCCAATGCTGCGGCTGATGAAGCGAGATGCGTGCCACATATGTTCGGCAGGTCTTCAATGGAGGCTGAATTGGTAGGCTTTGTTGAATTGAAAAACTCTGACGACTTGAGATGGGAATTTATTCAGGGTGAGCTTGAAGTGCCTGCGACTCCATTAATTCCCCTACCTACCGATAAAGATACCGAACAGCCTGAGCTTGATCCTCGACTGGGGCGCGCGATGACAGGGTCAGGGCAAATGCCTCTCCTTATGCCAGAAGAACAATTTTTTGGGCCGTTTGCCGCGGGGCTAGCAGAAACTCGCACGGTGCACCGTTCCGGGATAGTGATCGATGCTTCCCGGATAGGCGTAGACGATGTTCAATACGCCATTGATGATATGCAGGAACTGGATATAGATATAAGGGATTCGTTGGGTGCTGTTTCTGTTGTGCGGACTAAGGCGTCATCTATCCTCAGTGATTTTTTGAACCAAACTTCTTTTTCGGCAGTACCACTTCTGATAATACTGATGCAAGTGGTAGGTATCGTCGTGTATTACGTGCTCATGACGTCCTCTAATTTGCTCGATCGTCAGGTGGAGGCCTACGGTGTATTTCGGAGCAGGGGAGCCACAACAGTTCAGCTGACAGGATTTGGATTGTTCCAGGCGATGTTCTTGGCAATACCCGCCGCTCTGATTGCGCCTTGGGCCGCAGTGTGGGTTGTAGGAATTCTGGGTATCACACCAGCATTTGAAGCACTGACTGGCGGTGATTTTTTGCCGAGTGATATATCTCGTCAGGCGTATTTATTCGGCATACTCGGGGCAGCCCTTGCGACCGCAGGGATTATGATACCGACGATTTTGCAGATACGACGGAACATCATAGACGTGCGGAGTGACGCAAGTCGACCTGATCGCCCGTCATTTTTTCAGAGATATCTACTCGACTTCGCGTTGTTGGGTATCGCCGGATTGCTTCTCTGGCAGATCGACCAGCGGGGTACTGTTTATGATCCAGACTCAGTCGGTGGCTGGTCCAGCGATCCTGTTCTACTGATGGCCCCGATGGTTATAATTTTTGCTATTGCAGGGATACTGCTGCGAATCTATCCACTTCTAATACGCACGGTCGCTACTGTGTTAATGAGTATGCGATCTTTGACTGCGTCAATTGGCCTGAGACGTGCAGGCCGGGCACCAGGAGCCTATGCACGGCTCATGTTGCTCCTCCTGATGGCGATTGCTGTAGGTACGTTTGCCGCTTCATACGGGGCCACAGTTGAGCGTTCGTTTGATGAGCGACAGAGATACTTGTCCGGGATCGACTTCCGAGGGGTGCTGGTCGAACCTGGCCGATTGACGGATAGAGAATCGATAGTAAATCTAGCCGAACGCGATGAAATTTCGGATGCTGCATTTGTTAATCGAGAATATTTCAAGACGCCTACCGGCATCGATGTTCCCGTATTAGGGATCGATCCGGTCTTTGCATCTCAAAATGTATGGTGGCGGACTGATTTCGCGCTCGGGACATTTGACGAAGTCATGCGTCCGCTGATTTCTAACTTAGAGGTTCGTGCTGGATTACTGTTGCCAGATAATGCACGTCTACTGACTCTCGATATGTTTCCGATGAATACGGATGACAGTAGTAATAGTGGTAAAACAAATTTATATGGTGTGACGACAAAAAGTAACTTGACTCCTGCTTCACGCGTATCGTTTACAGCAGTTTTTCAAGGCCAGTCCGGGAAAACCATGAGTGCCGTTCTTGAAATGCCGAAGGATATTTCAGGCTGGGTGGAAGCAAAATCTATAATTCCCGAGCAGTTGACTCATCCAGTCAGTTTGCTGGGTGTGAAGGCCACGGACCGTGTGGGGCAAAGCTTGAGATCGCAAGGCAAAGTCCTTATAGACGATCTCTCGGTAATATTTGATGATGGTAGTGGGGCAGTGGTTGAAGACTTCGAGGAGTCCTCTAGATGGTTGATATATTCAGCGGCTGGGGTTGAAGATGAACTAGTGCTTGGTGTTGATCCTGATTCAGAGCGTAATGGCATGGTAATGGCCTGGAGTCTCCCCGCTGCTGTATCGCCATCATCTAGGGTTATTGCTCCGCTATCTGGAGACTCTGTGCCAGTACCTGTCGTTATGAATCCGGTGGCAATGAGTTACTTCGGATTGGTTGAAGTCGGCTCACTGACTAACATGAGCCTTGAAGGTTATTCAGTCCCAGTGGTACTCGTGGGCGTGGTCGATTATTTTCCCACATTGGACCCAGCTGCTGGCTTCGTGATCACAGATATCAATCACTTGCACTCACTAGGGGCTTTGTTTCAGGTCAGCAGACTGAAACAATCTAACGAATTATGGGTGAATTTTCACGAATCTATAAGCCCTGAACGAGAGGCTGGAGTGGTGGACGAACTTTCTGAATTCGATGCCGAATTGCCCCTAGGTGATACCATCCATCTCACTGAACTGCTTGACCGAACTAATGCAGATCCAACACTGAAGGTTAGCGGCTCAGGTCTTTTGGCCATAGCGTTCATCGCCGTCCTGGGCTTGGCGTCGCTAGGCTTTTTAGTCTCGATGACGATCGATATTTGGAAGCGAACGTTGGAGTTTGCAATCCTGCGGGCCCTGGGTACGTCGCGATACACGATATTGCGTGCTCTTTTGTTTGAATGGCTAATCGTGTTCGTTTTGGGCGCAGGTCTGGGTGTACTGTTAGGTCGATTTGTGTCAGAACTAATGATGTCATTTCTAGAGGTGACCGAGGTAGGTACACCAGTATTGCCGCCATTTGAGTTGCTTACTGATTGGCTGGTACTTTCCGTAGCTATAGGGTTCCTATTTGTGATAATGATTCTGGGACTTATGATTTCGTGGCTACGGGGTATGAGTCGTGCTGATGGCACCGAGTTGCGAATCACTCAGTAGTACAGCGGTAAGGCAGATTTCTCGAGATGTTTTATTGGTGGAGACGGGGGAGAATCGAACTCCCCGTCCAGATTATGCCGCAAGACGGCTTCTACGAGTGTAGTCGTTACTTATATAACGCTAGTTATGCACAACGACATGCAATGAGACAAGCGTATCCCAGTTTTTCTTAATCAGTTGACGCCTAGGAGAAGCTGCAACTGAAGCACTTCGACAATATGTCGCGGCTTCTTCTTCTGTCGAAGGAAGAGGAAGAGCCACGTCACCGCGGTTAAGCGGCGAGGGCGACTTTTCGTTCGCCAGTTAATATTTTTGACACCTGTTTAGCGAGGTTGATGCCACCTCGACTCGCGACCGAAATACAAACATAACTGTCGATTCCTGTCGTCCCCATGATATGTTTGGAATAGTTAATAGCGATTTGCTGAACGTAAAGCCCTCTGGATTTCGCGGTTAGCGTCCCGAGTCTTTATGGTCTGTCGTTTGTCGTATCGACGCTTCCCAACACCAATTCCAATTTCTACTTTTATCAGTCCTCTATTAAGGTACATCCGGAGAGGCACTACTGTGGCTCTTGGTTGTTCACTCAGAGCTTTTTGCATTCTTTGGAGCTGTCTCCTATGGAGGAGCAATTTCCGAGGTCGCGTCAGTTCGTGGCTCTCGCCGGCAGGAGCATAGTGTCCTACTGTTGCATTATACAGCCAGAGCTCACCATTGAGGAATCTTGCATAGGCCTCTGTGATATTTCCATGTCCCAGCCGTATGGATTTAACCTCGGAGCCCCTTAATTCTATACCGGCTTCTACTTGTTCTTCGATTGCAAAGTCGAACTTTGCTCGACGATTTACGGCGAGTTGATTGCTCGAAGATTTAACATTTTTGCGTGATGAGGGCTTGGCCATGGTTGACGTCACTCCGAAGTTTGTTCAGCCAATTCACGCGCGATATCGACGGCGGCCCAGACTAGTTTATATATTTCGGTACCAGCCTCGAAATCTTCCATGGTCAGTTTCACCTGTACATCAGGCGCGATACCTTTTTCCTCGATTAAGTTCCCGTCAGGCGTGAACCAACGAGCAATAGTTGTGTAGATCGCTCCACCATTAGAAAGCGGGAATGCGTTGTTGACTGAACCTTTTCCGTACGAGGTGTCCCCAATCACAATGGCTCGGTTGTTCTCTTTTAGTGCTGCAGCAAAAAGTTCAGCTCCAGAGGCAGAGTAGGGGTCCTGAATAATCACGATAGGCAATTCGGTTATTTGCGAAGGGCTTGCTCTTTCAATTATCTCACTGCCATCGCGGTACGCAGCTGAATAGATTATTCCGTCGGTGAGGAACATATCGGTTATTTCGACTGTTTCATTAAGTAAACCTCCAGGATTACGCCTGACGTCGAAAATTATGGCTTTGGCGCCTTTCGATTCGGCTTCTTCCACGGCTGTCCTGACCTCGTCGGGGGTATTCGGGTTGATACGAGCAATCCTTATGAAGGCAATGTCCTGTACGGCTTCGCCTGTCCGATCAATAAAATCAGCCCCCGGCGGTGTGGTAGTTACTGTCAAGATCGGTATCTCGCCTCTGATAATTTCAATATCCTCGATGGTGCCGTCGGTGTGTTCCACTCGGAGGATAACTGATGTGCCAGACGGCCCTCGAATGATGTCGACTGCCTCCTGAGTCGTGAGCCCAGCAGCTCCCTCACCATTGATCTCTAAAATCTTATCGCCTGGTTGGATTCCCGCCTTAGCAGCAGGGGATCCGTCATACGGAGCAATTATGATGACATATTGACCATCTGAGTCCACAGTTGCACCAATTCCTTCATAATTTCCGTCAGAATTGTCATCGCTGTACCGCATCTCTTCGGGAGTGATATAAGTGGTATTCCGGTCATCAGTAGCATCTATCAGGCCATTGATTGCCTCAGTTACGAGTACGTCGGTGGTTAAATCACTACTGGTATCGAGTATTAATTGCGCCAATGAAGCCAACTGTTCAACATCGAATTCGGTAGCTGTGGCTCCAATTAATCCTGCGAGCGCACCAGCTTGCAATGCTCTATCAGTAACTGCGTCTGGATTAAAGAATTCTTCCTGCAAGATGTCACGCATCTCTGCCAAAAGTCCGAGGCTGGCAACAAGGTCAGCGTCGGACTCACGTGAATCGGTTGTAGCCACTGCCTCTGACGGCGAGACAGATGTTATCTGGCTGTCGACCGCAGGCTCACTGACAATCCGTACCATGAAGCCGATCAGCACAAGAAGCGCAGCTATGACTATAGCCGATATCGCTATCAGACCTTGTTGCGCCGCGGAGGGGCCAGTCGGTTTCAGCGCCACGGTTAGTTGTCTCCTGCCAGTTGTACTATGACTATTTTAACATCGCTATTTGGTTTCGTTTGGCACACAGGTGAAAAGGAACATTATTTACATAACGAAGATAGTGCGACATTCCGCACGTGAGGACTGAAGCGGCTACCGAACCACGCCCCGACCCACCAGCTCCGCGTATTCGGTATCGGAATATCCAAGCAGTGTCGTATAGATTTCGTAGTTGTGTTCACCAAAGGTCGGTGCCCGATTCATCTGGGCAGTGCGCTGATTCAGGCGGACTGGCTGTCGGTGCGTGGTGTACTCGACGGTGCCGGCACGATCGAACATTGACTCGAAATGTGCGGCTGCGAATTCGGTGTCGGTCGTGATGAGATCATGAAGGTCTTGAACGGCCCCAGCGGTAATCCCAGCGGCCTGTAGGACCTCGGCCAAAGCGTGGGTTTCATAATGCACGGTCCATTTCGCAATCTCTGCGTCAATATGGTGTCGGTTGCTGATCCTGCCTGAGTGAGTTTTGTATTGCGGGTCACGGAGTGATATGGGCTCGCCCATCAGTGAAAAGAGGTCCTCCCATTGGTCATCAGTATCTATTACTAGGCTAATCCATCGGTCGGCATTGTGGGATTCCGGACGTGCTGGGTAGACGCCGTGGGGAGCTACGTCGGGGTGCGTGTTTCCGGGTCGATCCGGGATTGTTCCGTTGGCGCTGTAATCTAGAAGGGCTGGGCCCAATAGACTAGCTGTAGCCTGAAATTGGGCGAGATCGATGAACTGCCCTTCACCGGTTTGGTTACGATGATGTAGCGCGGCCAGGATTGCTGCTGCTGCGAAATAAGGGGCAGCAAAATCGGAATAGAGAGGCCCCATACCGGTTGGTGGCGTGTCAGGGAATCCCATTGCATAGTTGATTCCCCCGAGAGCGATCACATTGTTTCCGATTGCACCGAAGTTTCGCTGCGGGCCGGTCGTGCCCATGACAGGCATCGTGAGCATTATTATTCCCGGGTTGATTTTCTTGAGGTCTTCATAGCCTAAGCCCCATCGGTCCATTCGCTCGCCGGTGAAGTTATTGGTCACGATATCAGACTCAGCAACGAGCCGTTTTATGATTTCGATCCCTTCCGGAGTGTTTATGTCAATTTGAACTGCTTTCTTAGACGTATTGCAGTCATTGAATACCCCATTGTGAGAGTCTTCTGATCGGATGTCATCCGGAGGCCATGAGCCCGTTTGTCGGATCTCGTCCATCCGGGACGACGACTCTATTTTGATTACTTCTGCTCCCCAGTCGGCGAAAATTCGTGAACAGGCGGGCCCAGCTATTAGCCAAAAAAAGTCGCAGATTCTGATACCTTCAAGTGGTTGTTTTCTATCAGAGACAGAATTCATATCACTCCCCTATCCCGTAGACTCCGTAGATCGGCATCGTCAAACTTCATATATTTTGCGAAAATCTCAGAGTTGTGCTCTCCTATTCGAGGGGCCCGCACATATGCTGACGGGGTGGTTTTTGAAAATTGGTAGGCTGGGCCCGGATGCTCAAGCACTCTACCCATCTCTTCGTACGTAACGTCCTGGAAAAAGCCTCGCTCACGCAGTTGAGTATGCTCAGATAGCTCATTCACCTGGTTAACTGGGACCATAAGCATTCGTTTGGACTGCCCGAGATCGACAAGTTCGTCTCGATTATATTTTCCTGCTAGAACAGCATGCGCAAGCTCGATCGCATCCTGATGGTCACGTCGGTAAAATGGATCGAGCCATTTATCTCCTGTAAGGTCCGGAGTTACTTCCTCTTCCTTTAACCATTGCACAAACTCAGTCCATCTTACTGGCCGTATGGAAATTGACACCCACTTATGGTCCTTGCAAAGATAGAGATGCCTCGAGCCGAAATGGCGCATCCCACCCCTTGTCGGAATTTGTTTATGCCATGTGTAGAAATTAGGGTTAGCGGTCTGTACGGTAGCCATGCTTGCGGCTTCCTGTATGGAAACATCGATACGTGACCCCTGACCCGTATTAAACCGATCTTGTAAAGCTATCAATGTACCCCATGCCCCAACCAAAGAAGCCATATGGTAAGACTGTTCAGCCGCAGGTTGGTTGGGCGGTTCCTCCGGTAATCCATTCAGATATAACAAACCTGACATGGCTGCCGTTGTCAAAGCATTTCCCTTCCAGTGTCGCCGCTCACCCGTCTGACCATATGGAGTTATCGTCGTGTACAACAGGCTTGGGTTGTCCCGTGAGAGTTTTTCGTAACCGATATCTTTACTATCGAATTCGCCAGGTGTAGCTGTCTCGATAATAATGTCGGCAACAGTACTCAGTTTTCGAAAAAGGCCCCTCCCCTCTTCTGTTTCCAGGTTAAGGGTTATGCCTTTCTTATTTACGTTGTAGTGAAGGTGATAGAGGCTGGCTTCTAGGTCGCCATCATTGGATTCAAGCCATGGGCCACGCCTGCGATAAGCGTCACCCTCTGGGTCCTCGATCTTGATGGTCTCCGCACCTAATTCAGCCAGCATCCGGCCACAGAAGAGTCCCGATTCTCCAGCTACATCAAGCACGACTAGTCCGGACAAGGGGCCTTGGTTCGTATCCAACATCCTAGCAGTGTAGCGTTTTTCTGTGTCTGAGAGAGTCGTTATCTATCTAAGCTTTTGACGACACTAATTCTGCCACTTTTACGCTTTCGTGCTTCAGTATCGGTATAAGTTCTTTCCCATAATCGATTGCATCTTGGTACGGGTCCCAGCCACGAATAAGAATGGTCTCTACTCCGAGCTTGTGATATTGAATGAGTGAGTCTGCAACCTGCTCCGGGGTACCAACTAATGCCGAAGTATTCCCAGAGGCGCCGGTAGCGGCGGCAAGCGGCATCCATAATCGCTCATCATGAAGATCTGATTTACTGGCGAAGTCAAGTAACCTTTGTGAACCCACTGATGTTCGTTTGCGAAGCGGTGTGGTCCGTACGTTAGACTCAACCGTGTTGAGGAACTCATGAGCTTTCTCCCAAGCCAATGCCTCGGTGTCTTCTATCACCGGTCTAAAGGAAACGCTGTACTTCAATGTCCTCCCGTATTTTGCTGCGCGAGTATTGAGGTCTTCAATCTGTGATTGGATGGCGGCCCTAGGTTCGCCCCAAAACATATAGACGTCCGCTTGTCTTGCGCCGATTTCGAGTGCGATTTCTGAACTCCCCCCAAAATAGATCGGGATTGACGGAGTTTGAGTGGACTGCACAGAGCTTGATGCATTTTTTACTTGGTAGTAGCTCCCCGAATGATCAAATGTTTCAGCTGTCAACGCTTTACGGAAGACAGTAAGGTATTCATCTGTCCGACGATAGCGGTCATCATGGCCTAGATGATCACCGTCACGCTGTTGCTCCGCATCGCTACCTCCGGTTATAAAATGTACACCGATTCGGCCGCCCGTGAAAATATCGACAGTCGATGCCCTTCGTGCTGCCAAGGTTGGAGCCACGAAACCAGGCCGATGAGCCACCAAGAACTTGATTTTCTGGGTAGCTACTGCGGCTGCCTGCGCTACGGCAAAACTATCCGCCGAATCCGAGCTGTAACCAACCAAGACAGCGTCGAAGTTACTTTCTTCATGTGCCTGCGTAAATCTACGTAGATAATCAACGTCTATTCCGCCACCAATTATCGAGACCGGAATTTTTCCGTTACTAGGCGTCACGCCGATCATCCCGACTACATTGAGGGTCATCTGAAATTCTCCACGTATGTCTTAATGTTGAGTTAGTTACCTATCATTGATAACAATAAGCACTATTCTACGTACTGACAGTCGAAATGTAAATGCCTTATCGTCTGCTTATGGAGACTGCATTTGATAAAGATGCCTTGTGCTGGCTGAGTAGTCAAAGAGTGGCGTACCTCGCCACGACAGATGTACACGCCCAACCGCATCTCGTTCCTGTCGTATTTGTCTTAGTCGACCAAGAAATATTCATCAGCATCGACGAGAAGCCAAAAAAACACAAGATGCTCAAGAGACTGAGTAATATAAGAGAGAACCCGAAAGTCTCACTGATAGCTGATCATTATGATGATGATTGGCGACAGCTCAGATGGGTCCGGATCGACGGGATTGCTACTATTTTGGCGAACGCCCCACAGGACTCAACGGACCCATTTAAAAGTGCGGTTTCCGAATTGAAGAGCAAGTACTGGCAGTACGAACAAATGGATCTGTCTAGTGGTCCGATAATTAAGATCACTTTGATTGCGATCAACAGTTGGCGAGCTAACGGATAGATGATGGATTATGAAACTTCGTCTAGGACCTGCTCTGCGTGACCAGCCGGCTTGACATTTCGCCAGATTTTCAGAATCACACCCTCTTCATCGATGAGGAATGTGGACCGGATGATGCCCATAAAAGTTTTCCCGTACATGCTTCTTTCTCCCCAAGCTTGATAAGCCTCAGCAACTGAGTGATCAGGGTCTGAAAGTAATGGGAATGGCAGGCTATTCTCGGCTTTAAATGCCAAATGTTTTTCCACACTATCTGGCGATACACCTACTATCGAAACTTCTGCGGCTTCGAATCCAGCGTGCTCATCACGGAGCTCGCATGCTTCTGTAGTTCAGCCAGGGGTGAAATCCTTGGGATAGAAATAGATGACCAGCTTCTTTCCTAGGTAGCTAGCCAGGGTTACTTCCTGCCCGTCTTGGTTCTGGAGGGTGAACTCTGGAGCGCTCATACCCTCGCTAATTGAGTCAGTCATTAGCTCTCATTTCTCTTAATGCACTCTAAGTACCTTATACCAATCAATCCTGACGTCATAGCTATCAACAACTTCTTGTAGTCTATGCAAGTGTCGCAACCAAAGAAGTGGTTGAGTGAATTCCATTGAGTGTCCGGATCTGTGTGGCAAGGAAATCCGGTATTTCGGCATAATTGCTTGCCTCTATCTCAACGACTATGTCATATGGCCCCATCACCTCGTGCGCTTCTACAACAAGCTTCATGTCGAGGAGGGCGTCCAGAATTTCACGGGTCATGCCGGGGTTCGTGACTATCAAGACGTATGTTTTAATCGAAGATTCTGACATCTTTGGGACTCTTTTCCACAACTTGACTAGTGTAACGTGCTCTCGCCTAGGGGCACTCTTATTGATTTATTCAAGTGGCGAGCATACTAGGCTTTTATGGCTTAATATCGAACCGGCACTTTATGAGGTTAGAGAGAGGGAAACAGCCCGAGCCGGATGAACTCCATAACGCGTCGATGTGCTTCAATACGAGAGACTAGAACGGGAAGACAATGAGCAAAAATTTAGTCGTACGATTCGCTGGAGAAGGTGGACAAGGAGTCGTCGGCGGCTCAGAGCTTATGGCCTCTGCGGCAGCAGAGAGTGGTTACCATGTTCTTACCTTTGCTACCTATCCGTCACAGATCAAAGGTGGCCCGGCATGGGGCCAAGCTAGAATTTCATCTGAACCAATTCTAACCCCTGGCGATGCGCTGGATGTGTTGGTCTGTCAAAACGAATACGCGTACAATGCTAACCTCCCGGAATTGGCTGAAGAAGGAATAATTGTATACAACAGCCAAGAATTTGAAATTGAGCATGAAAGAGCGCTCGCCCTACCAACGGATGACATGGCACGAGAGGCCGGAAATACTCGAGCAGGCACTATCGTAATGATAGGGGCCGTGGCAAAAGCTGTCGGATTTTCTTTGGAAGCACTGGAAGCATTCATCACTGCTAGATGGGACCGCGGGCGACCTGGTGACGCCAAAATTATCGAAGGAAACATCAAGGCACTTCATATGGGGGCCAAAGCCGCTGAAGAGTCTGGCTTTCAAATTGCTCAAGTTGAACCACCTAGCGAAGACGATAAAAATCAAGAGCGTGTGCTCATTCGTGGATACGAAGCAGCGTCACTAGGAGCCATGGCGGCTGGATTAGATGTGTTCATCGGATATCCAATATCTCCGGCCACCACGATGCTTACGTATATGGAAGATAACCTCAATGGCGCAGATAAATTCGTTGGCCAAGCCTCATCCGAAATTGAGTCTATTGCTGCAATTATCGGGTCAGGTTTTGCTGGAAAGAAAGCAATGACATCGACGGCTGGACCGGGCTTAAGTCTAATGGGCGAAGGCCTCGGACTCGCTTGGATGTCTGAGATACCTCTAGTAGTAGTTGATGTCCAAAGAGGTGGGCCTGCGACAGGCCTCCCAACTAAAACCGAGCAATCTGATCTCATCATGTCCATGAATCCTGGTCATGGGGATATGTCGCTTCCCGTCATTGCACCTGGAAATGTCGAAGAGGCATTCTGGGCAGGTGCGAAGTCAGTTAATTGGTCTGAACGTTATCAAGGCCCAGTGATACTTCTGAGTGAAATGTCTATCGCGGAAAGGGCCCAAGACATCATTCGACCTGATCTTAGTCTTGTATCCACGGAATCTCGGGTAGTATCCGATGGGTCTAATGAGAATCGACGATATGAGGGTGATAGTGTCAGTCCATTCCCAGTGCCAGGCGGACCGGGTGCCTACGTAGCGAATGGGTCCGAACACGATGAACAAGGTGACACTACACACCTTGCAGATGTACATATAAGAATGACAGAGCGGAGATTTGCCAAGCTTGACTTGTTGAATGATGGGACATTCGAGGCCGAGAATAGCGATGCAGCCGTTGCGATAATGCCTTGGGGTGGCTCAAAAGGATCAGGGCGTGGCGCGTGGCTGGAACTAACTGCGGAAGGCGTTGACCTATCTTGGTTTTATACGATGTATCTGAACCCACTTCCTACTGATTTGTTGGAAGTGCTAAAGACAAAGGAACTTGTTTTAGTACCTGAACTGAACTACACGGGCCAGTTCGCAGCCCATCTTCGACAACTCGGAGTGCAAGCACTCCCACTGAGCCAGTACACAGGGCTTCCATGGCGAGTCTCAGATCTAAAAGATGCAATAAGAAGTAAAATATAAGAGGTAATACTAAGAGTGTGAGTTAGTGGCAACTAACTGTAAAAATCCGAGAGCGACAAGGAGTTATCTGGCCATGGCAAAGCGAAACCCTGAATACGACTTCAAATGGTGTCCCGGCTGCGGAGACTTCGGTGTAAAACGAGCGATTGAGATGGCTCTCACCTCGAGAGCCTCGGAGAAACAAGAACCGGTAGAGAACTCCGTCATAGTGGCTGGGATAGGGTGTTCAGGTAATCTTGTTCACTTACAGGAAGGCCCGCAACCTTTTGGAATCCATGGGATCCATGGCCGAACACTTCCCATCGCTTATGGTGCGAAATCAGCCAATCCTGATCTGAATGTGCTTGTCGTGTCCGGTGACGGCGACTTCCTATCTATTGGAGGTGAACACATCGCTCCACAGGCCCGAAGAAATCTCGATATCACGGTTGTGGTGATGGATAACGGAATCTATGGACTCACTAAAGGACAAGCTTCTCCAACTACTGAGTTGGACGAAGTCACACCTACTACGAAATATGGGAAATTAGATGACCGCATGAATCCCCTGTCAGTGTATCTAGGTGCCGGGGCACGATACATCGTTTCAGAACTTTCTACTAGAGTGAAGAACCTTGCCGACGTGATAAAAGATGCAATGGATTATCCGGGCTTCGCTATCGTTCATGTCCAGTCCCCTTGTACGACATACAACGATACCTACGCTGCTCTGAAAGGTGATGAAGAGAACGGCATTACTCCCCTTGCACTTCCCGTATCTGATGATCACGATCCTAGTGACTACTTTCAAGCTATTGCACTTGCTGCACGACCTGGTGTACCAGTAGGTGTGGTTTATAAGGATGACGCAAGTGTGCCTGCACACCGACGTCTGAACGAAGCTAAGAGCAGAGGCAATATAGCTGATACCGATATCGAAAAATTGTTCGATGGTATGGTTATCTAGCCTCACACCTCTGGATTTTACAATCGGCTGTTTGCGAATGAAGTGAGCCGCAGATACATGTTTGATTCTGATTTACCCTCCAGCAATCGCTCCGTCAGAGTGTCCGGTAATCGGCTGAAGTTTGCGGCCTCGCATATGGCTACATTGGGTGCCGAACTGGAGCCTTTGCACGGTCATAACTATCGTGTCAGCTTCCAGGTTGACGGAGATCTAACCGATGAGGGCTGGGTTATTGACTTTTCGATCTTAAAACAATTGGTTCGAGAACAATGTGATGCGCTCGATCACCGATTTCTACTTCAAATGCTTTCGAAAACGGTCAAAATTGAACATAACCTTGATGACAACTCTTATACACTTTCTCATAGTGACAAGCGGTACGTTTTCCCCGACCATGATGTTCTCGCTCTCGCGATTGAAAATACGACGGCAGAATACCTCGCAGAATTGATTGGGATTAACGTGATAACAAAACTCCTCGAACTTGAAATCACGAATATTAATAAAATTGAGTGTGTGGTAGAAGAAGCTCCAGGCCAATCAGGAGCCTATCGGCAAAACCTCAAGCAAAAATAAGCGGAGTAATTTCAAGGGTAAAATCATGGGCCGTATACTTTCTTTAATCGGTACTATTCTTATTTCATCCTCAATTGGTTTTGTGGCGAGTTACCTGTATTCCTATAATCCAGAGCGAGAGATTGTAGCCATTGAAATAATCTCTGAGACCGGACAACAGAATCAACCTTCCTATTTAGGTGGTGTGGTGCTCAGTAATAATATATCGGCGTCAGGTTTTGATATTTTAGAAATCGCTATCGCAAGTAATGATTTTGGTAACCCAGGAACATCTGTGCTGCTCTATGAAATACATCCTAATGTGTCAATCGAGGAATTGAAAAAACTTGATTCGTTTGATGAGAACGAGGCTCCAATCGGTACCGTCTTAGGTAATTTAGGAATTGGAGCAACAGAGTATGGCCAATATATTACTGGTGTCGTAGTCATCGAAAGAGAAAAAGAATGAGTAGAACGTTTCAATTTTTCTTAACTGCGATTGTGGCACTTCTTAGCCTCGGTGGGGGAGTGTATTTCGGTCTATCCTATGGCGAATCTAGTAATCGTGCCGATACTCGACTACTAGAACTGATGAATCCTACTATGGCAGAAAGCAATATCGAACCGATCCGGTCGCCAGGTGGCTTCACGGGCTTTGAAGGCTTACCGTCTCTTACTGGAGAAATTTACCGAGCGGGTGATGTCGAAATAGGCGTTGATCGCTTAAAGATTTACTCCGGGGACTCACTTTTCGATATAAACCTGTCCGTCCGTCCGAGACTGTTTGAGATATCTAAATCTGTCCGACTAATAACTGCTGGTGATACGGTCATGCTAAGGTTCACCAACGACGGAGAAGTTTCAGCGATATTGCTTCTACCTAGTGATTTACACGACAGCGGTAATAGACGGCAAACTATCAACGAACGGAATGCAGCGACTAGCGATTGAAGGTTCCCCATGGGGATTAGTATCGAATGGTTTGGATGTTCCACGTACAGGCTGAAAATTGACGACCTCACAATTTTTCTCGATGCATACCTTGATCGACCCGCGACAGCACCTGATGTCGGACTACTTACTTCTGACGTGACTGAGTGTGACTATATATTGATTGGGCATTCACATTGGGATCATCTTTGGGGTGCTGAAACAATTATTCGGAATACAGGAGCCACCCTTATCGGCTCTTATGAAACTGCCAGAGTTATGATCGATCAGGAAGGTATCGCAGAGCGCAGCATTATTCCCGTCGCAGGTAGCGAGCGTCTACGACTGAACGATAATGTGAGCGTTTCTGTTTTCCCTTCTCTCCATTCACACATATGGATACCGACCGAGAACGGACTCGGGCGCCTAGAGGACACCTGTCAGGGACACCAAGGTGTTTTTCACCAGGACCGACTTCAATTACTTGAAGAGCGTTTCGCATTACGTGATTCAGCAGCTCTCCCCTGGTCTACTCAGACACCACGGGGGGATGGAGGTGCGTTGTGCTACATGATCGAAACACCTTACGGGTCAGTGTTTTTTAAAGACACTATGGGCCACTACACCAATATTATCGGAGATTTAGAGCCGGATATCGCGCTGTTAGCTGCAGCTGGGCGCGGAAACACCAACGGCGAACCGATTCAGGGCTCTGGAATCGATTTCTTGATAGGCGAAATTGCTTTACTCGATCCAACATCCGTAATTCTCGGCCACTACGACGACTTCTCTGGGAGCGGCAACCCAGCTCTGGATCATTTAGGACCCGTCAAGCAGGCACTCAGTGAAACGAACTTAGAAGCTGAAATTCTTGAAATAGGGTTTGGTGAGCCGACGATGGTGCTTTAGAACTCGTCACCACTGCACATACATTGGCATCACGACATGGGTTAGGCGGTCATCATCAACTGCCCTGACAACTCCAGGGTTTCCTGAGGAGGTTATCTCTAGTCTGATAGATTCTGAATCCAGTACTGCCAATACATCTCGGATATATGCGATATTAAAGGCGATATTCGAGCTATCGCCCTGGACAACTGCATCGATTTCATCATCGTAGGTGCCCGATTCGTCGGCTTGTGCTCGGATTCGAAGCCTACCGCCCGAATCATCGGTGGCTTGCTCTGCCATAAATCGCACTATGTTCGAAGAATCACGTGCAAAACCTTCTGCACGCCTGACAGTCTCGGATAACGCAGCTACTGAGACTTCGAGACTAACCTCGTAATCAGCGGGTATCAGTTGTTCATATGATGGGAAACTACCCTGCACTAGACTCGCTGTTATACGAGCCGGTCCAACCGATATTGCTACCCGAGTATCAGTCTCGACATCATCTTCCAGATGAATTATGACCTGAGCCTTCGCGTCCTCGGCGAGTTCATCAATTAGTCGAATGACCTCCCTGACAATACCTCGTGGAATGATTAATGTTCGAGTAATCGCGCAGGTTGGCAGATCAAGCGTGTGCACTGATAAACGGAATCCGTCAGCAGCACCAAGCCTCAAATTCCCCGGACTGAATTCGAATTGAACCCCAGTCAATACCGGTCGGGAATCATCTTGGGCAGCGGCAATAACTGTCCGGCTAAGAGCCTTCCTTAACTCTGCGCCAGGAAGTTCGATGGAAGTAGCACCATCAAATTCAGTCACTTGAAATTCCGTTGGGTTGAACCCCGCTATCTCGGCTTTGGTTCGCCTGCAACGGACGATCGCCTGATAACCTGACTCTGCCGATTCGAGAGTGACCTCATCGTTTGGCAGGTTCCCGATCAGGCTGCTCAGTCTTACCTTCTCCATGGTGATTTCGCCAGGGGAACCGATTGCTGCTTTAACTCTATAGGTGATGGCTACTGTTTCTCCATCAGTGCCGACTAACAGTAAATCGTCACCATCAGTTTTCGCCAGTAACTGACCCGCGAGTGGATTTTGGCTCTTTGGGATTGCTCTTGCAACGGCCGAGACCCCAGAATTAAGGTCTTTTTGAAGACAGCTAAGGTTCATAAGAGACTCCCTCTAATTGCTCAATGGTATTAGCACTTGAACAATTTTATCAAACACCAGTGATTCGCGTAGGAAATTTATCAGGGTAGTTCATTCGGGCAGGACATTTGGATAGGTTAGTGTCACACTAGTCTAGAAAAATTAGTGGCTGAAGCTAATCCAGCACTGGACAATTTGGTCACTTCCTGAACGTGCGACTAGTTCTTTCGTCTAGGAGACTTCCTAGTTTTTTTAGTACCAGAAGATTTGCGCTTTGGGGGATTAACGAGAAGTTTTCCTTCTCGGGCCACCAAAAGGTCGAGAGCATCATCAAGTGTTAGTGTTTCTGGATCTCTTCCTGCCGGGACGGAAGCATTGAACTCACCATCAGTCACGTAGGGGCCAAATCGTCCACTTAGATGGACGAATACCATGGCTTCGGACTCCTTATCAGGCCGTTTCCCTAATTCTTTTTTTGATCGGGCGTCAGACTGGCGCCTTCCGCGCCGTTTTGGCTGGGCAAGTATCGTTATGGCCTCATCGACTTTAAGTGAAGCTAATACAGCGAACGGGTCTTCAGCATCGATACTTCTCGTTTCATTTCCAGATTTGACATATGGGCCGTATGGACCCGTGTCGGCAAGTACATTTTCACCAGTGTCTGGATGAATACCCAGTATTTTGGGAAAGGATAGTGCTAAAAGAGCTTCTGTTTCCGTTACCGTTTCGATACTCATGTCAGGCCATAAGCTTGCTCGCCGTGGTTTACTTTTGGCATCAGTGGCATCCTCGGAGTTCGTGACTTCAAAATATGCCCCGTATGGCCCTGCCTTAACGAGAATAGGATTACCCGTGGTTGTATCAGTTCCGACCTCTTTGTCACCAGCAAGTTTCTCTTTGATTCGTTCCGAGGCCCAATCAAGAGTAACCTCATCAGGAACCGTGTCATCAGGGATGCCGACGAAAGTTTCGGTATCCCCATCGATCTGGAAGAGGTATGGTCCATAACTTCTGCTTACACGGACACCAATATGCTTACCATCGACGGAAGTACCGATAGGAATTGTTGCGAGTTCGCGGCCTTCTATCTCCTCAACCGCTGCCTCATAAATTGATCGGAAGCCTCCATTTTGCTCATCTTGGCCAAAATAAAGTTGACTTAACCAAACCGAGGCCGATGAGGTTCCAGTGGCAATGGAATCGAGTGACTTCTCCATATTTGCAGAAAATGTGAGATCAACTAGCTGTGGAAAATGTTTTTCAAGCATATTTACCACGGCAAAACCCGTGAAGGTGGGAATCAAGGTATTATTTCGCCTTATACAATTCCCACGTTTTTGGATAGCTTCGAGGATACTCGTGTAAGTCGAGGGCCTTCCGATACCCTCTTTTTCGAGTTTTTCAATGAGGCTGGCTTCAGTCCACCTTCTAGGCGGACTCGTAGAATGTTGATCGAGCGATATGTCTTGGACTTGAACTACATCACCTACTGACATTTGAGGCAATTGATTCTGAGATTCATCCACTGTCTCAGTTGATACCTCCTGATAGGCACGTGTATATCCAGCTTCGAGGATGACCCTGCCCGATGATGCAAATTTAACGAGTCCGAAATTGTCCGTAGGACTATTGAAGAGTAGTCGAGTATCAAGATATATCTGTGGGTTCATCTGCGACGCAAGTGTTCGTCTCCAAATTAGTTCATACACTGCGAAGGCATCTCGACTCAGAGTGGAGCGAAGTTCCGCAGGTGGAATGAAGTCCCCAGCTGGCCGGATGGCCTCATGGGCCTCTTGTGCCGATGCGGATTTCGATCCATATGTCTGAGGGTTCTTGCTAAGTTGATCAGTTCCATAAATCGATTCCACGATTCCCCGCGTACGTGCCATCGCATCGCTCGCGAGGCTTGGACTATCTGTTCGCATGTATGTGATATATCCATTCTGAAAGAGTACTTGGGCTGCATCCATCGTTCTTCGAGAAGAAAGTTGTAACTTCCTTCCAGATTCCTGTTGTAAGGTTGAGGTGATGAAGGGGGGTTTAGGCCTTGAGCTACCCTGTTTCTCCTGCTTATCCAGCACTTCGAGTTCTACAGAAATCAATTCGTCCTTTAGCAACAATCCATTTTGGAGGTCGATTCTACTGACCTTGGATTCGTCCTGTAGTTCACCTATTGAATTGAAATCTTTCGATACAGCAACGGGGCGATCCAATAATTCCACCAAACGGATCTTAAAAATCTCGCTAGTGCTTTCTTTCGCGGCGGTGCCCTCGATGCTGAAGAATTCAACGGGAACAAACTGCATTCTCTCGATCTCTCTGTCAACGATTATTTTCGTTGTGGGTGATTGCACTCGACCGGCCGAGACACCTTGACGAATACGCTTATGTGCCAGCAGACTAGTAGGAAATCCGTATATACGGTCGAGTACTCTACGGGCCCTCTGCGCTGCTACTAGATCTGTATCGATGTCTCGAGGATTCGCGAGAGCCTCATTAATTGCATTTTCAGTTATTTCATGGAATACAAGTCTTTTAACTGGCATATTCTTCTTTGGCTTGAGTTCGTCAAGTAAATCTTGAGCTATAGCTTCTCCTTCCCGATCTTCATCGGTTGCAAGATATAGTTCGTCAGCCTCGCGTAATTTTCGCTTGAGATCACGAAGAGTAGCTTTCTTGGAATCGTAGACGACAAGCGCAGGCGTGAAGTTATTATTGACATCGACGCCTAAAAAACCGATCGATCCATCAGAATATTTATTTTTTTCCCCTGTCTCCATCGAGCCTAGCTCTGATATTTTTCCAGGGAGATCTCTAATATGCCCAACAGATGCTTCCACTGCAAATGAGGAATCCAGGAACCTGCGAATCGTCTGCGCCTTCGTCGGCGACTCAACGATGACAAGTTTGGTGGCCTTTGTGGTCATTAACTCAGTCCTTGATGGTTTCGACTTTGTAATCTAGCAGTTGAACAGCCTTACCAGCAATCCGTTTAGTTAACGCAGTACCTTCCACTGTGTTAACACGGGCAACCAATATTCAGAGAAATAAATCAATCCAAAACACTTCCGTCAAGTGCGGCCTCTTCGAGAGAACGTTCAATATCGAGTCTGTGCTCAATCTGGACTCGTTTTATCCGCTGCCCATCGATCTCGTTAACTGTCATTAGGAGTGACCCTGCTCGGGCATCCTCTTCCGCCGTATCACCCCACAGAACTTCTATGGAATCGCCCACTTCCCCTAGGCGACCTTGAGTGGAAACAACTAGGCCACCAACAGTGTCCACATCATCTACACGAACCTCGGTACCGAGGTAGTCATTGAGGTCATCAATAGTGGCCGTCGCATCCACCGAGAATGAATTTTCTGCAAGTTGCTCGAACTGAGGTGTCGCAGGAGAGGAGTCGAATTCATCAACAATCTCTCCAGTAATTTCTTCGATCACGTCTTCTATCGTAATAACACCTGCAGTCCCTCCATATTCATCAACTGCAATAGCTAGATGGGATCGGTCCCCAGTTCTGAGGGTAGACAGGACTTTATCGGCTTCCATTGTTTCCGGAATGAATACAGGCTCACGGGCGATATGCTCGAGTGACGGCTTTTGGAAGCGAGGAATGTAGCGAATTAAGTCTTTGATGTAGAGAGTTCCGACCACTTCATCCAATGATTCTCTATAAAGAGGGATCCTACTGAATCCTGATTGAAGCGCTATTTCTAGAGCTGTATCAAAGTCTGAATCCGTATTGATAGCCGTAACATCTGTCCGTGGCGTCATCAGTTCCCGTGCCGTCTGGCCTTGCAATTCCAGTACAGAGTGGATCATTTTTCGTTGATCATTTAAGTCTTCATCATCCGAGAATTCCAATATTTGTATGAGTTCGTCTGCTGGGTTGAGGTGTTCCGCGCTGCCTGAAAGGCCAATACCTCTTAGCGGAAGAGTGGCTGCTGCTGAGAGAAGCCAAGAGACCGGTCTGAATAAGAGCTGCAAAGTGCTCGCTATGGCGATTGTGTAGTCATTCCAGAACCCCTGCAATGACTGTGCGAAGATCCGAGTGCTTGAGCGAACAACACTGGCAATCCAGAGTGAAAAGAAGAAAGAAGTAAACATCACCAACATCGAAATATGTCCACCAGTACTAACTAGTGATGAAGCGACTACTGTCAAAGAAATTGCGATGAGCATCGATGCTGCCGTGACTGCTGCTCGGAGAGCTCTGAGTGTCCTTTGACGCTCCCGGACGTAATACCGTAGAACACCATTAAGTCCAACGTCACTCGAAGACGGGATACTTCTTTTAGACAGTTCTATTGCACCAGCCTCAGCGGCAGTACTCAGTACCAATAGACTGATCCCCACAATTAGGAAAAACCCTGCCATGACAGTGATATCGGTATTCAAAATTTAACAAACCACGACACTTAGATAAGCTAGTGGTCAGAAGTCTCCTTGCTAGGCCGATCGTATTTCGTTGTGGCGGGGACGCCCATCACAAGCTCGCCGTCACCAACGTCATTTATAACAATAGCACCTGCTGCGGTCCTTGCGTGCTTACCGATAGAAACTGGTGAGACTAATACAGTCCCACTTCCTATGAATGCTCCGTCACCTATATATGATATGTGTTTAGTTTTCCCGTCGTAGTTAGCGATGACCGTCCCAGCACCAATATTAACGTCCGACCCAATTGTGGCATCACCAAGATAAGTGAAATGGCCTACGTGGGTTCTTGCGCCTATTTTTACTGACTTAGTCTCGACGCTCGTGCCTATATGAACCTCGTCCTCTAATGATGAACCTGTACGCAGGTGGCTAGATGGGCCGATATGGCATTCACTACCAACTTCTGCACCATTTATAACGGATTGGATGATCTGAACACTATCACCGATATTAGTCTGAGTAATTTGAGAGTTTGAGTGAATCTTGCAATTTTTTCCAATTTTGCAGCCTGTCCCTATACTGACATTCGGATATATGGTCGTACCAAAGCCGATTTCTACGCTGGCATCAATGTAGGTCGCGTTAGGATCTACAAGAGTGACACCATTTTTCATATGCTGTTCCCGGATTTGATTTCGCAATTTCGTATTGAGATTGGCAAGGCTGATTCTGTCACGAATAGGCTCCACCTCTGATGCTTCTGATATTTGATACGCATCGACATTCGAATCTGTAGCTTGATAACTCAACGCCGCCATACCAGCAGTCAAGTCATGCGGCCGAGAAGCCTTGTTGTTTCGCAGAGCATCTACTAGTCCCTTCATACCGGTTGCGTAAATCCCGACCGCGAGCTCTTCAGTCCCATACGGATTTATTTCATTCAATTGGGATGAAATTCCTAGGATGCGTCCGTTTCGGCGACTTACAGGAAGGCCAATCGTATTCCCTTTTGTTCGAACAGTAAGAGCAGTAAGGTCCGTGTCGGTAAGTCTATGTTGCCCTACTAGCTTCAGCAGTGTCGCGCCTTCAATCAGCGGCATGTCGCCCCTGAGGAGTAGAACTTCTACGTCGCCCTGCTCTCCTATTAGAGATTGGCTGATTCGGTCGAAAATGTGCTCAATTCCTCGAGATTCCGCCAATTGAATAAGCTCGTGAACGCCTTCACTGTTGATGGTATCTAGGCCGATGCACGATATATTTTCTGGGCTAAGTGCTGCCACGCAATCCGCTATGAGTTCGAAAGATGTTCTGCCTGCGACGGATTCCAAGCAACTCAGAGATCCCCATTGCTCATAGTTAGTCCCAGATACATCGATAATAACGTGCCAATCCTCCAAAGATTTAGCTGGCGAAAACGGTACGTAGGATTGTTCCTCAGACATCTGCTGACTCAAGCCCTTAAACTACACGATACTTATTTGATTTGAGATAAAATTCTACTACATATACTTGCTTAGTCGACGCCGATGGCGCCCTGCACCGGTATACGGAATTTGAAATGTTGGGAGAACCAGTGAAAGTCAATGAGCTCAGGGAAGCATTCATCGAATATTTCCGCGAACGTGAACACCGACCAATTCCATCAGCCTCGTTGGTGCCTCACGGTGATCCGACCTTACTCTTCACCACAGCAGGAATGGTACAGTTCAAACCTTATTTTTTAGGACTAGAGCGACCTCCTGCACCCAGATTAACCTCCATACAACGTTGTTTTCGAACCTCCGACGTCGAAGAGGTAGGCGATGATGACCACCTCACATTCTTTGAAATGTTAGGAAACTTTTCAATCGGTGATTACTTCAAATCAGAGGCGATCAGCTGGTCCTGGGAGTTTCTAACTGATGTCCTGGCAATACCGACTGATCGGCTCTGGGCCACGGTGTATACCGACGATGATGAGGCCTACGCACTATGGAGCGATGTAGGATTACCCGATGAAAGAATACTGCGATATACGGCTGAACAGGGTAACTGGTGGGGCCCACCGGGTGAGACGGGTCCGATGGGACCGTGCTCAGAGCTCCACTATGACTGGGGTGTCAATACTGACTGTGAAACCTGCGCCATGGGATCATGCCACCCTGATGAGGGCTGTGGCAGATTTCTTGAAATATGGAATCTCGTATTCATGCAATATGAACTTCGTGATGACGGAACTCAGCGGGACTTACCAGCGGCGAACATTGATACAGGAGCTGGGCTTGAAAGGCTGGCATCTGTGCTGCAGGGAGAAAAATCAGTCTACATGACTGACGAATTAGAGATGCTAATTACCCAAGCTGAATTAATTACCGGTCACAAATATAATCCTACGGAATACGAGACGGCATTTGCGCTTCGAGCGATGAGTGAACACGCGCGCGCGTTCACTTTTCTAGTGGCAGACGGCGTACTCCCATCGAACGAAGGTCGCGGATATGTCCTGCGGAGACTGATTCGTCGTGCAATTTATTTCTCACGGAAGCTCGAGGTCAACAAGAATTTTTTTGCAAGAATGGTAGATACGGCAATTAAGATTTCGCTACCTAATAATCCGGACCTCCTGGAGAATCGACAATTCCTTCTTGACTTAGCAGATGCTGAAGAGAGTCGCTTCAGAGCTACATTGGATCGGGCTCTAAATCTACTCGACGGAGTATTAGAAAAATCAAAAGTGAATGCGATAGTTTCGGGTAAAGACGCCTTCACACTCTACGATACGCACGGCCTGCCGCCTGAATTAACTCGCGAGGTCGCTCTCTCTCATGGATTTGAGGTTGACCTCGCCGAATTTGAGATGGAAATGGAGCAACAACGTGAACGGTCGAAAAATACGTCTGATGATGACCAACAGACGGAGGTTGCGAAGCATTATGCCGCTATCGGTATTGAAAGTCAGTTCATAGGGTACACAGATTTATCATGTTCCTCGAGGATACGTTTCGTTGAGACATCTAGTGATCGAGCTGAACTGCCGCCTGACGAGATTTCACTGATCCTCGATCAAACACCATTTTATCCAGAGGGCGGTGGCCAGATCAGTGACACTGGAACGATAAATTCGGCCCAAGCCGAAGGTAGAGTCCTTGATGTTCAGCGATATGGCGAGTCAGTCGTTCATAGAGTCAAGGTTACTAGTGGTACATTCACTCACTCAGATATTGTGGATTGCACGGTGGATCCAAGTCGGCGACTTAGTATTTCACGCAATCATACGGCCACACATCTGCTCCATTCAGCCCTGCGGAATGTATTAGGGGAACACGTAAGGCAGGCCGGGTCTTATGTCGGACCAGATTATCTACGTTTTGACTATACGCATCCGCAAGCTCTTTCCGATAATGAATTGGAACAACTCACAGAAGTTGTCAGTTCGAAGATTCGGGCCAATATCGCGTCTTCGACACTTGAACTTCCCTATGAAGAAGCAATAGCTCGTGGTGCGATCGCGTTTTTTGAAGATCGGTACACGGCTGATGTTCGAATGGTTGAGTACTGTGATTCGCGCGGTCATGCACCTGAGCACGAACACAGCGATCAATGCTATTCAAGAGAGCTTTGCGGCGGTACACACCTCATGTCTACCGGGGTACTTGGTGACTTTATGATCCTCTCGGACAGTAGCATCGGTGCGGGACTCCGCCGAATCGAGGCTTGCACTGGTGACGCCGCATCCTCCGAACTACGTGAACAACTTAAGGTGCTGCGTGACGTGGCTCAGAAACTACAGACCAACTATAAGGACATCCTCCCGAGAATCGAGACGCTAGAAAGTAACATCGTGACCCTCGAATCCGAGTTAAAACAGCATGAATCAGACTCAGCCGGGCTACTCGCGCAAAATCTTGTAGGACAGGTCAAACGATTAGGTGATACAAATCTTTTACTAGCGGAAACCGTCTCTACTCAATCACAGTTACGGGAGATTTCGGATGAACTACAAAATGAATTCGATTCACTTATTCTTGTTTTGGCCAGTGCCAGTGGTGATACTACTTCTCTGATAGTCTCAGTCAGTGATGATCTAATTTCACAGGGGATTGACTCACGTAATGTGGTGGCGAGTATTACGGACATCACGGGTGGTGGTGGTGGTGGTCGACCTCAGTTGGCGCAGGCAGGACTAAAGTATTCCTCACGTCTCGCGGAAGCTTACTCGCAGCTCGAAGGTGTATTGCGAACTCAACTGATGGACTGACATGCTAGCTAATCGACTCCGGGCCTTTCTATCTGAATTGAGCAGAAAAACCGTCATCTTCCTAAAATCGGTCTTGCGAATGTTGGAACCGATAATCTCCAGACTCCGGTCATCCGCGGATCGTTCAGCGAATAGATCTGATTTCAGTAAGCCTAATTCTGGACTTGCCGCGAACCAAATACCCAAACAGATCATTGAAATTGAAGCCTCAGATACTCCCGCTAACGCGATCGGAAAAATCGACTCAAGTGGGCTCGAGATCGCCTTCATTAAGGTGCCTGAGGATGCCTACGAGTTTGAGCGCCTAGATTATTGGCTGCGAATAACTGCATATGCGCGGAGAACAGGCTTTGTCCCAATTGTGATAACACGTAATAGCGTAATCCGGAGATCAGCGAAAGCTTCTGGGCTGGAAGCTCGAACGATTCCACTATCCGGGTTTATGCCGATCGTAGCTCTATTACTTACACGATTAAAGGGGCGATCGATCAGATCCGTTTCCTCGAGCACCCTGCTGGCCTTAACTGGCGTTCTGGTTCTTGGGATTGCCTCGCTATGGGGCTTGAGTGCCATTCAACGAGCTGAAATTCGACTCAATCCGCCCACCACATTGAGAACGATAGACACAATTCTGACAGTTACTGACCTCGCGAGTGGAAATGACATTGTTAATCGAAAAATTGTAGGAATACCTGTGCGTACCGAGGTCAGTGCAACAGTGGTTGTTAAAACTACAGGGATCGATGATTCTGGTGCTGAGACTGCGTTGGTTGTGCTCGAGTTCACAAATACTAGCACCAAGCCATATTCACTCGCAAAAGGGTTCGAGGTTCGAACTGAGGAATATATGTCATTTGCAATAATCGAAGACATTCTCCTTAAGTCTGGCGACACAGTATTGGTATCAGCTCTATGCAATATCCCCGGAGAGATAGGAAATGTAGCAGCTGATTCTTTAGTGGTTGGTACTCTCCCTCGAGAGATAACCGTGACAAATCCCGAAGCCGCGTTCGGCGGTACGGATACTTTTTGGCCGATTGTGTCGCCTGATGATGTTCTACAGGCACATATTCATGGACAATCGGTCCTTCGAACTAGAGGTATTCATGAACTTCGCCAACTAAAACTAGGTGAACTGGTATCAACTACGGTTGCTACACCGATTTTTTCCCAACAAGCTAGACAAGCTATTGGAGACCCTAGTGATATTTTCGTAATGGATTACGTAATAATCGCCACAGGGCTGGTGGTGTCACCAGAAGAGGCAAGGAATATTACTCGCAGTATTTTTTCTACAACTTTGTCCCCGACGGAAGAACTTGTTGCGATTTCCCAAATTGAAGTGATCGATTCACCTGAATTGGGGAAAGACAAAATTCGTATACGGGCTAGCGCTGAAATTACCGACTTGACTGATTGGATTGGGGATGTAACTGACTTTCTACCAGGATTAGATATTAACGAGGCTGAATCGTTCCTAAAAACCAGATTGGAATTAGACCAACCGCCCGATGTGTCGATAACACCATCCTTTCTTAGACGGACCGCACTCCCAAATGACCCGAAAAAGATCACATTGATACTGCAATGAAGACAGCGAAATATTTAAGGAAAATACAGAGTGAATCGCATCTTAGGAATTGATTATGGGACTAAGCGCACTGGTTTAGCGATCAGTGACCCGTTAAACCAATATGCGATTCCTCTGGACGTAATTAACAGTAATCGTACGTATCCACACGTGAAGCAGCTACTAGCCGAGGAAGACATTCAAATAGTGGTTATTGGGTTAGCTATCCCGATGTCTGGCAAATCAAATAACCAGGTGGCCTCTACTATTCGGATCGCTAATCGAATTCGTAAGCTGGGTGTCCAAGTCGTGTTTGAAGATGAACATCTAACCTCAGAGGCGGCCACACAAATTCTGAAGAAACAACGCGCTTCGAAGAAAACACCCGTCGATGACGTAGCCGCTTCGGTGATTTT
>CAZSFJ010000004.1:0-7728 GCA_964606125.1 uncultured Dehalococcoidaceae bacterium | reverse complement strand
TACATTAAAGAAGACTCCTAAGTACAAGGCCCTAAATGCTCTAAGAAAAGTTGCATCTTTACAGCTATATCTTAATTCAAGAAGTCTTGACTCATGAAATTAATTACGATTTTCCGGGGAAAACTTTCTGAAGTTTTGTTATTCGTTTCGCTTGCAATACTGGCGCTTGGATCAATGTCAGTGGTCACAGTAATTGATGATTCTAGCGAGAGATTAGTCAAAAACTTGCCAGCGAGTACGGAATACTCAACAAATGAAGTTATCGAAGTAGAAATTCCGCGTGGATTAAATGTGGGCGAAATAGCAGAAATAATTTCTGATAAGCAAATGGGCGCAGACTCTCGTGACATCCTCACACTAATTGGACTGCTTGATTCGGGACGTTTGATACGTGCAGGAACTTATACGATGGAGGGGTCTCAGAGTTCAGGGATGGTGGTCGCCCACCTCTTAAAAGGCCCAGATAATGACTACATACTTGACTTTCAGCCTGGGTTACGAAACGAGGAAATTCTTGCAACTTTGATTTCTGTCTCGCAATTCACTCTGGCAGAGTGGGAGTCGGCGGTCACAAAATTAGTGGATTCACGGAGCGACTCATTCCTACTGTCTCCGCAACTACAGGCTAACAATCAAGAGCATTCCCTGACGCCTACCCATAAATTGCAGGGATACTTGCATCCCGGAGCTTATATGATTGACGAAAGCACCTCATTATTTGATTTGCTGGCCGCGATGTTTGACAATCTCGCGAGCCAAATCACCGATGAAATGCTAACCGACGCGGCAAAAAATGGTTTTACGATACGAGAAGTAATCATCCTCGCTTCGATTATTGAGCGTGAAGTATCGGAAGAAGCTGAATTACCTTTAGTCGCATCTGTTTTTTTTAATAGGCTGGACGACTCTATCCCTTTGCAATCAGATGCGACTGTACAGTTTGCACTTGCGGAGGACAAGAGCTCTGTCGATACGTACGGTTGGTGGAAGCAGGCAGTTCAACAGGAAGACCTAACTATAGAATCTGCCTACAATACTTTCCAGGTAATGAGATTGCCGCCGGGACCGATATCGAATCCAAGTTTGCAAGCAATCATGGCTGTTATATACCCTGCGGAAACGGAGTATCTATTCTTTCTGACCTCACCAAACTGCGACGGAACCCATAATTTTGCTGGGACATACAAAGAGCATCTAGAAAACATGACGTTGTTTAATTCTTCGGAATGTGCAAGTAGTATTCAGTGAAGGCTATAGAATCATATGAAATCAATTTGGCTAATCGGTAATCCCATCTCGCATTCTTTATCTCCGATATTTCAAACCGCGGCACTCGAACACTTAAATATTGAAGCGAAGTACTCCATCCGTGAAGTAGGTGTCCGCGAGCTTGCTATGGTCACAAGTGAGATGCACTCTACCAATACATTGGGCGCGAATATAACTATTCCGTATAAGACCGAGATTATGCAATATTTAGGCGAGATCGATCCGTTTGCGAAGGAAGTAGGTGCCGTCAACACAGTGTTGGTTGAACGGAGTGCGCCGGAGACTCGCCTCGTGGGGTATAACACGGATGTCAGCGGAATAATTGATCCGATACTAAACACTGGATTCTCTCTATCCAAATCCAGAGCCATGCTCATCGGAACTGGCGGAGCGGCACTGTCCGCATTTCAGGCTTTGGAGAATCTGAATATAGCCGATATCGATATAGTGGCTCGGAATATGGCCGCTGCTGTTGCCCTGGCGGATCGTCCTAGCCGAATGAGCATCAAAGTATATGATCTCGCCAATATTACTCATGAGACCTTCGCAACACTGATCAATCAGTCGGATGCAATAATACAAGCAACACCAGTTGGGATGAGTTCTGGCCTTGCACCCAATAAATCACCTGTGCCGCAGGCGGTTCTCAGGGATGGGCTGACAGGCAAGTCAAAAGGCACTCTGATATTCGACTTAGTATATGCACCCCGTGAGACTTTATTTCTGCATTTGGCCCGTATGTATGGCAACCACGAAACACGCTATATCGAGGGACTGGAAATGCTTTTGCATCAGGGCGCAGAGTCGTTCAAGATTTGGACAGGGCACCCAGCGCCGATCTCGGTCATGCGAGCTTCCTTGGGGCTGGCTGATGTATGATCAAGTAGTCAAGCGATCAAAGAGAATTTGCGTAGGAGTGAAATGGGTCTCGGATTAGCTCTGGTTATCTGTTTTCTGATATTTGTATTATTTGGCATCGTCATTTTCCAAGCTCAATTCGCCGCAAAAAAGTGGCGTAAGGTTATCGAGGAAGGAGATCAAAGCGCCCTCCATCAGCTTATAGCTAATACGATAGAAGACTGGCAGAGGAAACGAGCACCTCGAGATCAACTGTTAGCCGAATGGAACGCTCAGCAATCTATTGCTTTAGTCGCTGCTGAGAATCATATAATACGGGTTTCCCTATTGGCGGAACCAGCTATGACGGTGGTGAACGGGTTACATCAAGAATTGCAATCGGTCGAGCGAGTTGGTTACAGCGCGATGATAAGGACGATAGAGCGGATAATGTACGAGGTGCCACATGTATCGTTCACGGATGTGCAAGTCGATGTATATACTGAGTACAGAACAGCCGATGGAACGCGAAATCTTGTCTGTCTGATGGTATGCAAGACCGATCGTGACACGGTCGCCCACTCTGACTGGGAAAGTGGAAATCTCGACGTGATCGCTGAACATTGGGACGTTACCCATGCGTCTCAATCTAAAGCACTCGATCCCGAAGAGAAGGCAATACTTTCCTCTGCCGGGCAATGAATAGGGAGAAGATCGATGAATCAATTCCGGTGGTTAACAGCTGGCGAATCGCACGGTCGAGGACTCTTGGCGATAGTTGATGGACTTCCAGCAGGGATTCCGATCACAGAGGATGCAATCGCCGAAGATTTGCAAAGACGTCAGGGCGGATATGGTCGAGGCAAAAGACAGCAAATCGAAACTGATCGCGCCACACTAATTTCTGGAGTCAGGCATGGCCTGACTATAGGATCGCCCATTGGCCTTCAGTTGGTAAATCGAGATCATCAGAATGCGGGATGGGAAACTCGCATGTCACCTGAACCAGTCGATGAAGAAGTTGAGCCCGTAATCACGTTACGACCTGGCCACGCCGATCTCAGTGGTACTCAGAAATATGGCTTTGATGATGTCCGTCCAATTCTTGAGCGTTCTTCTGCCCGAGAAACAGCCGCGAGAGTTGCGGCTGGAGCTCTTGCGAGGGCATTCTTGGCGGAAATTGGGATCTCGCTGTTTTCGCAGACCATAGAGATAGGTGGTGTGAGTGTGCCCGTTGAGAGCAGAGAACTCATGGATGTTCCTGCTATCGAGAGTTCGCCGGTTCGAGTTAGTGATAAGGCCACCGAGCAAGCAATGATCGCCCGCATAGATGATGCCAAAGCTGATAATGACACACTGGGAGGCGTTTTCGAAGTCATCGCAAAAGGGATACCTTTTGGTCTAGGGTCTCACGTGCAATGGGACCGGAAACTTGACGGACGGATCGCTCAAGCCTTCATGTCGATTAATGCTGTGAAGGCCGTTGAGATAGGTGACGGTATCGCAAATGCTTCTCGTGCCGGTTCGGAAGCGCAGGACATAATTCTGCCGTGGAACATCGAAAATGGCCATCTATGGGAACGCCAAACCAACATAGCAGGCGGTCTGGAAGCAGGAATGTCCAACGGGCAAGATATTATTGTAAGAGGTTTCATTAAACCCATATCGACAGTGCCACGAAGAATGCCCAGCGTGGACTTGCAAACTGGCGGCCAGGCGACTTCATTCTATGAGCGGTCGGATGTTGCGGTAGTTCCGGCAGCTGGAGTTATAGGTGAGGCAATGCTGGCCATGGTATTGGCCGATGCCGTTCTAGAAAAGTTTGGAGGCGACCATATCGTCGAAGTAGTCTCGAATTTTAAAAATTTCAATTCCACTGTAGGTCCGCGATTTGAGGCCGAGGGTGACTGATGTTTCCGAGCAACATTCAACGCGATTCCAACAGATCGTACTGATTGGATTGTCTTATTCAGGCAAGAGTACTTTAGGTCCTGTTCTCGCAAATATCCTGGGATGGGATTTCGTGGACACCGATTTAGAATTTCAGCGCAGGTATGGCCAAAGCCCTGCGAGCACGATCCAAACATTAGGGGAACCTACGTTCCGAGAGCAAGAATCCGCGATCATTAAGCAATTGACGGATGCAAAAAAATGCGTCATTTCTACGGGTGGTGGGGCATTTGGAAGTCCGCAAAACAGAGAGTATTTATCAAGAAATGGCTTTATTGTTCATTTAGACGCGCCTGTCGACGTGTTGTATGAGCGCTACTTAACCGACGATTCCGATGAAGTTCGGCCTATCCTTGAACTAGATGAAAATCCAGTAAAATCTTTGAGACGGCTTGAGTCACAAAGGCTTCGTACGTATCTACTTGCCGATCTTACGCTGCCTACAATTGTCGAAGATAATGACACCCCGATCAATGAACTTACCGACATTGCCGCACGTATCATCAGTGCGTGGGTTCAGGCGCCTCCAAACTCAATATCACGACAGAACCATTTCACGTCAGAAAGTCTGTCGCCCTCGCCTGCTGCCGTAGTGAACACCACTCAGAATAGCTACCCTGTCTGGGTTGGCGTAGGGGAATTGTCTCGTCTCACAGAACGCCTGAGCCAGTTGGGCCTTGACGATCGACGCGTATTCATAATCGGCGATGAAACAGTAATGGCGCTCCACGGAGCCGCACTGATGCATCAACTACAACTCGCTCAAATTTCAGGCGCCTCCTACTTGATCCCGCCCGGTGAGCAATCCAAGAACTATCAACTCTTGAGTGAGATATACAGTTGGCTTGCTGATCAGAAAGTTGAGCGAGGTGATCTCGTTATAGGCTTTGGGGGTGGCGTTGCTACGGATGTTGCAGGCTATGTGGCAGCGACATATCTTCGCGGCCTATCAGTTGTACTCATTCCTACCTCGACACTAGCAATGAATGACGCGGCCATCGGTGGAAAGACAGGTATTGATCTCCAGCAAGGGAAAAATCTCGTAGGTGCCTTTAAGCAACCTTCGGGAGTTGTTGTAGACGTCCAACTCTTACAGACTCTCTCGAAACGCTCTTACATCGAAGGATTTGCAGAGATAATCAAGCACGGACTTATCCTAGACTCCGAGTTATTTGAGTGGCTAGAGCAGAGCTCGACAGAGCTATTAAGGGACTCACCTGACCTGAATTTACTTGCGAAAATCACGGCTCGCTCTGTCCGACTTAAATCAATGATCGTGTCGGCAGATTCGCATGAGGGTGGTCTCCGGGCGATTCTCAACTACGGACATACCACGGGACATGCAATCGAAACCGTCACTTCGTACGAACAATACATGCATGGCGAAGCTGTATCGGTTGGGATGATGACGGCGGGCTATATAGGGAGAGACTTAGGGGTAACACCGCAAGAATTGCTCGAGAGGCAGTCGGACATACTCAGGAACTACGGACTCCCTGTGTCGGCACCAGGTCTAAATCCGGCAGCAGTGCTGGAGGCGATGACCCGTGATAAAAAAGTTGTCGGAGGTAATATTCGCTTTGTACTCATAGATAAACTCGGCCACGCATTCCTCGAAAATTCGATACCGATCGAATCGATTAAGGAAAGCTTAAAGCGAATTGTGAAGTGACTATGAAGTCCGTAAAGTTGGTGGCTTCAATTTATGGAAAAGTGCAGGGAGTAGGCTATCGCGCGTACGCCGCTACAGCTGCATCACTACTTTCATTGGATGGGATTGTGCAAAATCTTCCCGATGGAAAAGTTCAATTGATAGCTGAAGGAAATGAAGCTGACCTTCGCTCACTGCTTGCTGAACTGCGTATAGGTCCTACCCACGCTGAAGTCGATACAGTTGAACCGAAATGGGAACCATTTGACGGTGAATTCACGGGCAAAGGGTTTGTGATTTGCTACTGAATCTAGCGTTGGTCGAGTACTCGGCGTAGTAAGGTATCCAAATCAGGGTCAGAATCAGCCTCCGATAAGGCATCGTCAACAGCTTTTTCAGCCTCAGTCTGACTAAATTGCAAAGCAACAAGTGCTGAGACGGCATCATTTCGGACTGCTGTTGCCGCGCTGTGACCCTCAGACTGAGATAACGTTTCTAGTGTCGTGCCGGTTAGTAAAAAATCGAGCTTACCTTGTAAGTGCGCGATTATTGTTTGACTCAGACGTTTACCAATCCCTGGCAGGCTAGCGAGCGCTGACTGGTCCCCCTGCTCTATCGATTGTGCGATTTCAATTATGGGTCGCTGCAGCGCTTGTGCCGCCTTCAATGGCCCTAGCTTTGGCACGTCAACAAACTTACGGAAAAATTCCCGTTCGTCGACGTTAGGAAATCCTACGAACTGGCTTGTAGAATCGTGCTGAGTCGCATATTCATAGATATGGACTCGAGCTATTGATTGGGAGTTCTCCAGAGTCCTCGCCCATTCTGTCGCGAATGCGGGGATGCGAATTTCGTAGTGTACGCCTGCTACCACAACTGAAGCGGTTCCGACTTGATCGTCGAAATCAGTGATTATTCCATCAAATGCTCGAATCATGGCTCGTCTCCGCTCCCATAATTATATCGAAACGCCTTAGAGAAAAAGCCGCGAGACAGATAGCCGTGGCATCTGAGATGTCTAAGGATGACGGCAGTGAAACAGCGTTGATTTGTGCCAAGACCATAGCACGTACTTGCTCTTTATCAGCACCTCCCCAACCAGCTACTATCTCTTTGATTTCCCGAGGTGAGATTTCTCGGCCATTAAGTCCGTTCTGAAATGCAGCCAGCAATGCGATAGCTTTCACTTGGGACACTGACATGGCAGACTTCACATTCTTACCTAAGAACTGACTCTCAACCGCAATTTCAGTAGGTGTAAATTCTTTAATCACCAACTCAAGCACCTCATGAATTTCCCCGAGTCGAGCTCCAAGTGGGGTCTTGCTGTCGGTTGTTATTTTGTCGGCCGTGAGAAGGTTTGGTTTATCTGTACTCGATAAGAATTCAAGAATACTGTATCCGGTCACGCTGAGACCAGGATCGATGCCCATTATACGCATAGGCCATTCGGAACTAACCATTTGGGAATTTCTAGCCATCAATCGCGCAACTCATCGAGGACTGAATCTTCAAAATCAGCATTCGAATGAACTTTGGAGACATCATCGAGATCATCAAGAGCCTCAAATAGCCGGAGAGCCGCTTTCGCATCGCTCTCACCCAAAAGAACTTTTTGCTTTGGGAGTTGTAGAGAATCGGCATTGTCAACTAGGTAGCCATCGGATTCCAAGCTGTCTTTAATTGTCACCAAATCACTGGGTTCAGTGATTAAGTCGATACTAGTACCTCAGTCTTCTATATCGAGTGCTCCAGCATCTATCGCTGATAGCGAAAGATCTTCTTCATCCAGGTCGCTCTTGTCGAGGGTGATTACTCCTCTACGCTCAAATTGCCATGCGACTGAGCCTGTTTCTGCCATACTCCCACCTGCTCGGGAAAATGCATGCCGGACTTCAGCCACGGTGCGATTTCGATTGGTAGTAATCGCATCCACTAGAATTGCGCACCCACCGGGCCCGTAACCTTCGTAAGTAATTTCCTCCAGCGATTCACCATCTGCACCACCCATAGCTTTACTG
>CAZSFJ010000003.1:0-40898 GCA_964606125.1 uncultured Dehalococcoidaceae bacterium | reverse complement strand
TTACTCCTGACCTCACATCTATCAATCTATACTCAGCTATTTGTTTTCCTGTCCTATAACTCTAAATCAACTCACACCTGATTTCATCCATAGTGAACCGATTTAACTTACAACCAAAATGGAGCCCCCAATGAGAGTTGAACTCATGACCTCGTTCTTACCAAGAACGCGCTCTGCCACTGAGCTATGGGGGCATTTTCTGGTGCACGGGGCAGGATTCGAACCTGCGTAGCCGTAAGGCGGCGGTTTTACAGACCGCTGGATTTAACCACTCTCCCACCCGTGCATTCGTTATTTGTTTTCTACTTCTATAATCCCCCAACGAATAATGTCGCTAACAGGCACCGGATATTTGCTAAGCGAGTTCCATGTAAATTTGGGCAGCTCAGTTGCAATCCAATGCCAAAAACGGTTGGCCTACCCATCCATCAAGTGAACGGATCTATAAGTTTACGATCTGCTTAGCTCTAGGGTCAATATTACAGCCCTCAGTTGGAAATACTCCAGCGTGTGCCATCTGGAGTGTCATCCAAGGCAATATTTAAATCAGCAAGCCGGTCTCTTATTATGTCAGCATCTGCAAACTGTTTTTCACGGCGATATCTATTTCGCAGTTCTAGCAACAAATCAATTCCCTCATCTATGGTATATATAGTTTGAGACACTCCCATATCAATAAATATTGATTCGAGCTCTACAATATCCATGGTAGGTACGGATTTCTCGGACTCGACAAACGAAAACCCCAACACATTTTCGGCAAGATCCCTCAAGACGCCTACCGCACGATCGACATTGTGTCCATTACTCACAGCAGTATTAATTGATTTCACCAAATCAAAGAGAGTTGCTAGTGCTTGGGGAGTAGCAAGATTTTCATCCATCGCCGCCCGGAAATCCCCAATAAATCTATCCATCGTAATATCAGATTCTGGACCATCTATCCCCACTAGATCTATGGCTCTCTGGATGCGGTTCACCCCGACGACGGAAGCATGCATAGCCTCGTCGGTTATATTCCTAGCTGAACCATAGTGCGAAGATAATACAAAAAAACGAATCGCGTCGGGTGACCATTTGCTCAACGCCTCCTCAACAGTCACAACATTGCCAAGTGACTTTGACATCTTTTCACCATCACGCTGAACCATTCCGTTATGCATCCAAACTTTCGCAAAAATCCCCACTTTAGAGGCTGCCGATTCCGCCTGTGCAATCTCATTTTCATGATGCGGAAAGACTAAATCTCGCCCACCACCATGGATCGCAAATGTTTCACCTAAATAGCGACGTGCCATCGCCGAACATTCGATATGCCAACCCGGTCTACCATCACCCCAAGGTGAAGACCAACTTGGTTCACCCACCTTTGCTGATTTCCATAAGGCGAAATCGAGACCATCATTCTTCTGATCGTCTTCGGACCCTTCTGGAGTTTTGAGTTCATTAACTCGACGACGACTTAATTTACCATAGTGAGGATTTTTCCGAACGCTGTAATACACATCACCAAATTCAGTCACATAGGCCATCCCATTTGCCACAATCTCAGCAATCATATCGATAATCGTATTAATCTCTGTCGAAACTCTTGGCCTCACATCCGGTTTCAAGAGGCCCAAAATAACTTGCTCTTCTTCCCACTGAGAAATATTTTGATCCGCCAATTCAATCGGATCAATCGACAAACTTTTTGCTCTATCGATTAATTTGTCATCGACATCCGTGTAGTTAGACACAAAATTTACTTCTTGGCCGCACCATCGCAAGTAGCGGATGAGTACGTCATAAACCATAAGTGACATGGCGTGACCGACATGAGCACTGTCATAAGGAGTAACCCCACAGACGTATACCCCGATCGGCGCTCCGTCCTCGGTCACTTCGCTTTGTTTGCCTCTGAGAGTATCTTGAATTTTCATTGACTCCAGCCGATTACAAGTTACCAAAACAGTTTATTTTCAATTAGCCTAGAGGATCTACTACCGAATAATTATTCATCGGATTCATCTGAATTGTCTGCGCAGATTTTGTCTTCGAGAGCGAACAGCCTATCTTCGACAGCTTGTATACGCTCCCACTCCGGATCAGGGAGTTGTTCGATAGTGTCATTATTCTCTCCTATCACCGAGGTTATATGACCGGGAACACCAACAACTGTTGCTCGATCGGGTACCGAAATAATGACAACCGAACCCGCGCCAATTCTCACATCATTTCCAATCTTCACAGCACCTATTATTTTTGCTCCTGCACCAACAGTAACCCTGTTACCCAGCGTGGGGTGTCGCTTCTCACGACGGGTGGATGTCCCTCCGAGGGTGACTCCTTGATACAGATGGCAGTCGTTGCCTATTTCTGCAGTCTCACCTATCACTACGCCCATCCCATGATCAATAAATAATCCCCTACCTATCTTTGATGCAGGGTGAATTTCTACTCCTGTCAGTCCTCTGCCGAGGTGAGAAACAAATCGAGCGACTGTAGTTAAACGAGCAAGATATAAATAGTGAGCCACTCGATAAAACCAAAGAGCATGAACTCCTGAATAGGTCAGCGCCACTTCCAAGGACGAATTAGCTGCAGGATCGTATCGAAGAGCTGATTCGATGTCTTGTCTACATAGTTTTAAAAATTTGAATAAAAACATAAGTCCAATAGCTTTAGGCGGGGGCAGTGTCCAACGTTGCAACTGCCATTACGGCGATCGCCTCCCCCGATCCAAAAGACCCTACTCCTTCATTAGTCGTAGCTTTGACGTTAACATTCTTACGGCTTATCCCCAGCGCAGATGACAGTGATTCACACATTGGCTCGATGTACTCCTGCAATCTTGGTCTCTCTGCTATCACAGTCGCGTCGACGTTTCCAATAGTGAAACCATCAGCAGCAATTAATCTTTGCACTCGACGCAGTAGCTCTCGACTATCAATCCCCTCGGTGTCGGGGTCATCTGGAGGGAAATGAGTTCCTATATCCCCGGCTGCTGCTGCTCCCAACATAGCGTCTATAACCGCGTGGATCAGGGCATCCCCGTCAGAGTGTCCCAACAATCTCGGGGCCTCGGTGATTTCAATTCCCCCCAAGCGTAGTGGTCTATCTGAATCGATCTCAAAACGGTGCAAGTCATATCCTATTCCTGTTCTCATTCGGAGGCATCCCGCTTCCTGTCGTGCAATATCTTTGCCACTAATTGTAGGTCCTGTATTTGAGTAATTTTCAGGTTGTCAGTGGATCCCTCAACGATTGCAACCTTTTCACCTATTGACTCGACCATGGCCGAGTCATCGGTCACGGTCTCTTCGCATTCAGCGTGAGCCCGGCGAAGAATATCAGCATTAAAACACTGCGGGGTTTGGACTAGCCTGACTAAATCACGATCGATCGTCTGCAAAGTGAACAGGCCCTCGCTATCACCCAGTAATTTCACGCTATCTGTCACCCTTATGGTAGGTATAGAAGCCCCATATTTCTCCGCCGCTCTGAAAAGCGCTCGAGCAAGAATCGGATCCGCCAGCGGACGGGCGGCATCATGGACAAAGATTAGATCGGCATCATTATCTACTTTATCTAGTCCACTACGAACAGAATCCCGCCGTGATTTGCCAGGTGCTGCTCGCTCAAATTCCACATTTGGGTGTGCCTCCTCATAAATAGCCAAATAGGGAAGCAGGCTTTTGTATCCTTCATCGCTGATTACAATAATCACTTTAGAAAGACCTGCCTCGGAAACGAATTCCCTATCTAGAATCCAATCAAAGGAGAAGTCAATGATCGGACGGCGATCAAGCTCAAACCAGAGCTTATCTGTTCCGCCCATCCGTACCGACCGTCCACCCGCCAGGAGGATTACTACGGAACTTTTTTCTCGATGATTAATCGACATCGACTACATAATATCCTAGGTCGAGCGAATCCTATCTCGCGGTGGCACCGTCTAACTAAAATAGCCACTTACCTGACTAGTCAGGCTCAGCGACATATTGTGTAGTCATCCCCGCAGCAGCCAATTCGGCTTCACTCGGCTGTTCGGCTGATTCCTCATCAAACGCTTCCGCCTGTTCGAATTCAAATAAGAAAGGCAGCATGAGAGATTCTGGAAGCGCCATCTCAGGAATCTTCTCAGGTCTCACAACCTCAACCTCGGCCTGAGCAGGGATTAACTTACCAATAATCACGTTCTCTTTAAGTCCCCACAGATGGTCGACTTTGCCAGCCACCGCGGCCTCAGTCAGCACTTTGGTAGTCTCCTGAAAAGATGCGGCAGCCAAGAATGATTCAGTTGCCAGCGAAGCACGCGTCACGCCAAGAAGAATTACATTTCCTTGTGGTGGCTTACTCCCTTGTGAAGCCAGATCTGCGGAGGTTTTTTCAAACTCGATCCTATCCACTCTATCTTCATCTAAATATTCAGAGTCACCAGCGTCCAGCACCTCCACTCGACGAAGCATTTGTCTGACAATAATTTCGATATGGCGATCGTTAATAAACACTCCTTGAGTCCTATAGACCCGCTGAATTTCCTTCGTGATGTAACTTTGACATTCAGCCTCACCGCGCATACGAAGAATTTGGTGCAGATTCAAGGATCCTTCCATAAGTTGGTCTCCGTACTTAACCGGAGCAAATTGAGATAGACCTCGGTAAAGTCCGGCTCTCGCAGCTCCTTGATACGTCGATCCAAAAACAAGGTAGGTCGCTTTTGCTCCTACAATCTTGGACACGTTACCGGCGAAAGGCGAGGAAAAGCCTGAAAGTGCCTGCCTCGCCCTAGCAGTCGTTGGCACAGTTGTTCCGGGTGGCACTGCTAAGGTATCGCCCTTCGCCACTTCGTCGCCATCTCCGACTACTACTTCCCAACCTTTCGGCACCTCAATAAATGCTAAATCTGCAGGATTAATGTCACCTATAGTTTTCGGCTGAGTCGATCCCTGTCCTCTTTGAGGAGTAAAGTGATCTATTATCTCCGCAGGAAGCTTCGTAATCCGGGATTTTGTAATACGAGCGACATCACCATCAACTTTGACATCACCGTCGAAGGGCATTAACACCGGAGTTGAAGTTAGCGCATTATGACCCTCATTCTTTGGGTCTTCCAACTTCTGGGCTAAGAGTTCATGCTTCTTTAGTGCGAAGGCCCCTCTAGCCTTCTTAATCCAGTTATAACCTGGAGGCAAAGGTTGCTCCCAGACCTCTTCGGACTCAATAGAATGCAACAGGCTAACCGAGCGCTCCTGTCCTGTCATGTAAACCCAACCATCGTACTCAGCCATCGGCGCTTCACCTTTAGGTGCCCGTGCCTCAACTAGTTCTTCAACTCTAGGCAAACCCAAAGTGATATCAAGTCCGACAGCACCACCACCATGGAATGTCCTCAATGTGAGCTGTGTGCCAGGCTCACCAATTGACTGCGCTGCAATAATACCTACGGCAGTGCCCGGGTCAACTAATTTCTTAGTAGTCATTGACTGGCCATAGCAATACTGACAAATCCCTCGTGGCAGGCGACAGGTTGCCGGGGAACAAACATTTACCACCTCGACAGCACTTCTCTCCAATTCTTCGGCTATATCAGAAGTGATCTCCGCACGGGCATCCAGAATCACCTCACCCGTGTCTGGATCTATCACAGGTTTTGCGGTCCACCTTCCCGTTATTCTCTCTGAGAGGCTTCCCAAAATTTGATCATCATCAGATTCGTATCTTTTGATATCAAGTCCTGTCATTTCTTCCCCAGCGTCAATACACCAGCCCTCATAGACCACCACATCTTGAGCCACGTCAATCATACGTCTGGTAAGGTATCCGGCATCAGCAGTCCTCAGGGCCGTATCGGTCAGTCCTTTACGGGCACCGTGGGTTGAAATGAAGTACTCTCGGGCTGACAGACCATCTCTAAGTGAGGAATAGACCGGAGTCCTGATCACCTGACCTTTTGGATCAGTAACTCTCCCCATAAACCCAGCCATCTGCCTCAAGTTCGCAGGGCTACCTTTTGCTCCAGAATTCATCATTACTGCAAGGGGCCCCGAAGGAGTGAGATGCTTCGCTAAGGACTGTTGTACTTCTCTCTCTACAATCTCCCAAGTATCAATCGTACCTCTATAGAGATCAGCGTCTCCGACCTCACCCATTCCCCACTGATCTTCAAGCTCAGCGATTTTCTTCTCAGCTCCCGCAATAATCTTCGTCCGATCCTCTGGTGGCAAAATATCACTAGTGGCCAGAGTGAGCCCAGATTTAGTGGCAAATTCAAATCCTGTTGATTTCAAATCATCGACAAGTTTTACAGCCACCTCTTCGCCAAATTCTTGATAAGCCGAAGAAACCAGGTCGTTTAACGCCCCTTTATCCATCGTTGCGTTAACGAAGCCAATCTCATCCGGGATATTCATGTTGAAAATAACTCTACCAATAGTTGTAAGAGTTTTTTCCTGATCCATAACTTTTCCACTTACAAGACCGTTAATCGATCTAAGTTCGATTGGGGTATGTACATGTGCTCCAGTGCTCTGGAACCAAAGATGAACATCATTTAGTGAACTGAATATTTTAGGATCAGCAATTCTATTCTCCGTTGCCTCATCTGCTGCATCTGACGAATCAGGTTTGCTGTCTATCTGAGAAATATCTCCAGAAAACAATCTATCAATCTCACTATCCGTCATCAGTGGTGGTCTTGAATTTGGTGGATTAAGTCTCTGATGGTGGGTTAAGTAATAGCACCCAACAACTATATCCAAAGTTGGGCTGACAACAGGTGACCCGTCTGATGGTTTAAGAATATTCTTGGTCGACAACATCAGTTGGCGCGCTTCCGCGACTGACTCGTAGGATAGAGGAACATGCACAGCCATTTGATCACCGTCGAAGTCAGCGTTAAAAGCACCACATACCGATGGATGTAACTGAATCGCTGCTCCATCAACGAGAACAGGTTCGAATGCCTGAATTCCCAGCCTATGCAAAGTAGGCGCACGATTCAAAAGAACTGGCCTTTCCTTCACCACGGAAGCCAAAGCGTCCCAAACTGGCCCATCTGCCTGCTCAACCGCCCTTTTTGCACTCTTGATGTTGTGGGCTTGTCCATGTTTGCCAAGTTCAAACATATCAAAGGGCTTAAACAGTTCATGAGCCATCTTCTTGGGTAGGCCGCACTGATGCAACTTAAGTTTAGGTCCCACAATAATCACCGAGCGACCAGAATAATCGACCCTTTTTCCAAGTAGATTTTGGCGGAAGCGACCCTGTTTACCTTTCAATAAATCCGAAAGTGACTTTAGTTTATGATTACCGCTAGACGAAACAGCACGTCCTCGCCGACCATTATCAATAAGTGAATCTACGGACTCTTGGAGCATTCGCTTTTCATTTCGAATAATTATCTCGGGAGCCCCCAAATTTAGCAGTCGCTTTAGGCGGTTATTCCTATTGATGACGCGCCGATATAGATCATTTAAATCACTCGTCGCAAATCTACCACCTTCTAGCTGGACCATTGGTCTTAAGTCAGGAGGAAGAACTGGCAACGTCTCAATGATCATCCACTCGGGCCTATTGCCTGATCTACGCAGCGCATCCACGACTCGCAATCGTTTCACTGCACGCTTTCTCCGTAGATCACTCTGATCTGTAAGAATCTGGTTTTTCAAACGCTCGGAAAGTGAATCAAGATTTGTCCGCTGCAATAACTCAGACACGGCCTCTGCACCCATAGCTACCGAGAACACACCAGGGAATTCGACGGAGAATCTATCGTAATCACTTGGGCTCAGCGTTTGGAACTTATCCTCACTTATAGGGTCACGCACCGCATTGATGAAATCGAGTTGATCCTTATAGCGCTCTCGCACGGTCTCCATCACCTTTCCCTGCTCTGAGGTAAGGTCGGCTATGGGTTGTCTAAAACTTCTCTCTATCTCCCTAAGTCGCTTGGAAAATGAGGTTTCATGACGTTTGACTTGACGTTGATAATTAGCTGCTTCCTTTTCCAGTGCGAGTGAAAGCCCTTCATTAAGTAGCACAAGCAAATTCTTATCGATTACCACGCCTCGCTTCGCAAACACCTTATTGCCGAATTTGGCAGATTGCTTAAGCTTGGCACCTTCGGCAATTTTGCTCTGGAATTCTTTCTCATACTCATCCGAAATCTTATTTACTTGATTTTTTTGTGCCTCGTACTCAGCAGTTATCGCTTCAGAGTCGGCTGTTCGTTCTTTCTCTACTTCATCGATCGCTGACTGTCGTTCGTCTTGAAGTTCTTTCAGGTTGTTGGCAACCCCTCCGGACAAAGTATTAACCTCTGATTCGATAGTTTTCTCTAATCTGGCCTGCTCCAACAGTCTTGTTTCTTCATCGACCTCAATAACTGCATATGAATCAAAATAAACCACTGATTCCAGAATTTTTGGAGTAATATCAAGAAGTAATGCTAGGCGGGAAGGTATCCCTTTTGTAAACCAAATATGAGTGACAGGAGCCGCCAGTGAAATATGACCCATTCGCTCCCGACGTACCTTGGACCGTGTAACCTCAACGCCGCATTTGTCGCACACAATACCCTTATATCTCTGGCTCTTAAATTTCCCACATGGACACTCAAAGTCCTTCTGCGGACCAAAGATACGCTCACAAAACAAGCCATCACGTTCAGGCTTCAAAGTTCGATAATTTATTGTTTCCGCTCGAGTGATCTCGCCATGAGACCAGTCTCTAACTCGGGTAGGTGAAGCTAACGATAAACGAATCGAACTAAAATCATTTACCTCGGACATAAGTTGTTCTCCAAACTTAACTGTATTGCGATTTGGTTAGGCGCCAATCTCACGCCTTGAAAGGTTGATACCCAAACGAGAAACAGCCTCTTCGGCCTCTTCATTCGGTTCCATGTCCTCCAACGACTGGTCTCCAAGGATATCGACTTGGATACCTAACGCTTGAAGCTCTTTCATAAGTACTCGGAAAGACTCAGGAACACCTGGCTCTACCGAATCATCCCCCTTAACAATGGCCTCATAGGTCTTGACTCGTCCCACGGTGTCATCAGACTTCACAGTTAATATTTCTTGTAAAACATGTGCTGCACCATATGCTTCGAGAGCCCAAACCTCCATTTCTCCAAACCTCTGCCCTCCGAACTGAGCCTTACCACCCAAAGGCTGCTGCGTGATAAGGGAGTAGGGACCAGTCGACCTTGCGTGGATCTTGTCGTCTACCAAGTGGATTAATTTCAACATATACATGTATCCGATGGTAACCGGTGAATCAAATTGCTCTCCTGTCCGTCCATCAAAAAGCGTCTGCTTGCCCCAAAGAGGAGAAGCAACGTTGATTCGTTCAGAAACCTCGGTTGACAATGACTCTAGGTCATCAAACGACATGCTCCGTATTTTGGATAGATTAATATCTGTAATTCTTGAGTCATTCTTAAACGCCTCAAGCCACAGAGTTAAGGCAGCAGAGCTAGCAGCCCGAGTATTTTCGCTCCGGAGGACTTCTCCAGAATCGAATCCGGCCTCCGTGATGTACGCCTCAAGTCGCCCAATATCAACTCTCTCACCAACTTCCGAGTCACCACCTAGGCTTGCAGATGCAGTTTCCACTGCGCCTGCCTCTAGCGCCAAATAAGCCCGAGCCAGCATGTCTTCAATTTCTTCATGACTTGCCCCATCAAACACAGGCGAAATTGCCCGGAAACCTAACGTGGAAGCAGCCCAACCAAGATGCGTCTCCAAAACTTGACCGAGATTAAGCCTAGACGGCATACCAAGAGGGTTAAGGACCACTTCTACTGAGCGCCCATCATTTAGGAAGGGCATATCTTCGGTAGGAACAATTTTAGAAACCACTCCCTTATTACCATGACGACCGGCCATTTTATCCCCGGCTGTGATATGCCTCTTTTGAGCTATCCAAACTCGAACCGAAGAATTAACTTCGGGAGGAAGTTCAAATCCACTTTCGTCCCTTGCCACTCTCCGTGAAGATTTCGATTCATCCTTTGGTCGCTCAACAAGACGAACATCGATGACCTTCCCTGCCTCACCGTGTGGCACACGCAGGGACGTGTCACGCACTTCACGTGCCTTTTCACCAAAAATAGCTCGGAGCAGTTTCTCTTCAGGGGTTAACTCGGTTTCGCCCTTAGGTGTGATTTTCCCAACGAGGATATCGCCTTCTCTAACTTCCGCACCAACCCTCACTACCCCGCGTTCATCCAAATGCGAAAGGGCTATCTCACTTACATTCGGAATGTCACCCGTTATTTCTTCAGGTCCGATCTTAGTATCTCTCGCTTCGACTTCATGTTTCTCGATATGTATGGAAGTGAATTTATCTTCTCTTACAACTGATTCAGAAAGCACAACAGCATCTTCGTAGTTGTACCCATCCCAAGGCATAATCGCAACCAAAACCGACTGACCCAGCGCGAGTTTGCCATCATCAGTACTCGAAGAATCAACTAATGCTTGACCCTTGGCAAAATGATCACCCGCCAATACTCTCGTTCGCTGATTAATGCATGTGCCCTGATTCGATCTAACAAACTTTAATAGTGGAAATCTTTCCTTGTCACCGGAGTCATATTTCACTTCAAGGAAATCTGCAGTGGCTGAAATTACCACCCCTGCCTCAGGTGCCGTTATGACCTGCGCCGAGTCTGCTGCTGCTGCACGCTCAATCCCAGTGCCGACCAAAGGAGCCTCGGGTCGAATCAGAGGTACTGCCTGACGCTGCATGTTCGCACCCATAAGCGCTCTGTGCGTCAAATCGTGATCCAAAAACGGAATCATAGCAGCTGCGATTGAGACTATTTGCTGTGCGGACACATCAATATAATCAACATCATTCGGACTCACTGTTTCGTGCTCGCCACCATATCTGACAGAAACTCTCTCATCAATAATGTTCCCGAACTCGTCTATATTCGTTCTCGCCTCAGCTATCCGCTTATCTCTCTCTTTTTCAGCGGTGAAAATCTCTCGCTCAAGAGTCACAAATGGATTCACCGCTATACGTGATTCCGCTGATTCGTTGAGAATTTTGGCCAAATCAGAGTCGATAACCGTTCCAGCCTTACCAATCACTTTGCCCGCATCATTCTTGACGTCCGACCGGAGTACCCTATTCGTAAGCATTCGATTCTGAGATTTCGGTATTTCTCGCGCAACTCGGTAATAGGGACTCTGGATAAAACCAAAATCATCTATTTCGCCGTACATTGCCAATGCACCAATCAGCCCAATATTTGGCCCTTCCGGGGTTTCAATCGGGCAAATTCTACCGTAGTGACTGTAATGAACGTCACGCACATCGAATTTCGCTCGATCCCGAGATAATCCACCTGGCCCCAGAGCCGATAATTTTCTCTTATGAGCAATTTCTGACAGAGGATTAACCTGATCCATAAACTGTGACAATTGCGCGCCACCGAAAAACTCTTTCATAGCTGCCTCGACTGGTCGGCTATTAACAAACTGTACCGGCGACATCTCTTGCAATTTCTCGCTGTCCGCAATCATTAAGCGGTCTCTAACCACTCTTTCCATTCGGCGCAATCCTACGCGGAACTGATTTGCCACCAACTCGCCCACTGGCCGCACTCGTCGGTTCGCAAGATTATCAATATCGTCAATGTATCCCCGGCCGTGATTCAATTCCCACAGTTGTTCAATTATTTTTAGAATGTCGTGTCGAGTTAGCTCTCTATGAGTTCCCGCTTCTTCTATCTGAAGTCTTTCGTTTAGCTTGTGACGCCCTACCCGACCGAGATCATATCCACGGCGGTCAAAGAACATTGCTTCTATCTGAAGTTTAGCGGTATCCACAGTAGGAGGGTCTCCCGGTCGCATCACCTTATAAAAATCCACTAACCCGGAATATTGGTCTGTTGAACTATCTTTTGAAAGTGTCAGTTCCAAGTAATTGACTGCTGATCCTGAATCTAGTTGACCGAGCAATCGTTGAATTCTGTCATCAGTGCCAAGTGTTAGTTCCAGCCTATTGTTAAAGTTTTGCTCGGCTTCCTCCAACGCATGTGTTGCATCTGACAACTCAAGCTGAGCATCCGCTCGTAGCTCATTAGCGTCGTGCTGATCTGTAATCCCGTCTAGCTCCTTATTACGGGCTTCAGCGGCTTCCAAGCGGACCTTGGCCTTCTCAAAATTATCCTCGAACCTTTTCAAGCGTGACTTGTCTTCACTCGAAAGGGGAAGTAATTCCTCAGAATCAATCGCTCTCAAAAGTACCGTTACAGGAACTCGCTTTTTGCGATCAACTTTCACACCGACGCCATTTCGTACTGACGTTTCAAATTCAAGCCATGCTCCGCGGTTCGGAATAACCTTCGCAGCTGCAAGAGGCTGGTCCACGGAGGTTTCATCGTCTGAAGAAAAATATACACCCGGAGATCGCACTAACTGAGAAATAACAACTCTTTCAGCTCCATTTATAAGAAATGTGCCATGTGGAGTCATCATCGGGATGAACCCCAACCACACAGGCTGTTCAGCCCCACCTCCATCTGCAAATTCCAACACTGCCTTAGCACCAAGACGTCTTTGATAGGTTAGATCGTTGGCCCTGCACTCCTCTTCACTTCGTTCCGGTTCGTCGAAAAATGGTTCCGTTATGAAAAATTTAACTCGTTGACCTGCGTCCTGAATAGGATTCATTTCATCCAAAAGTTCCTGAAGGCCGGAAACTTCATCAGCAGCAAAAATTACGGGTGTGGGAATAGGTACTGTGAAGTCAGTTCCCAGAAATCTCGCATATGATTTGCGAGGCATTTCAATTAAACCTGGTAGGCTCTCAGGCTCCCGCTTGGAACCAAAAACCTTCTCCTGTCTTGGTAAAGCACGCCTGGTTGTGACAATTCTTCTGGTACTCGACTCCTCGCTGCTTTCTCCTTGTTGACTGTTTTGTGATTGGGAAGATGAAGTCAAATTCGTACCTTTCTTTGCCGTCCACTCTGAGCACTTTCAAAAAACACAGCAAAGGCAATCAACAGCCATTCAGCATTCATGACGGACCTAAATCCCCAACAATTCGTCCCCTAAATTAATCGGAAACGTGCCGCCGGCACATTAACGGATCCCAGACCTTATCCCCGGCCGGAAAATTAATTGTGAGTTTTGATTTCCTGTCGTCAGTTGTTTTGCCCCACGCAGCTATTCAACGTGTAAGTATAGGATCTCCTGGTGCCTTGTGCAAGGCCTTCCCGTTTCAGGAGTATCATAATTAAGCGGGGTTGCAAAACACGTCATACGGCAATGCTCCACTAACTTGTAACGAAATCCTATCGCCTTGATTATGTTTACCCTTCACAAATACCATTCCGTCAACTTCGGGCGCATCACGGTATGAGCGCCCGATCGATATGAATTCCCCGTCGGCATTCTGTCCGGGCTGTTCACTCTCTATTAGCACATCAATCGATTTCCCAACCAGTGCTTTTGTGTGCCGGTGAGATATCTCCTGAGCAAGGATCATAACTTCTCCGTACCTCTCAGTTGCTACTTGACTCTCGACAGTTGCGTCGGACAACGATGTAGCTGGAGTTCCCACCTGAGGTGAGTAACTAAAGGCACCAACATGGTTGAACTGCCACTTCTCCATGAAGTCCAACAATTCTTCAAATTCCCTTTCAGTCTCACCTGGAAATCCTACAATGAAGGTGGTACGTAGAGAAATATCAGGCATAGCCTCCTTCAACATATTCAGACTTTCGTTAGCTTTTTTAAGCGAGGGTCTTTTCATCCTCTTTAGTACCGTTTCGCTACCATGCTGCAGGGGCATATCAACATAGGGAATTATATTCGGTGCGCCTGACATGACTGAAGCTAGTCGCTTTGTCACTCGACCAGGATAGGCATACATAAGTCTGATCCATATATCATCCGGAACAGATTCTGAAAGGACCTCCAACATATCGGCCAGCCCATCTCTCGAACCCCAATCCTCTCCATACGCAGTCGTGTCCTGACCGATAATTATGAGTTCTTTGGCACCAGCTGCTATATGTTTTTTAGCGTCTGCGACGATCTGTGAATATTCAGACGAAATCATACCGCCCTTGATAGTTGGGATAATGCAAAATGTGCAGGGTCTATCGCATCCATCTGAGATCTTCAAATAGGCATAAACACCCGTACCCGGCATTGTTGCCATGGGAATATCGTATGTTTCATTCGAGGGGCCGGCCTTGAGAGCAATCTCATCCCACTGCTGGGCACCGAAGGTCTGGTCTACTCCAGGAATTTCTCGCTGCACCCTTTCAGTCGCTATCTCCGTGAGACATCCTGCGACCCATAACTTCTGATCGCTCCGTCTTTCAGAATCTAACTCCTTAATGAGATTCATCGACTCCTCAGACGCTTCATCGATGAATCCACAAGTATTAACTAGAAGAAGGTCTGCAGCATCTTTGTTCCCGCTCGGGGCATGCCCAGCCGATCGCAAAGCTGATTCCATACGCCAAGAATCAACGGTATTTTTTGCACAGCCGAGAGTATGCAGATGGTATTTCATTGGTCTCTAAGCTTAGCCGACAGGACAGTTACTGGTAGACCACGTATTTAGGTGGATAGCTCAGGCGCATGAGATCTATGGGCGTAAGCAATGGCGTATCCCATTCAAAAAACAATTTAATACCGGGGAATTCAGAATGAGGTCCAAGAGAAAATTGCGAATAGTCTGCGAGTTTAGCTTGGGGAGGACCCCACCCATCGCAGTCAATCACCAAATCGACTTCCGGCACGGGTTTGAATTTCTCGTCAGGAATCATAATGCTAAGGAATTGGTGCACTATCAATATCTTTCTCGGGATATCGTGCTTTATCACAATGTCAGCCAGTACTAACTGCACCTGGTCTATTTCCTCAGCTGTCAGACGACCGATGTAGTCACCGCCTGGAGGTACACCTGAATATTTAGTTGCCCATTCAGGGTCAAGCGCAATGTGAACATGTGGCTCCGCTAGCAAATCTGAGAAACGTAAGATCTGCTGATCGACCTCCCCCCAACCAATTTGCAAATCAAGAAATAGCAACAAACTGTGTTTCTTTGCATAATCTGCGTACGTCTTAATTGTTTCAAGATCATCATATTTAACATATTCGCCAGTCGGACCCGGCTCTTCATGAGCAATGTCGACAACGTAGTGGATCGCCCCGTTAACACGTATCGACTCACCTGCGAGCTTTTGATACTGACGAACAAGAGGTTCAATCTGGGATTCAATTTCATTGAGTTGAATGCATCCGAGGATTCCCATCTGACAGATTCCAGGTGCTCCGTACAAACCAACGAACATCGACTGCTCGAACAATGAGCGATGCACCGAAGGCTGCGGTTTCCCTGGTCCACTCGACAAACGAGGATTTACATCGAACCAACCAGCTTCTCTCATGAAAGTTGGAACCATCAACTCTCCCGCTGGCTGGTCATTGCTTTCAGCTACCGGGGCGGGGTCATTGGACTTAGAAATCATAGTCGAAGCAGCAACAGGTGCTTCCATTTGGCTCTCTGTAGTCCCAGTCGTTGTCGGCGTAGAAACCGCCAATACCTCTGCTACGGGAGTTTTATGTGCTGGTGTTTCTTCGGCTGTATAACCTGGCACTGCGGTCCCATGGCTCTTTTCCTTCAACTGAGTGGGAGTCGGCGAGTGCATCGCTCGAGTCGTACGCTGATTCGAACCGTAGCCACCCGCTTGGCTTAATACTATGAAAGTCCCAGTCAACAGAATAGACCCGAGCAATACCATGACCAGCACTTGGCTCAGACGCGGCGGCCACATATTTCTATTAATCCCCAAGTCAATTCCTTCTAAAGGCAACTCCTCGTGGAATTCAGTGCTACGGAGCCCTTCGTATTTCTAGATACGAAGAAAGCAACTCACACTACTCAATTCCAATCGCGAGCACCGATCTTGTGACCTCGCCATTTCTAAGAGCATCGAACGCGTCATTTATTTCATCAAGCTTGTATCTGCGGGTGACCAATCCATCGAGATCCAATTTACCCTGACGATACAAGTTCAGAATGTTTGGCATATCCCTGTGGAATCGGGCACCACCATAAAACGAACCCTTTAAAGTTTTCTCTTCCATCCAAATCATTCCGCTCACTTCAATTTTGTCGAGTGGCGGAACCATACCGACCACGATGGCGGTCCCACCTCTACGGGCCATTTGATAGGCCTGTTCGGAAGTTGCCTTAAGCCCGATGGCCTCAAATGCAAAATCACAACCCCCACCTGTAAGCTCTTGTACCTTTGCTATGGGATCACCCTCTGACGCATCAACGACATCTGTGGCACCAAAATTACGGGCAGTCGCTAACTTGTGCTCCACCATGTCTACAGCAATCACTTTCTGGGCTCCCGCGAGCGCTGCCGCCTGGATAATATTCAAACCTACTCCGCCAGCACCTATGACAGCCACAGTTGAGCCAGGTGTGACACCCGCTGTGTTTACAACTGCACCGTACCCGGTCATGACTGAACATCCCACAAGTGCTGCGATCTCCAAAGGAATGTCGTCAGTCACCTTCACAAGACCAGAGGCATAGGTAATAACATACTCAGCAAAACCACCGACATTCGCCATCTGAGTAACTCCCTCACCCCCTCGGGTGAGGCCAGGCTGCTCTCTGCGAGGTGCTCCTTGACGGCAAAGATTTGGCCGTCCACTGTCACAGTCACCACAGTGTCCACAAGGTTGTACAAATCCAATGATGACCCTGTCGCCTACGGAAACATTAGTAACAGCTGCACCTATTTCACTTACAACTCCAGCCACCTCATGTCCTAAAACGGTGGGGTACTGAGTGGGATAAGTTCCCTCAATAAAGTGCAGATCCGAGTGACATACCCCCGCCGCGATAACCTTTACAACTGCCTCGGTTGGGCCAGGACTATCAACCTCCAAATCCTCAATACTCAGAGCTGTCTGTGGACCGTTCAATACTGCTGCTTTCATAACTTTAACCTTCTTCCTTCATCAAGTTTTAAGTTCAGTAGCCTAACTTGCTACAGAACTGGGCTGAGACAGGTCGGATGTCCACAGCGACATGTGCGCACCCCCACGGAACAGTCGCACACGGGGCCGCATTCACCCCCGCGAATGAGTCCACGTGACCGGAGAACCTGAAGTATGAGGCCTATCCCTACTGATAAAACTACGAGTAGACTAATCCCACGCCGCATAAAATTCACTATTCCTCAATCCATGACAATATAGCGCACTTAGGAATTAAAGCATGATTTAAAAAACATTGCAGCTTACAGACGACTAAACAGATAGTTTCAACAAATTAAAGAAATTAAATTAGGCACAGAACAAAAAATTTAGGAGCTCATCAAAATGGCAAAGTGTGGATTCATAGGAATGGGAATTATGGGTGAGCCCATGGCCAGGAACTTATTGAAAGCCGGTCATGACCTAGTTATTTGGAACAGGTCAGCAGCAAAGACAAATGCATTGGCTGATGAGGGCGCAGTTGTTGTGGACTCTCCAAAAGAAGTCGGCGAAAATAGCGACTACGTGTTTATCTGTGTCACTAACTCCGGTGACGTGGTCGACGTGATCAACGGGTCGGAGCAAATACAAGGCCTCTCAGAAGGCCTTAGACCCGGAATGATCGTTGTGGATCATTCAACTATTTCCCCAGATGTGACCCGGGAGATTTATGCTGACCTGAGCAATTTGCAAGTTAGCCTGATCGACGCGCCAGTGTCAGGGGGAGATAAGGGTGCTATCGCGGGCACATTATCGATCATGTGTGGGGGGGATGATGAGTCTCTCCGAAAAGTGATGCCTCTGCTTGAATCGATGGGCAAACAGATAACTCATTGTGGACCGTCTGGGGCTGGCCAAACTGTAAAGCTATGTAATCAAATAGCTGTTTGCATAAATAATTTTGCGCTCGCTGAGGCGTTAATTTTTTGTACGCTAAATCAGGTTGACCCTGAAGTCATGTTGGAAGCAATCTCTGCTGGAGCCGCCGGATCTTGGCAAATAAGTAATCTTGGACCTCAAATAATCCAACGCGATTTCTCTCCTGGTTTCAAAGTCGGCCTGCAACGCAAGGATCTTCGCCTGGCAATTGAAGCAGCTGATTCCGTCAACATGCCACTGTTAGGTACGGCCCTAGTGGACCGAATGTTTGCGGTTGCTGAAGGAATTCATGGAAGTGACGCCGGGACACAGGCGTTAATCACCGCTCTCGAACAATTAACCAACACCGAGGTAAAATCAAGCAGCTAGCGATTCCTGTGGTCGTCCCACTTTTCCCAGTGAGTGACTTCCTGTACATCCTGGCGCTTAGGTTGGGCCCATCTGCCCCGACTTGGGTAGCCCAAAGGTATCAACGCCATCGTCATCGCGTCATCGGGTATGCCAAGAAGGTTTTTGACGTCGGATTCATGACCCGCATATAGGGTCGTGAGAGTTGCCCCAATACCATGAAAACGTGCGGCTAGCATCAGGTGCTGTATAGCACCATAAATTGAAGATCCTGTTCTTGGCCCATTTTGATCTGAAGTGTTTCTTTGAACCGCAAACACCCAGACTGGAGCTTCCTCTATATGATTCGCTAAATATTCTGCGCTACGGAAATTCCTCGAACCTAAAGTATCCGAGGGATCATTGCCAGCCAAGATTTGCTCTCGGCGCACACCATATGCACGTTCCCATCCTTCTCTATACCAAGTCGCGATCTGTTTTTTTACAGATTGATCTTTTACGACGATCCAACCCCATCCCTGATTATTTCCACCCGAAGGACCCCTGATCGCGGCATCAAGAAGCTCCCAAATTAACTCATCAGAAATCGGCTCCTGTGATAAATATCTCCTTGCTGGGGTTGAATGGAGAGCCTCCATAAGCCCCAAATTCTCGCTATTGTGTTCGTTCATAAAACTACCATTTACTTTCCGTCCATCGACTACGATTCCGATACCTACTGTACGACCTCTCTGGCTGTATCACCAAGAACTATCCGCATACACTCCGCGTGCATCATCATAACTGCTGTTTGTAGTAGCTCATCGTCAATTAGCTCCCTGAGCACCAATATATCTTGTACCTCGAGATTAAGTTTCAGAAGATCTGCCTCACTGGCCCTGATCGGATTAGCGAGAAACTTGGTAGCTGAGCGGGCGTAATAATAGAGGCCACGGGACCGTCTCCGGAAATCAGGATAAGAGTGTAGTTCTTTCACCTCCTGCCAAAACAACTCCACGAAGTTGGGAAATTCTCCGGTAGATCTATAAATATCGGGCACCCTACTAGTGCCTAGAACTCCGCGAATATCTGCGCCTTCTGAAAACCGATCTGAAAATATGAGGCCAGTAGCAAAATGCGTATCTTCACGCTTTGTCCGGGGACGAACTTCTACTGAACCATATCCGCCTATTTCTTCGCGATCGAAAGCTTCCGCTAGCCCCGCCAAAACAAGAAGAAGCTGCGGCTGTACATAGTGGAACAAATCCACGGCCAAGCGCAATGACTCCTGATCAATTGCAGTCTCCGGCCGATATGCGTCGTGGTCCAATACCGGTTCGTACACGTCCTGCGCCGCCTCCAGTGCCATATCGGCCATGTACAATGCTGAATTCAAAAAACCTACGGTCTCTATCGAAGGCACCAATTGAGGCCAAACATGCCGGAAATAGTTAGGAAATTCCGCCAATCTTACAAACACCTCAGGGACAAATGACACTCTGAACGCATCCTTGACGCTCACGTATAGAGGAACTTTTGATTCGTCAGACACTTACAAACTTTCTCAGTCGACGCCGAAATCGACCTTGCCACCCCAAGACTCTCTCAGATTTCTTTCGCCAAACTAACGTGGCGTCTGAGGCTCCCACGACTAGAGGCGCTCGCCAATAGCGTAGAGATTGATCTTTAGGATCCTCTGTTTCGGTATCTCTGAAACCGGGTTTGAATTGCTCAAACATCTCCCAGTCATCTTTGGTCTTTATCCAAACTTCCAGTCCTGCTGATCGAGCAAGACAAATACCGGCAGTCACATCCCAGATTGATAACGACCAAAGCGGAACAGACGTAAACACTTTGGCACTCACCATTGCCAATTCAAAAGCAGCACTTCCAGTGACCCGATTGTCCCAGTTCTCTGTACTGCCGAGCGAACCACCAGGTGCAGCTCCGAGTCTACGTTTCACCTGGGCCGGTGGAGGAGCCACTTCTTCTTCATCAAGATATAGTTTGCCTCCAATATATGAGTGATACACTCCGCTTCCGAGGAGATGGGTGCTCGAGCACCATATCGCCCCGACTACGGGTACTGCCCGGTACATCACACCGATCGATACGGCAAACAAAGGAAATCTATTCACAAAATTTGATGTGCCATCGATGGGGTCTATCACCCAAACCCACTCGGTTTCATCCTCAGGCAGAGTTTCTTCCTCTTCCCCAAGTATGGCATGCTGAGGAAACTTATCTCGTATACGACTTCGTAACTCTTTCTCCAGTGCTTTGTCCATTTCTGACACTGGATCGCCGGGGTCTGTCTTGGAGCGCGGTCGACGCTGAGGTCCCCTCGGTTTGTATGAGATATCTAGATCCGTCAATAACGACCGAGTTGCCTCGGCGCCAGCCCAATTCGCTAGTTCGACTGCCAAGGACTCAATTTCGAGCAACTCGCCTTTTGTTACCTGCAAATCAGGATTTTGCACCGTAGTCACTCCCTACTATCAAAAGTCGCCGATTCATTCCCTTTGAAGACTGGTGGACCGATTCCCATCCCTTACGAACCGAGTCCTCCGTGTCTTCTGGACACATTCTCCCGTACTCAACATACTCGCGAAACGAAGGAAAAGATACGAATGTGGTGAAGCTGTTATCGCCTGTAAGTGCACTCGTACCCAGACCGATCACTCTACCGCCTTTTTTCTCGATAGTAGGCCAGACAAATTCACTCAGCTGCTGCTTACCGTCATTTGCCAGGTCATCTGAGTCAAATTCAAAGCTAACCTCCTCGACTATTGATCCTCGACCAAAGGTTGGCGGAAGTGGACTCGGTCCGGTATCACTTGTACGGTAATGAACTTTTGGTCGGGAGAGCTCTTCATCGAGCAGAAAAGGATAGGCTTCTGAGTGTTCAATCAAAACATCTCGCTCGGCGTATATAGGCATTAGACGGCTGATCGCCCCCACGATCTGTGGGTCATCGTAAAAGGCACCAACCTTCTCCCCATCGCGGTGACCAGGTGCGGTTCTCCGTGTTGCATACCAGTGATCAAAGTCCTCATAAACCGTGTGAGTAACGACTACATCACCAGTGCCAGCAAATCCCCATGTACCGTAGGCAACCATCTGCACGCCCATCTCCGTCATCGCGGGCCATAAACCTTTACTACTCATACGTTCGAACGGCGCCCGATTGGCCTTCGCTACATGAAAATGACGTTGCACTAAGATCACTTGAATACTCCCGTTTATTCCCTAACTTAAATCTCTAGTGTGACTCTAACCCGTGGGCTCCTGCTAGTGATACTATCCTGCATGTACAAAAGCAATCGTTGAACCAATAGGAGGGGGACCAAACATGACTACACCTCAGCGACCTTTACCAGAAGCCGATCCCGAATCACAGGAATACTGGGACGGACTCAAAAGGCATGAACTCAGAATTCAAAAATGTAATACCTGTGGAGACGGTTATTTTTATCCGCGCCCGTTCTGTCCTAAAGAGGGTTGCCATTCCCAAAATGTAGAGTGGTTTACGGCGTCAGGTAAGGGCACATTGCATTCGTACGTCATACCTCACCGAGGACATCCAGCGTTCGAAACGCCGTATGTGATTGCTGTCGTTGCGCTCGAAGAGGGCGGAAAAATGATGACTAATCTCGATCTAGGTGACCTTGAACCAACGGCCGAAAACCTTCCGGTTAACGCACCGATGGAGATTGGTTACGAAGATGTATCAGATGAGGTTACATTGCCGGTCTGGCACCTAGCCTAGTCACTTACTTAGATTTGAAATTGGAGAAAAATAATGGCAGATACAAGAAACTTAAGTCATAAAGTAGCGATCGTCGGAGCAGCAGAGACCGACGTTGTGGGTAAGCTCCCCACTCACTCAACTCTGCAGCTGCATGCAGAATCAGCATTTAATGCATTAGCCGATGCTGGATTAACTTTGGATGATGTCGACGGACTCGCTACCGCTGGTGTCTCTCCGGCAGCACTAGCCGAATACCTGGGAATCATTCCTCGATACGTGGACGGTACATCAGTAGGTGGGTGTTCATTCCTCATCCACGTAAGCCATGCTGTGGCAGCCATCGCCGCGGGCTATGCTGACGTTATTCTCGTGACCCATGGAGAATCGGGACGATCTCGTGTTGGTGTTGGCGGAGGCGGAGCTGGTCGACAGACCCCGACTGGACAGTTCGAAGCACCATTCGGTGTCGCGGGACCTCCTACTATGTTCTCAGTTCCAATTGCACAGCATATGAAAAAATACGGTACAACTGAGGAGCAGCTCGCTGCAGTTTCAGTTGCCACGCGACAGTGGGCTGAAAAAAATACCCGTGCAATGATGAGAGACCCCATCACCATCCAAGATGTCCTCGAAAGCCGGATGATTGCATGGCCACTGCACCTCCTGAATTGCTGCCTAGTAACTGATGGTGGTGGCGCATTAATCCTGGTATCGGAGGAACGCGCAAAAGACTTCCCCAAAAAGCCTGTATACGTATTGGGACGAGGTGAATCTATTGCCCACACCAATGTAAGCCAGATGCTCGATTTCACTGAGTGGACAGGTGCTGCACGCCATACTGGACCAGAGGCTTTCAAAATGGCTGGGCTAGACCACTCGGCAATTGATCACGCCGAATTCTATGACGCGTTTTCGCATACCCCGATCTACGCACTCGAAGCCCTCGGTTTCGTGAAACCTGGTGAAGGTGGCCCGTGGTTTGCGGAAATGCATTCTGCGCCCGGCGGAGACTTTCCCATTAATACCAATGGTGGTGGTCTGTCATATACGCACACTGGTATGTATGGCATGTTTGCGATCCAAGAATCAGTACGACAACTTCGAGGTGAAGCCGAAGCACAGGTCGATGGGGTTGAAGTTTCTCTCGTACACGCACCCGGCGGTATGTTTAGTGCTACAAGTACTCTGATTCTAGGTAATCAGTAGTCCAACTCAATCACAAGTTGTGGCGGCCAAGAAACTAAGAAACAGCGCTCTGAGAGCGCTGTTTCTTAGTTTCTTCACATCAATCATCAATACGTAATACGAATCGAAACTCTAAATACCAAGGCCAGGCTTCCCCATCATCGTGAGCATCATATTGATCTGCCCATAATGGTTATTCCCATGATTGATAATTACTTGACCAATTATTTGATATTTGGAGAGATCACCATTTGGTCGGATATACATCTCTTCGAGTAAGTAATCAGTGGTCATGGAACGAATCTTGGGGACAATTGCCTCACCCACATCATGAACATATTTTGCGAGTTCACTTCCAGCAGGAAAGACCAAAGCAAACGCTTCTTCCGGAGTCATCCCTGTACCCTGATCGACCTTGGGAAGATTCCAAGCCTCATGCAATCCTTGCTGTAACCACACGGGTGTCTCTCGCTCGAAGGCGAAGTGTACGAGATTGTCAGCCGTACGACCTATATGCCACGCATCGAAACCAATGGAGTTGTTTGGACCCTCTGGTCGAAACACCATCTCTTCTTCGGTAAGATCCTCTACAGCGTTAGCTGTAGCATTCAAAAGGGATTCAACATAGTCGCCCAGATATTCTTGAATACTTATTTCATTTGCCATATGTATACCTTTCATTTATCCAAACACTATTTACGTTAACCACGAGGTAGTCCGAGTCCTCGTGTTGCTATTATATTTCGCTGAATCTCACTCGTACCGGCGGCGATGGTTGAACTAACAGACAGTAGATAAGAATTAGTGAGCTCGCTCTTCATCGCTGCCCAATTATTTTTACTATCGTGAATGTTCGAATACAGACCAAAGACTCTGGTCCCTGTCAAAGCAATCCTCTGTGACATCTCGCTATTGAACAGCTTCGATACTGAGGCTTCATAATTTGGAATTAGACCATTGTCCTGCATCGAAATAATCCGAAAAGAAAAATTGTACATCACGTCAGTCTCGATATAGCGATCGGCAATTTGTCCCCTGTTTGAGCTATACCCTGGGCTTTTAGACTTCCCCTCCTCACTGACGAGAAACTCTCGAAGGTTATCAAGAGTCCTGCGCGAAGCTACTGCTCCGGTAATATTCGAGCGCTCAAAATCGAGTAATGTCATCCCAACATACCAACCTCTATTCTCTTCTCCAACTCGGCTGGTAGCAGGTACTCGGACATCTTCAAAAAACGTTTCATTAAAGTGATGTCTACCACTCATATCGATTAGCGGTCGTACAGTCACGCCAGGCGCGTGCTTATCGACCAGTAAAAATGAGATCCCGCGATGTTTCGGTGCATCGGGATCTGTTCTACAGAGCACATATAGCCAATCTGCAAAATGAGCCAGTGATGTCCAGATTTTCTGGCCATTAATCACATACTCATCTCCATCCCGGATGGCACGGGTTTGAAGCGATGCAAGATCAGATCCCGACCCTGGTTCAGAATATCCTTGCCGCCAATCAACCTCTCCTGACAAAATCTTCGGGAGATGCTCAGCCTTCTGCTCGTCGGTCCCATGCACAATCAAAGTAGGGCCTAATTGTGATACGCCTTGCCCACCCACAGAGGGTGCTGCCGCTAACGACATTTCTTGTTTGAAAATGAATTGCTCCATCGGACTCAGTCCGGCGCCACCGTATTCTTTGGGCCAATGGGGAGCTACCCAGCCTCTCTCTGCCAAAGCATCTGACCACGCAGACGCAGCAGCTACGGCTTCAGGGTTTTCTGAGCGTCGATCATGTTCCCAGCTACCACCGCCGGTTTGATAACGCTCGGGCAACCTGTCGACAATTACTGACCGTACTTCATTTCGAAAAGTTGCTTGGACATCACTGTCTGACCAATCCATTTTTCACCCCCTCTGCCAGCTGCGTGTTAACGATAGACATAGTCAAACACATTTAACCGAATGCGGCAAAGAGTAACGACAGATCAAATCGCCTTTATATATGCTGTCATCGATCCGACTGACTGCTCCATCAGAGGATCAGCGCCATAACCATGTACCTCGTCCTGGAACTGCTCACATAATTCCTTTGAGCCGGTGTATAGAACCACACTACCTTCGGTATCCACAATTTTGGCCAGCGCGAAAGATTTTTCAGGCCCATATCCAAAAATAGAGCCCAACATTTCAATAACGTATTGATAGGTATGATAATCATCATCTTCCAAGATCAATTGCCACGTCTTTTCCAAGTCCTCCTGTAGCAATTCCGCTTGTACAGTCTCGGTACCAGGCGTTATCTCGGACTGTGCGAGCAAAGATAATGCTCCACCTATAAAATGAACATTGTTCAAGGCGGTAGCCCTGGCCTTACAACACATTTTTATAGTCCTTGTTGATAGTCGAAAGAATGTGACCTATGAAAGATGATAATACGCCTCTCGGGGTTATTCTTACAGGAGGAAAAGCCACTCGGCTTAGGCCCCTGTCAAATTTTTATCCAAAATCGCAAATACCGCTACTCAACAGGCCTCTAATTGAGTACTCCATCGACTTACTAGCTGAGGCAGGGATCCAAGATATCGCCATTGTCGTTGGGCCTGATGATAAGACGACAGAACCTGTAGCAAAAAATTATCGATCGGATGTCGAAGTGTCTGTGCATGTACAGAAAACTCCCAAGGGGTCGGGAGATGCATTAGCTGCCTGCGGTGAGTCTTTGCAAGATCGTGACGTAATTGTGCTTGCCGTCGACACTATTCTCCAAGACTCGATGCCGGGACAAATTCAGCTGCAAAGTCAAATCGATACGTTTATAGCGAACAGCTGGGACGTATGGTTGCCGCTTCACAAAACCGACCGACCAAACCAAATGGGAATAGCTGAGCTAGACGACACTGAAAAAGTTATTTCACTGGAGGAAAAGCCTGATTTTCCGAAATCCGATCTTGCCCTCGTGGGTATTTGGATGCTCGCTGAGCCTGTCGTTAAACGAATACAATTTCAACCTGAGGTGAGTGCTCGTGGAGAAATAGAGATCTCTGGAATGCTCGAGACCATACATTCCGAGGGAAGCTCAATTGGAGGCCGACTGTGGCAGGGGAGTTGGCTTGATACTGGTACATTGTCCGCCCTTCTAGAAAGTCAAAAGCAACTTCTTGGAGAGAGAAAACATTTAATCGATCCGTCAGCACAAATCATCGATTCAACCGTCGGGGAGAATGTGGTAGTAGGCAAAAACTCTGCTCTGCACAATGTAGAAATTAAGAATGCGCTTGTTCCGGCAAACGTCCAGCTACGGGATATTGCGGCTAATGGAATAATCGTCACTCCTGACGGTGAAATAACCTACGTGTAAATTAGAACAATGACATCTAAAGATAACCTCGAAGTGGACATACTCATATGCGGAGCAGGTGCTGTGGGATTGGCTATCGCCGCATATTTGTCAGAGAAATATACCGTCGCAGTGGTAGAAAAACATCCTGGTCCCGCGAGAGAGACTTCCTCGCACAATAGCGGAGTAATTCATGCTGGCATATATTACGAGACTAATTCTCTCAAACATACTCTCTGCCAAAAAGGCAACACTCTTCTATACGAATGGTGTGAATCTCACTCAGTTCGAGCAGACAGAACTGGAAAATTAATTGTCGCCTTCGAAGAGTCTGAGCTTGATTTATTACACGGGGTATATGAGCAGGGGATACAAAATAGTGTACGAGATTTTACGTATGCCTCATCAAGCCAGATACATGAACTGGAACCTTATCTGGAGGTGGCGGCAGCACTGTGGTCCCCGTGGACAGGCGTAGTTGACGCGTTTGGCTTGTGCCGCTCATATGAACAGGTCGCATTGGAAAATGGCAGTTTTATTGCATACCAACATGAGCTCGTACAAGTAGATCGGCGTGCCGATCACTTTGCATCGTCTATCGTTGATTCAGATCAAGAAAATACACAAATTCGTTCGGATATGTTCATCAATTGCGCTGGTCTGGCCGCCGATAACATTGCTGCAATGGTCGGTTACCCTCTGGACGGCGGCTATACAAGCGACGGGACCGAAATACCTATCCTCAAGCAGACGGTCAACCGCGGGAGATATTATGACGTGGTCGATCCATCAATAACCAAACTGATAAACAGACCGATTTATCCGCTACCAGACCACCAGGCTGGTGGCCTCGGCGTTCACTTAACCACCGACACAGACGGGGGCTTACACCTTGGACCCTCGATGGAGTGGATGGATGAGACAGAAGATATTGATTATCGAAACGAACCCGACGAAATTTGGTCTAATAATTTCTTAGAAGCCGGACGGAAGTTTTTACCAGGACTTACTATGGAACAATTGGCCCCTGGACAAGTAGGATACCGGCCAAAGACACAAAGGCCCGGCGAAAGTTTGGCTGATTTCTTGATATGGACACATGAGGGATACACCCACTTGGGAGGCATTGAGTCACCTGGGTTAACTGCGTCCCTACCGATAGCCGATTATGTGTCCAAGCGCCTCTGAACCCTAAATAAGCCTTTGCTCACGAGCGGCCTCTTCGATTACATCCCAACCCACGGGCTGCCCAGGAATTATTCGGTTGCAGCCCTCTGCCTCCAATATCGCTCTGCCCACTGAATTGTCAGCGTCTATCGCTTCGAATCCCTCACGAAGTCGGTCAATTAGTTCTATCTCCATGGAGGATTGGGCTGTGAAGCAACAATGGCTGTAACTTTCACTAGTCCAAATAACTCTAATTTCCGCAGGATCTATCGTTTCCTCCCGAATTAGTTTGTCCAAGGCGGGACCACTGACTGCTCCGGCGTCGCACTCGCCTGAAATTACTCGACTCAGCACATCCAGTTCAGGTGTAAATCCCAACTCCTGCCTTTCCTCAAAAAAGGTTGCTGACTTCAGATCAGCCTCAGGGTCAACACCTAACTTCCTTAAAAAATAATGAGCTAGGAGACCGGTCTCAACTGATCCCCGGCCGCCAAACGCGAAATTTCTCTCCACAAGATCTGTCAAGGTATAAACGTCAGATGTAGATGCAGTCACAAAGTGCGTGACTACATCGATATCCACGTCCCGCATTGCCAAAACATGACAAGCTTCCTGCAGTTGGGTCTTTATTCTCACGTAATTGAGAGGACCATTCCATGCGACGTCTATTTCACCTTCAATAAATGCCTGCACCACAGCCATATCGTCTGAGTAAAGTACCCATTCGATCTCAATACCAAGACCTTTGAAATGTGCTTCTAATCCCTGGAAAGCGCTCAAATGTGAGGCAGTTCCAGTACCACCAAGCTTGATCATCGACCTGTCTCTACTCCACTGGTCTGAAAACAGGGATCGGATACTCCCCCTCTTCCTGAACCTCGAATTCCACTTTTACTCTCATTCCCACCGTAATATCCGCCGTTGGATCATCAACACCAACAACACTCGAAAGCATTCGAAAGCCCTCATCAAGATCAATATAGGCGACTGAATATGCCCCGAGATCAGCAAAATTCGGGTGCCTATTCTGTCTCACTACCGAATATGTGTACACGGTCCCCAAACCTTCTGATACGTGCCAGGTTAAATCACCCTCTCCAGTAACTGTCGAGTGTGCTCGTGGATAAAAAATGACGTTACCTGCAGAATCTTTTTGGTAGCGAAGCTCATTTTCTTTGCATCCCTGCCAGAAATACTCGGTGTCCTGTTCGGGGAAGGCTGGCTGTGGTCTGTTAGGCATTTACTTGTCCTTTCAATACTATTAAGTCTGGTAATATTCGATCTAATCGGCGGAGAGAATCACGGTTCCCCCAGTATGTGTGGCACCAAGCAGTCCCCCATTACCATGAGCGACCGCTAATTTTGGATCAACTAACTGACTCGTTGACTCGCCTCTAAGTTGACGCACGGATTCCAGAAGTAAAAACAGACCTCGCATCCCTGGGTGGTTTGATGATAGCCCTCCACCATCCGTATTTATCGTCAGACCGGGCCTGTCCCAGCGAAGATGACCGTCACCAATAAACGAACCGGCCTCGCCTTTCTTGCAAAATCCAAGATCTTCCAACATTACAGCCACAGTGATACTAAACGAGTCATAAATCATGGCAATATCAATATCATCTGGAGTAATACCCGCCTGATTAAAAGCTATCGGCGCGCTCTGTGCTCCTGCTGAGGTGGTTATATCACCACCGTTCTCTCGATACTTGGTTGCTTCGCCACTACCAATGATCCAAACTGGTTTCTTCTTGAGGTCCGCCGCAACTTCTGGCGCCACGAACACAGCAGCTCCGCCGCCATCCGAAATCATACAACACTCAAGAAGGTGTAACGGATCAGCGACAATTCTGGACTCAAGCACATCGTTCACTGTTATGTCATCAATTCCCACAAATTGCAGATCCTTCATCGCCTGTACTGCTTCAGGATTGCGCATAGCATGGGCTCTGGTGGCGACCGATATCTCGGCCAATTGCTCCGTCGTAGTGCCGTACTCGTGCATATGTCGGTGGGCAACCATCGCATAATTCGAAATTAAAGTAGACCCATACATATTTTCCATGTTACTCATCCAGGTGCCACCACCTCGAGGACCACCGGTCCCAATAGGAGTACGTAAAGTCGCCGCCTTGGAACCATATGACGTTACCGCTACTTTACATTTACCGGCCGCAATGTCTCTCAGCGCATGCGCCGCATGGAACTCATATGAGGAACCCCCTACTTGCGTAGTATTGATCACGGTCGGATTGATTCCCAAGTAGGCGGCCAAACCAAGTCCTCCACCGCCGCCATCACCGTCACCAGCGTCGTACAAACCATCAACATCGGACCATGAGAGCCCCGCATCATCTAGTGCTGCCTTGATACTTGCTGCTTTAATCTGCATCGAGGAAACGGATGGGTCCACTCGCTTCGGCCATTCATAAATTCCAGCTATAGCTGCCTTATGTTCCTGTGTCATAGAATTGAAACTCCTCACGCCAATCAGTTCTCTGGAAACCACAGCTTAGTCGTGCAACAAGATCTCTACAACCAGTTGCGCAAACAATATTACGGACGAGTGTGACCCTCACCCAGTACTATCCACTTGTATGAGGTCAGCTCTTTGAGTCCCATGGGCCCCCTGGCATGCATCTTTTGGGTGGATATACCTAACTCACAACCCAAGCCAAATTCACCACCATCATTGAATCCTGTACTGGCATTCACGAATACTGCTGACGCATCGACAGCAGCCAAAAACGTTTTTGAATTATCCGAAGATGAGGTGACAATTGCCTCTGAATGTCCACTTCCATGCTGTGCGATATGTTCAATTGCTCCAGCCAAACCATCGACTACTCTAATCGAGCAATCGAGCGACAACCACTCTGTGTCGTAATCTTCCTGCTGCAGAGGCAGCACATTTGCAGATGCCGGTAAGAGTATTATGGTCTCTGGCTCGACGTGCATGTTGACTCCAGCATCAGCCAGTCGTTGAGATACCAGCGGAATAAATTCAGCGGCGGCGCTTCTATCCACAAGAAGAGTATCAAGCGTATTACACACTGATGGTCTGCGCGTTTTGGCATTGAGTACGATATCCCCAGCCATTTCAAAATCTGCATCGCCATCCACATACGTGTGACAAACGCCAATTCCACCAGCAACGACCGGCATCTTCGCATTGTCCCTGACACGAGCAATAAGCTCGCTACCTCCTCGGGGTACCATCAAATCAATAAACTCTTCTGCAGCCAGAAGATGATCGACTTCCTCGCGATCTGTCGACTCGATAAATTGAATACTACGGATGTCTATCCCTACCTCCGACACTGCGTTCCGAGCGATCTCTGCAAGAATCGAAGATGTCTTATGAGCATCTGAACCTGATCGGAGCACCACTGCGTTACCTGACTTGATTGCTATGGCAACAATATCAATCGTGACGTTAGGTCGAGCCTCATAGACTGAAGCAAGAACCCCAATCGGTATACGCATCTTTCCAACCTTCAGTCCATTGGGGCGCTCCGACATATCCTCAATCCCACCTATAGGATCTTCAAGGCCGGCAACCTCACTGACTCCTGAGGCCATACCTTCAATTCGTTCCTCGTTAAGCATCATCCGATCTAGGAATGATTCACTTAATCCTTTTTCTCGGGCAGTCGCCAATTCAAGCTGATTAATCTCGATAATATCGCTTGAGAAATCTCTTAGCTTCGTTGCGATCGTTTCAAGCGCAGCAGTACGAGACTCGTTTGAAGTTTGAGCTAAGGCTCTACTTGCCTGACGAGCAAGGCTCGCCTTATATGAAGCTTCACTAGTTGTTTGATTTTCTGGACTTCCAGAATTTGTATTGTGTGACATGTAAAAAGTGTACAGGATCACCGATGTATTACTAATGAAGATGTTTCAATTGGATTAGGACGATGCGGTGTCTCGCCCAGGCTCACAATTTCAGCCACTATTCCGTCCGAAGTCAGATTGAGTAGCGCCGCAGATCCATGACGCCATTCAAGATGATATGGCAACGTGGGAGAACCAGAGTTCACAAAAAGCACCTTATCTCGATATTCGAGTCTTGGAACGTGAGTATCACCTGAGATTAGTACGTCCAGTGAATCGACTGACTCCTCAGGGAACGCCTGAAATATTAGCTCCGACATCGGTCGGTCTTCCGGCCGAAGTTCGTGAACCACACCGATTCGCCAACCTAACAATTCCAAAAGCAGCTTGTCTTCAGCTCGTGGATCATCAAATTCATCATTATTGCCTTTCGCACACCTCACTGGGGCGAATTGTTCGCACCAGTCTAAAATCGAAGGTCGTACCACGTCACCCGCGTGGATTATCAGATCTGTCTGGCTGAGGAATTCTCCCAGTTCAGGGCCTAAACCATCAGGACTACGAAAAATCGAGGGCAAATGTGTGTCTGATATTACGGAAATTAGCATAGTGCCCTAACAATCTACTCGAGGCACTAATATCTTCCTTATAGCTCTCTTAGCTGTGACCATGTTTTCAGAACCGTACGTCCGCCAACATAAACCACTACCAGCCCAAACAATCTCGTCAGATATTCTGCTTGCAAATCCTGGGCGAGAATCCCAGCACAAAAACCCAAGACGACAGCGGCTGGTGCCACCCATATGACTGTGTTTTTATCGACGAACCCAGCTCTGACATTAGTAAATGTTCCGGACAATGCTGTAAGGACTACGACTACTAACGATATACCTTGGGCCGTGTGCTGAGGAACGGAGACAAGTAAAACTAAGGCCGGAACGAACAATGTACCGCCTCCAATTCCTAGAAGTCCACCAAACGCACCTCCAACAAAACCGATTGCAAATGCTAGGCCTGCTTCAAGGCTAAAAATATCAGACAGTGCTTCCTGAGATACATCCGGACTTTCCAAAAAAATCATACGGAGACCAACAATGAACAGAAACGACGCGAAAATAAGTCTTAGCCAGGTGTCTGGTAAGTTGTGCATCGTCCTAGTTCCGATTTGTGCTCCCACAATAGCTCCGATGCCAAGAGCAAATACAAGAGGCCACTGTATCTGACTCTCTGCTACATATGGGATGACAGCCGCAATACCAACGAATATGACGATGGCCAGTGATGTGCCATGCGCATTTCTCTGAGGCATCTGGAGGAGACCAGTCAGAAGTGGAACCATCACAGTCCCACCTCCGATACCAGTGAGTCCGGAGGCGGCACCTCCGACAATTCCTACCAGCAGCGACTTTACTTTCATTACTGGAAAGGTAACGTCAGCGCTTACTATCGACCAGTGAAATTTGCTTTGCGCTTCTCCACAAAGGCGCGGCTGCCCTCTTTCACATCTTCACTTTGGCTGATTTGTCGCTGCGCCATCCACTCATATTCGATTTGTTCCTGGAGGGATGCCTCCCAGGTGTTCATTACTTCTCGCTTCTCCCACATGAGTGACAGAGGAGGCCCGTCCGCAAGTTCACGAGCAATCTCCAGCGCATGGGATCTCGGATCATCAACCAATGTATTCGCCAACCCAATACGGACAGCTTCCTCAGCATCGACTTCCCTACTTGTATACATGAGTTCTAAAGCTCTTCCCTGTCCTACCAGACGTGGCAAGTGATAAGTCAGACCGCAGTCAGGCCCTAAAGCGCGTCGAGTGAACACTGTCAAGAATTTTGCTTGCGGTCCCACGTACCGAATGTCAAAAGATAACGCGAGAGACATACCACCGCCGGCGCAAACACCGTCGATCGCGGCGATAGTAGGTTTATCAATTAACGCCATAGCCATTCCAACTCCACTGACTCCCATCGAATCATTCGCACTAGGTCGCGGATTGGATGAAGACTCCTCACCTGGATCATCAGATGTCAAATCCGCACCGGCAGAGAATCCCCTACCTTCATGCGTACCTACAACAGCTCGCACGGATTCATCCGCGTTCAGTCGACGTCCTAATTCCATAATTTCCCAGAACGTTTTTGTACGCATGGCGTTTAATTTTTCAGGCCTGATAATTTGCCATTCGGCAACCTTGTCACTTATCGTGACTCGTATATCTTCGAAATCGTCGTAACGCATAACAAACTCCCAACCTAGGATCTTCATGCGAAAAACAAAATCATCCGCATTTACATGGCTATAAGGTAACGCATATGACACTTCCCAAGAACGAATATCGCACCCAAGATCAAATCCTTAATCTCTCCGAGTACTGTATTAAACGATGGGCAGATGACGATACTGAGAAGGATAGGACTGCTTTTATCTTCGTTAATGTCGATGGTTCAGAGGAAAAATGGACATATGCCGAGTTGTGGAACTTGATAGTAACGATCGGCAAATCTCTCGTAAATATGGGGTATCAACCGGGTGAACGGATCTTAGTTCGACTACAACACGAACCTAATCATGCCTTTGCTTTCTTTGGCGCAGTAGCGGCAGGCTTAGCTCCGATACCTCTCTCACCACAGCTCACCGACCACGAAGTCTCTCAAATTGCATCCGACTGCGGTGCTTCTGCGATGATCGTCAACAAAGCTCCTGATCACGATCCTGACACAGCACAAGAAATGAAACTAATTTCAGTCGCTGACTTACTCAAGAATTCTCCTGATGTCCCCCTACCGCAAACTCGGTCTAATGATCCTGCATTTTTTGTGTATACATCCGGAACCACCTCGACACCAAAGGGGGTGGTTCATGCCCAAAGAACGGTTTTAGGGCGAGAATTCATACGACATGGTTGGCTGGACTTCAAACCCACTGACACAACACTTCATGCCGGAACAATCAACTGGACCTATACGCTCGGCGTTGGACTCATGGATGCCTGGAGATGGGGTGCAACGGCTATTCTCTGCGGAGGGGAACCTAATCCAGAAAAGTGGCTCCCCATTATCGAGCAATATCGAGTGACGATATTCGCCGCGGTGCCAACCGTATATCGACAAATTCTGAAGTACTCAGATCCCTCCCAACACAACCTACGTGAACTTCGTCACGTACTATGCGCTGGCGAACCACTTAGCCCAGCCCTTCGAGATGAGTGGACTTCGCAAGTGGGTGCTCCCATGTACGAGTCATTGGGAATGACAGAAATCAGCACTTACATATCTAACGGACCTACGGTACCCATCGTCCAAGGGTCACCGGGAAAACCTCAAGCTGGGCGCACTGTAGCGATTCTCGATGCGGACTCTGACTCAGCGGAGCCGCTACCGCCTGGTGAGCTTGGCCTACTTGCTGTTCATAGAACTGACCCCGGATTGATGCTCGGCTATTGGGAGAGGCCCGAAGAAGAAACGCATGTCTACAGGGGAGACTGGTTTACGGGTGGAGACTTAGCAATTATGGACAAGGATGGATACATCTGGTTCAAAGGACGGGCAGACGACATCATCAAGTCTTTTGGATTTCGTCTATCGCCCGCAGAGATAGAGCATACGATCTCGAAGCATCACGCCGTAAACGAGGTTGCGGTCATAGGCCTACCTATCGATAGTCAAAAAAATCTAGTAGTGGCCTGTATTATCCCTGAAATCAATGAAGAAATGGATTTTGAGGAACTAAAGTCCTACTGTTCCGATAACTTAGCGGCCTACAAGCAACCTCATGACTTCGTTCAAGTTTCGGAACTTCCACGCACTCGCAACGGCAAACTACAACGCTCGCTTCTCGTCGATCAGCTCTTAAAAGAAAAAGGCCTTTAGAGGCCTTTTTCTTCACAGAGATCTTGGTCGTACAAAATATTGCCTGTGAACTCAATCGATTGCTCACATACCCAGACTGTCGCTTTACCCATGTCATCCGCCGCCTCAAATTCAAGCGATGGGTTGTCAGGATCGTTATCTGCCCAAATATTACCAGGAGTCTTTATTCTCCCTTGAGGTGATAACACGTTTACCTTTATGTTCTCCGACTGCAACTCACGAGCTAAACCCTGCGAAGCACGCTCGAGGCCAGCTTTTACCATACCGTAAAATGCCCCGTCACCGCGGGTAACATTTTCGTAGGGACCGGGGCCTGGAAATACTGCTGCTATAGATGAAACATTGATAAAGTCTCCTCCACCAGCTTTTTGCAAATGCGGTAGCGCATGTTTCATTAGAAGAAGGGGTCCTCGCAAATCAACTTGCCAGATAAGGTCAATGTGTCGATCCAAAACGGACTCTAGAGACCCGGGAACTAGGATAGCGGCATTGTTCACAACAATGTCCAAACCACCAAATTGTTCAACTGTTTCACTGACCCCCGCGGCTATGCTCTCAGGATCTCTCATATTCATAACTACCGGTATAGCCGTGCCGCCCTGCTCGTTAATAGAGTCACTAACCGTATGTATCGTCCCAGGTAGACGCTTGTCCGTAACTTCCGTTGTTCGTGCCGCGACCGCCACTTTCGCCCCAGCATTGGCCAGGTATTTGGCCATGTACTCGCCTATTCCTCGACTTGCTCCTGCTACCAACGCAGTTCGACCTTCAAGACTAGCCATATGTCCTCCTTTTAAATCGTATGTGACCGAGAAACTATAACAGACATATTTACTCCGGTATGAAAGCCATTTCAAAGTCCAGCAGCCAGGACTTTCGAGTTATGCCTCCCCCATAGCCTGTCAATCCACCATCCGAGCCGATAATACGGTGGCACGGCACCACGATGGAGTGAGGATTCCGTCCAATAGCTTGGCCAATTGGACGGTAGCTTTTGGGACGACCTACTCGCGCAGCAACAGCTTTGTAAGTGATAGTGCGGGCAAAATCGACTTCAGGCAAAACGTCCCATACGTCGCGTTGCAACGCCGTTCCTCTGCAGGTTATTAGGGGTAGAGAAAAATTTCTGAGCTCACCGAGAAAATAATCAGCCAGTTGTTGTCGGACCTCCCCAACTAGGTCCTGAATTCCACGTTCGTCTCGATTGTCACAGTTGCTGATAATCGGAACAGTGTCGAGTTTCTGGCGAAGTTTCAGTATCTGTTTTGCGTATTGTCTGGAATCTCGAGAAAATTTTCCGAACGCTGCATTTGGGTCAGCGAAATTAATTTCTGCTATCTCGAGTCCGCTTCCGGTGATCACTATAACACCGAGCGGTGACCAAATATTCGAAGACCAGAAATCCATTTGCACCATTAACCGATCTCAAGACTCTTCCTATATATGCGGCCTGCTGATAGAAATTCTAGACAATCGTCGACGATCCCTTTCGACTACTGTGAATCTAAGTCCGTGGTATTCCATGAATTCACCTTCTTCAAGAAATCGCTTGGAATCTTCAAGAATAAGTCCGCCAACTGTGCTTGCTGGAACATTGGTTAGGTCCACTCCCAATTGTTTCGAAAGATCCACCAGTAGTGTGCGACCGTCTACTTCCATAGGAAAATCAATGACTTCCGTATGCTGAATTCCTAACACACCCGGCTCGGTACCCGACTCCGAGACTAATGACCCAAGAATTTCCTCAATGATGTCCTCTAAAGTGACCAGCCCTGCTGGAGCTCCAGATTCGTCGGACAGAAGTACCATGTGAGTGTGGGTTTCCCGCATCACCTCGATCACCCTTTCGACAGTAGCGGTTTCGCTCTCAAACACAGCCGGGCGGGCTATTTCTTTCACTTGCAGATCAAAAGCGCTATCAGACAACTGAAGAGCCGCGTTGATATCGGACAGATGAAGGACATGCGTAATCTGATCAATATCTTCACCATAAGCTGGTAATCGTAGGAATCCATGTTCAGAAAGAATCTTCGACGCTTCGCGTATAGTGGACGAGTTTTGAATCGCCACCATTTCCACACGAGGGACCATAATCTCACGTGCTTGCAAATCATGAAGCGTAAGTACGCCTAATAGTGGATTAGCTTGTTCAGATTGAATTTCGCCTGCGTCGACGCCCGTAATGATAGCTGCCCTTATCTCATCAGTAGATAGGGCACTCTCGACTCCCGATCCGTTACCGTCCACTGGAGTCCTGTAAAACAATGCGTCGGAAAGTCGTTCCAGTAAATACGAAATCGGACTGACCACCCACAACCAAATACCGAGAAGTGGAGCAGTAATTCGAGCCAAAACAAAAGGCTTATTCAAGGCAAAGCCCTTCGGTAGGACTTCTCCGAACAGTACTAAGGCAATCGTGACCACCGCAGTCGCAATAAGAACACCCGTACCGTCACTTAGTCCAAACACTGATGTAGACAAAGCACCTGCGGTAACTGCAAGTGCGGTATTCACTAAATTGTTACCTACCAGAATGCCGTTCAATAATCGCTTCGGTCGTAATAATAGTTTCTGAATACGTCTCGCTAGTGGCCGCTGCGACTCAGGTCCATCATCAGCAAGGTAGTCCAATCGTGGACGAGACATTGATAAAAAAGCTGTCTCAGATGATGAAAAAAAAGCTGAGAATACGAGTAAGGCAACGAGAGCGAGTAATTCAACCAGCATTAGTGGCTAACCTCCTCGCAAGAACTGCTAGTGTCCACCTGGGTAATTGGTATGTGCATATTCATTGTCACTGGACAAAACTGTATCAAATAATTACCAAAATGTCTGAAGATTGCTTTATTCCAATGGCAGCGCTCGGAACTCTCCGCCCACCAAACTGGTCAGGACTATCGGAAATTTATCACCTGTCCGAGTTCGAATAGCATCCAGTGACGATAGTATTTTACTGGCTGCATCGGCATAGTCCGCTTTATGCACTGCAACCGCAAATTTTATCGATTTGTCATTCAAAGATGTCCGGTAGGCAGCATAAAAAATTTCGGCGATGGCATGTTGATCAAGGAGCTCCAATTCGTCCAAACCAACCAACTCAGCGAATTTTCTAACCTCTTCGGGTCGATGCACCTTATCAGAATCGATACGAATGCCCAGAGAATCCGCTCCAATTAGCCCAAGAACATGACTTGTGCCTGATGCTAAAACTGGTTCACCAGGTTTCGGTGCCTTGAATGGCTTCATACGTGACCCATCCGCATTCACAATGACGGCTGCCACTGATGGGTCAGTAGCCAATTTAGCTATCTGATCGTCATTTATTGACGAATAACGTCCTTTCGAGTCTGCCGGTAGTGTCCCGCTTAAGACGACAGTCCTATTCGTTACTCCTGAGACAACCACGGGAGATGTTCTGGAATCCATCCGGTCCGCATAACTTATAACGGAGTAATTATGATTTTTGCGTGTAAACCTCGTCGTACCACAAATGATCACATCGCCATGAGCATCGGCACTAATTTCATCAGCAATTTGGAAAATCAAGGTTGTCTTCCCGCCAGCTCCAACCACAGAAACAATAGGCGTGTCCTCTAATGCAGGCTGAATGCCCAACATAGTGTAAGTACGATTATCCATATCCAAACTGTTTTCTCGCTATCCTGTAACTGTCGGGGAAAGATTTTGCGATGCCACGTACTGGAATCATACTTGCTGGCGGACAATCCCGTCGGATGGGCCGAGATAAGGCAAGTCTCACAGTAAATGGCAGGAGCCTGCTCTCTCGGGTAATCGCTCGCGTCTGTGAGGCAGCGGACCTCTCTGAGTTAATTATCTCTCACGCTAAAAACCAAATATTACCGACCGATATCCAGTGCGAAATATCTCTCAAAACGGCTGTTGACGTCGTTCAAGGCGAAGGCCCCCTGATAGGAATTGCTAGCGCACTTATTCAAAGTACCTCCACCACTAATCTCGTCGTGGGGGCTGATATGCCCTTGGTACAACCAACGCTTCTTAACAAACTAGCTGACGTGCTCGAAGAAAATAATCCATTTGCCCAGGAATCTTTACCATTATGGGTGCTTCCAAAGTCCGATCATATACAACCACTCTGCTCTGCTATCTCTTCGAAATCACTTCCGATCATTCAGGAAGCTATTCGGAATTCCGTACGAGCACCTGGCCAGTTGATTGAATCCCTCAATGCCATTGTTTTGGATGAGGAACAGTGGACAGTTACCGACCCTGATCGGATGTCTTTCAGGGATATTGACACACCGGCAGATTTGGAATCCTCAGGACTGGTTTGAATTACTAAGTTCTAAAGGGAGTTAATTGGATCGTATATGTCACCGTTTTCTTCAAGGCTTTCAGGCGTAGCGGATTTATCTGCAAGATTGGACGCCAACTGCTCTCTATTAGTCAGAGACACATATACAAGTGTTCTATAGACGCTATTCATAGGCGAGATGATCCATACATATAAACAAATGGCAAAAACTACCCCGAAAATCCCTAATGATCCAATAATTGGCAGAAGGATCAAGAATTGAATGAATTCCACACTGAAAAGCCAAAATACGACATGACGCAGAGATCTTCTCACAGATGTTCCCGTTTCCCAACAAATCTTCAGCGCGGGTACACCCATAGCAATCAAAGGAACCACATAGAAATTCAAATAACTCCAGAGTAGAAGAGTCATTTCTCCGACTAACAGCAGATAACTGCTCCGCATTGGATCGAAGAGATTGAATATACGAGCCACAACTGCCCAATGTCCGCCTGAGGCTACATCTAGACCATCTAGGGAAGGAAATTCATCAGAATTAGCCCAATCTGAGGCACTACTACAATATTCGCCGAGCTGATCCCAAGAGTTATGCGCTGTGCCCCATGCAATACCAATCAGAACAGTCGTAAATATTAGTGAATACATAGAGATGAGGTGAAATCTTGAAAAAGATGATCTGAGTACAGAACGAATCGAGAGCATTTCTGATTTATGTAGTTCATACACTGCACTAGACAAAAAGAGTGCTGAAAAATTCCAAGTCAGAAGACCTAGAATCATCAAAAACACCAATACGGAGACTAGAGAACCACATGTGATCTCTTGCTGAGTTTCTGAAACACCAGCAAAGGCCAGTATGAACGAGCTACCGATAATTCCGAACACACCGAGGCATATTGCAAAAAAAGGAAATACTAGCAGTAATTTGCGATTTCGGAAGAGAATTTTCCAAGATTCAACAACATATCCCGATGGTGATAATCTTGGACTTGAAAAAATCGATTTCCCTTGATCAACGCCATATTTATCTGATTTGTTCACGAGGAGATTCTAGCTCATAAACGAACCGGTAATTAACTGTACCAACATGAGTCAGCGCACTATGATTTCCTTATGGAACTATTTTTCGGCGAAGCATCCTATTTCTCTTGGGACTATTTCACTTGGTATGAAGCCATTGAGGCCGTTGTCACACTTGTAATCTTCACATTATTCGGTCTTGTGTTCTCTTGGGC
>CAZSFJ010000002.1:0-48221 GCA_964606125.1 uncultured Dehalococcoidaceae bacterium | reverse complement strand
TGGCCCGCGAAATTCATACCAAAAATAGTTACTCTTTTGATTTAGTGACAGGTATCGAAATAACAACTAGATCTGGTCACCTACTTGCATTATGGGTAGATGAACCCATTCCCTCATTTCGGTCCTTATCAGACACAGTCAGAACGATCCATGAGAAGGGTGGATTGGCTGTGATTCCCCACCCTTTTTCACATTTGACGAGATCGGTCGGACGGAGAGCGTTGCAAAAGGTTATGAACGGCTCTGATGAGAGTACATTTCCTGATGGTATTGAAATTGCCAGCCCAAGCTCTATGCATCCACTGGCGGGTTTGCACGCTGGTAAGAGAGTGGCGAGCTATAACAGTCGGCATTGGAAACTCGCAGAAACGGGTGGTTCAGATGCTCACTTCGTTGAGGCGGTGGGCAGCGCGTATACTAGTTTCCCGGGAAAAAATTCAGAATCTCTCCGGCAAGCCATTATGGACAGGACTACCGAAGGTCACTTGGACCCGAGGTTTTCTATCCGCAGTATTGGGCTAAGTCGGCTTGTTAGGCAACAAGTCCGAGGCTTATCGGTGACACCGAAAAAAATTGTTGAAAAATGGCGACAGAAATAGATGGTAGTTAGGAGTGACACCCTACCGATGCGGATTGCTTATGTGTCGCCGTATGATTGGGCAGTGCCAGGAGGTGTGAATCGTCACATCGAAGTATTGGCAGATCTGATGACCGCACTTGGTCATGAGGTGACAATAATTGCGCCGGCCAGCGCTCCGGTTACTACTCCTAACGTGCAAGTAGTTGCAGACACTGTAAGTGTCCCTGCCTCTGGTTCTCAAGTGAGAATCGCAATCGATCCTCGTATCAAACGTAGACTTGATAATATTTTTGCAGATAATCAATTTGATATCGTGCATCTGCACGAACCCTTTATGCCTGTCATACCGCTTATGGCTCTGAGAGCATCCCGCCGATATACCCCGGGGGCATCGAACGTCGCGACCTTCCATGCCACTAGAGAGGATGGAAGTCCGCTATATCAAGTCGGCAAATATTTTCTGACAAGGTCCTTTGATGCATTCGATGGCAGAATTGCAGTATCACCGACGGCACAGAAATATATCCAGCGATATTTCAATGGCTCGACCAGGATTATTCCAAATGGTATCGATATAGATCATTGGGACGACGTGAACCTCGATCCGATCTCCAGCCTGCTGAAAGATAAGAAGCTTAATATTCTCTACGTCGGACGTGCGGAAAAGAGAAAAGGGTTGGGAGTTCTGCTAGAGGCATTTGAGAAGATTTGCGCTCAACGGGATGATCTTCGGCTAATCGTTGTTGGTCCCGATTCGTCGAATCGTCGCCGTTATCAGGAGGATATGAGTAGCTTGTTGGCAGGCAATACTACCTGGGTGACAAATCCCACCTATACGGAGTTGCCTCGATATCACAGAAGTTGCGACATTTTCGTATCACCAGCCACTGGTAATGAGAGTCAGGGTTACGTTCTGATGGAAGCGATGGCAGCTGGGCTACCAGTCATCGCATCTGATATTTCTGGCTATTCGCATGTGGTTAGACATGGTAAAGAGGGGCTCTTGGTTTCACCAAATGATTCTGCAGACTTAGGACGTGCAATCATTCAAATGGCAGATGACCCTAGCTTAAGGAAATCTCTAGCTGATTGTGGAGAGGAAAGAGTAAAGGCCTACTCATGGCCGACGATATCCGCTGAGCTGATTGATTTTTATGGAGAGCTGATTAGAGCAAAGTAGTCTCGGCTTTCCTGATTATCGGGGAATTACCAGACCACTGCTGGTTTCTTCATATCCGGACTCCTGTGTATTTTGGTTTGCATTAGCATCAGAAGCGAGCCGCAACGCTTCATCTTCGCTAATATACGGTCCGGAGATCAGCTGTTCTCGAACGACTGTGATATCTTCGTTCTGCGCAATATGTAAAATTTGTTGCAGTAAGTCTTCTAGAGTCCACATTCCAACGAATCTTTTCCCGTTAATGGTTACTAGCGGGACTTCGTCAATCAGTTTGTTTTGGGCGGCAATAGGGTATTCGGCGATCTCAGTAATAGTTACGCTTATAGACTTTGTTGCCGCTCCGGCAATTCCAAAGAGTCCGTATTGTTGCGCAGATTGGGTATCGTACGGTGTCACATAGAGCTCAACTGACAGGGGATCTTTGTTGTCGGATATTTCTTCGAGCTGTTCCACTAGGTGACGTACTTCATCGTCAAGCGGTAGTTCGAAAAAAGTCAGATAAGTCAGAGCGTCGATAAAGGCTGGAAACAAGGTTCCAGCGGGGATGCCCGTGAAGCGGATGGATTTACCTCCTGAACGCGCTATCAACGTAGGTGCTAAGGATATCGAATATTCATTCGCTTTTTTTTCGAATTTATTCATGTCGTACGGAGTGACACTGATGGCTGGATGTAGGGAACTGATTTGCTTGATGAGTTGGAACATTTCTTTGGAATGCTTTGGCGCATCTTGGTCGGTGCGGATTATAGGACTGGTTTCCTTAAACCACAGATCAAATGAAAGTCGCCTCTGAATATTTTGTTCTAGGCTTGCTGCCAATTGTGCGAGGGCATCTCGGCTAAGACCGGGGCTATCTGAACCAGTAGCAGGCTGTGAATTTTGTTCCGAAGTCATTAAGTATCCCTCACTCACCGATCTCTAATTTGGAATCTGCTAATTTCCATCTTTGTAATGCGGTAGCGATTGTTAGTATCGAGAGTAAAATTACCCCTATAAGAACTAGATTAAAAATACAGCTTAGTCCCATTAGAACAACACGCTCTGGACGAGTGAACCAGCCCTCATCCATTTTTATTCCGAGTCCCTCTGCTCTCGCTCGAATGTACGAGACAAGAATTGAGCCGATTACAGCGACAAACGAGAAAATAAGTATCTGGTCATTTTCTACAGATAGACCGTATAGAAAAATACCCCCCAATAGTATGGATTCAGATATCCGGTCGGCAGTCGAGTCGAGAAGTGCTCCTCTCTTACTGGCGGAGTTAGTTTTCCTAGCAATCGTGCCGTCGAAAAGATCAAGTCCGGAAGCAAAAAGAAATAACACACCACCAGCGATCAGCCGTTCGGTAGCAATCAGAAAGGCTGCAGGAACAACCATAAACATTCCTATTATGGTTACCATCCACGGTTTAATCCCGATAAGAATAAGCAATCGGATGATCGGGTCGGTTATGCGTACGAATAGATCTCTGAGTTTAGTTCTATGGTCTCGAGTGCCCGGAGTTTTCTGCACGTATTACTCTTTTCGTCTCACAAGTGTAAAAGCACCGATGGAAAGAATGAGCGCAAAGAGGAGAGATATACCACCCACTAATGCAGCTAAAGGCATATTACTCGGAGACGAAGTGGCCTCGGTGTCAGAGTCATCTCCGTGACGTTTGGATATCTCTGATGTACTTGATGTAGGTTGATCAGTGGTGGACGAAGTAATTATCTTGCCGCCTGTGGGAATCGTATAGGGGGGTTGTGTGGCTGTGGCGACAGGGAGTGCTATTTCTGAGGGAGCTGCAAATTCAATTGCAACCAGTCCCATTTTTTCTCTATATAAATTATAGAATTCATCAATGGATATCCCGTAGGTGATCTGAAATGCGTCGTCCTGCCGTAAGCCGCCTTTTATTTCTCGAAACAGTTGTGCAAATGCTTGTGTGCCCCACTCCTCGATCAGGAATACAACCATGCTATGTGACTGGCCGTAGAAACTATCAACCTCTTCTGGCTTACTAGGTGAACTGATTCCCTCAGTTTTAGGACGGAAGAGGTCGTCGTTACGAATGGCGGCGTTCAGCGCTATCTGACGGCCAGTTGTAGATTTCTGCGCATATACTGCTGTCCCTTCGTCAATCCAAGAAGGTAGTCGTGCAATAGTTCCATCCCCTGCCACATGTGTGACTACGTGGGCAACTTCATGGCGGATAGTATCAGCGTAGGCTCCACGAGTCTCATATACGTGTACAAGATCGACAGCAACTCGGGTTCCCAGGGTCATCACTGCCGCATCGAAACTGGCACCTCTAGATCGTTGAGCAGCTTCGCCATTTTGTTCAGTGTCCCAAATGATGACCTTTACGGGGTAAGTAACTGTTGTTTCGAGCAGCGTCGAAATGTTCTCCAATGCTTGAACAGCTGCACCTATTCCGGCGTTCCCTCTTTCATCATCACCGTAGTAATACACAATGACGTTCTCGATGGCTTTTGATTTCCACTTGAATCTTCCATCTAAATAGGTGAACTCCTTGACTTGTGAAGTTTCAATTTTCCCATCCTGGTTTTCGATATCCCATTTGTACGCGATCGTACTTCCGACAGGAATGTACCGCGAGGTTGATATTTTGTTCGTTTCTACGAGTATCTTGTGCTCCTGAGTTCCACCGATCGATTGTATATTGAGTTTTTGGGTGCCACCAACACTCGTTTCTGGGGACAGGACAGTGTAGGTCAGCGTCAGAGATTTGAGCGGCTCGTTTGAGTCAAGGCTAATTGAAAACTCTATGACAGTTGGGTCAACACCTCGAGCTTCCATAGTGAGGACTTTGGTCGCAGTTTGCGCCGAAGCCTCGGATGTATGGAACCCGATTGCGAGGGTCAAAAGAGTTATTAGCCCAATTCTGATGGCAGAAATTGGGTCCAAAGAGAATTTGTTCCTTGGTGATTCTGTGTTCAAGTATCAGCTCCTACCTGAGAGTCGAGGAACGAATGAATTAACGGAGTAATATTGCCATCGAGCACTCCGTCCACATCCGATGTCTCAAATTCGGTGCGCAGATCCTTCACCATGCGATAGGGATGAAGCACATAGGAACGTATTTGATTTCCCCACCCTGCCTCAATGTGTTCCCCCCTAAGCTTGGATTCTTCCTCTTCGCGCCTCTTGATTTCGAGCTCGAGTAATTTTGACTCGAGGACGAGCATCGCCTGCTCACGATTTCGGCCCTGTGAACGCTCGTTTTGGCATGTTACGACGATGCCAGTGGGTTCATGTACAACTCGGACCGCTGTGTCGTTTTTTTGAACATTTTGGCCACCATTACCTGATGCTTTAAACGTGTCAATTCGCAGGTCGTCAGACTTTATCTCGACTGCCAATTCGCCATGCTGAGCTTCCGGTACGATTTCGATTAGCGCAAATGACGTATGCCGTGCTTTGGCCGAATCGAAAGGCGATATGCGTACGAGTCTATGTACTCCTCGTTCCGACCGCAGAAGTCCGTATGCGAAATCACCCGAAACTTTAAAGTCTGCAGATTTTATACCTGCTTCATCACCATTAGTTATAGAGAGTATCTCTGTGTTCATGTTTTCAGAATTCGCCCAGCGTAGGTACATTCTTAACAAGAGTTCAGCCCAGTCCTGTGCATCAGTGCCTCCACTGCCGGCATGTACTGATATGAGCGCGGGTCGGTTATCGTATTCGCCGCTCAGTTTTAATTGGACCTCAAGCTCTCGGAACTCAGACTCGTAAGAATTGAGACTCGTGCGTATTTCGTTCTCTAGATCCTGTGTGGAGTCATGCTGGAATAATTCGGCCAGTTCAGTTGCCTCAGCGATCGCTGATTCAAGCCTTTCCCAAGTGTCGATTATATTTTCAAGTCGTGCAGATTCTTTCATAACCTCACGTGCCGTGTTCTGGTCTGACCAGAACTCTGGATTTTCAGTCTTTTTCTGTAAGTCACCGAGAAGGAGTTTCTGTTTTGGGAGGTCAAAGACGCCCCTGAACATCACGAACTCTTGCCAGAAGATTCGAGCATTTTTCAATTAGTTCATTCATACTGCAAGTGTAACTCATAGTCTTGGTCAGACTGAAGCTCATTGAGACAGGAAATATGAGTTGCTCGTGTACCGGGGTTTCTAATGCATACAAAAATAGGAAGTAATCTGGACCGGTACTAGAGGCTGAGTGAAGCTAAAATTGGATAATGACTGCAAAAGTACTAGACGGGAAATTAGTAGCCGAGCTTATTCAAGGTAGACTCAAGGAAAGAGTCCTTCAGCGAGAGCATGATGAGTTACCGATCCCGAAATTGGCGGTGGTTAAGGTTGGAGACGACCCAGCCTCCGGCACATACGTTCAAAATAAGATTCGCGCTGCCACGAAATTGGGTATGGAAGCAGAGCTCGTAGAATTACCAGGGTCGGTTTCTCAGGCAAAACTTCGTGCGACCGTCTCGGAGGTAAATGCGCGTACTGATGTCCATGGAATTATCATGCAACTACCTATCCCGGCTAATCTTGACGAGTCATCGATTTTGGATGAGATATCTACGGTGAAAGATGTGGATGGTTTGACGAGTCGAAGTCTTGGACGGCTTGTTGTAGGATTTCCAGTTCACCTTCCGGCCACTCCATTAGCTGTTGTGGAAATCATGAAGCATTTCAATATATTCCCTGAGGGTAAGCATGTGGTTGTCGTGGGAAGATCATTACTAGTAGGACGCCCTATATCAATAATGTTGTCACAACGAGTTGCAGACGGGAACGCGACTGTAACAGTAGCTCATCGTGGTACACAAGATCTCAAAAAAATTATCGCAACAGCTGATATTTTGATTGTTGCCACGGGAAGCCCGAATTCGATTGGGCCGGAGATGCTAAATTCGCGCACGACGGTGATAGACGTTGGTACAAATTGGATTGCTGACGAGACTCGTAAGAGTGGTAGGCGATTGGTAGGTGACGTAGATTTTGATCGCGCGCTTCCGATAGTTGAGGCTATTACACCGGTGCCTGGGGGTGTTGGACCAATGACGGTTACTATGCTTCTGAGTAACACCCTGAATGCGGCAGAGATGCAGGATCACTTATGATCGAAAATTTTCACAGCCATGGCTCGCATGCGGTAGGCGTAGACATGATTGAGACAGACCGAGTGGGTCGAGTGTTGAGTAAGCATCCAAGACGATTTCTAGAACGGGTATACACAGAGGCAGAGCGTGCATTTTGCAGAGGCAGGGTCCCTGAGCTGGCCGCGAGATTTGCTGCGAAGGAAGCAGTGATGAAGATGCTTGGTACTGGGGCAAGATCTGTTGGTTGGAAAGAGATAGAAGTATTACCTGATCGCCGAGGGAAGCCACTTGTATACCTGTATGGTGGTGCCCGCCGACGGGCGCAAGTAATCGAATTGGATGCAATAGACATTTCTTTGACCCACCTTCTGTCTTTTGCAATGGCAGTATCGGTGGGCCACGTGAGAGAACCTGAACAAATTCAGTCTGACGCGCGTGAATTCCTTCTGTTGCGGCTGCGTGAACGCGGGCTCTTGGGAAAAAATGAGGGAGATGCCCCTGAGCCCCCTGGCCGGAATGGCATAGGGTCAGAATAGGATATTCTAGCTACTTCTCGAAGGGAGTAAAAGCATGAGCGTCGGAAGTATTGTGTCAGTAGCACAAATGCGACAATTAGAACAGGCAGCTATTGCAAATGGAGTGTCTGAGGATGACTTGCAACGTGCCGCCGGGCTGGCTGTTGCTCAGGAATGTTGGATGGCGATGGGAACGATGGAAGGACGTCCAGTTCTTGTGTTAGTCGGATCCGGAAATAATGGCCGCGATGCTCTCATCGCTGCCAATCATCTCTATGAATATGGTGCCTCAGTTTTTGTTTATGCGGCTACTGTAGGTCAGGTGAATGACCCAATTTGGAACGAGATCGCTGCAAATGATATCCCCCATGCTTTTGCTGAGAATGATCAGGATTTTTTGGAGTTAGAGACGCTTCTGGAGCGGACTGCGGTTGTACTAGATGGGTTGCTAGGAATAGGGTTTGATCCGAAAGCTCGACCTATTGAAGGCCTCTATGCTGAGATTCTCTACCGAATAAAAATTGCATCCGAGACTATTCCCCCTGTCCGTATTTTTGCGGTTGATGTTCCGAGCGGATTAGATGCTGACACTGGGCTCGCAGATCCGTACACTGTGGCCTCTGAATTGACTGTCACGTTCGGATATGCCAAAGTTGGTCATTTTGTTGGGGACGGACGGAAATTTTCTGGCCGTACAGTTGAGGTAGACATAGGTATTCCTAAAGAGGTTATAGATTCATTCGAAATTCCGTACCAGACCCTACGCTTGCACGAGCTGCGTAAGGCTTTGCCAGATAGGCCTAGTGATGGGCACAAGGGAACCTTTGGGCGGTTGCTAGTGATTTCCGGTTCAAAAACTTATCCCGGCGCAGCGCGTCTAGCGGTAGACTCGGCGGTTCGTACAGGTGTCGGCTCTGTCGTCCTAGCGGCTCCAGCAAGTATTCAGAATGTGGTGGGTGTTCTCCCTGACATATCCCACTTACCCCTGACAGATGCATCTGGTTTTCTTGGAAGTCACGCAGCAGATGAGTTACTCGAATACCTAGCAAATCGCCCGCCATCTGCTGTGCTTTTGGGTCCCGGTCTAGGCCTCAATGACGATACTCGGGAATTTGTTCGATCATTCATTGAGGGCTTGAACGAAGCCCTCCCGAACGGATTCAAGGGATTAGTTATAGATGCTGATGGCTTGTCCGCTCTGGCCGCAGTAGGTGATTGGAGCACACTGAACGAAAATCATTTAATTCTTACTCCTCATATCGGTGAGATGGCTACGATTTCAGGACTTGAGAGGGATTTCATCAGAGAAAATAAGTTGTCGGTTGCTTCGCAATTTGCACTTGATACAAGAAGCACCGTAGTCCTGAAAGGAGCTGGTACAGTGATCGCTTCCCCTGACGGCCACGCTCGGTTGTCAGAAGCTGCTAGCTCAGCGTTAGCCCACGCAGGTACAGGAGACGTGCTTGCTGGGCTTGTAGGGGGATTTCTTGCACAGGGCTTGACCCCTCTTGACGCTGGAAGTGTGGCTGTGTACATGCATAGTGAGGCTGGACGTCAGGTTAGTGAGGTCTATGGTGATGCTGCGACTCTAGCTTCTGATCTAATTCGAGCACTGCCTGATGCTCGAAAAGTCCTAGATGTTCCGGAGACACGTATCTAATTTCCGCCCTGCTCAGATGCGCTTACATTACAATTCTTAATACTGAATGATGTGGCCGGGATACATGATTAAAGGTGAGTTTTAATGACTGAAAAGACATCCCAACTTTCCATTGCCTCAAACTTAATTCCTGTTATTGAGCGAGGTGTAGCTATGGTTTTCCCGGGTCAGGGAGCACAGTCAAGTGGCATGGGGAGGAGGGTTTTCGAACACTCTCCTGCCGCTCGAGAAACTTACGCTGAAGCTTCTGACTATTTAGGGTTTGATATTGCGAAGATTTGTTTCGAATCAACAGAGGAAGATCTTGCATCCACTGAGAATACTCAACCCGCCGTACTCACCACCTCATTTGCAATGTATAGAGCAGCAAGAGAGAAATTTGTGGAGTTTGACATAGGATTCTCACCTAAACTTTTTGGCGGGCATTCGATGGGTATGTTTAGTGCAGCTGTTGCCTCTGGCTCTCTTTCGTTTAGAGACTCCTTAAACTTAATTCTTGAGCGTGCACGATTGATGGGTGGGTTCAATGAAGCCAGGCCGGTAGGTATGGCGGCGATTATTGGATTAAATTATGAAAAAGTGAAGGAAATATGTGAGCAGGCGACTGTAGGCCCGGACTGTCGAGTGGATGTAGCGAATCATAACGAAGAGCTGCAAACTGTTATTTCTGGTGACAGCACGGCGATTGAAGGGGCGATGGGAATCGCAAAATCGGTTCGTGCCAAGGCCATCAGATTGAAACTGAAGGTTAGTAGTCATACGCCTCTTCATGAGCAGCAATCTGATGAGTTTGCGGCCGTTGTCAGGAAAATCAAATTTGAGAACCCTGAGTCGCCTGTGGTTAGCAATATTGGGTCGCATCTGATGAAGACTGGTGTTGAAATTCAGTCGGAATTTGAGAACCAACTGAAATCACCAGTCCTTTGGGCTGATAATGTTCGACGAATGGTTTCCGAAGGAGTCGAAATGTTTGTGGAAGCAGGTCCTGGACATGCGCTGACTCGTATGATTCGCAGAATCAATGAGAGCTCCATCGCTGTGTCCTTGGATGATGCACGCGATCCGCCAATTCCTATATCAGCGCTCACAATGGACGCAAGCTAAATATTTGGGGAGGGTAGTTGCATTAGCACTCAATCAGGAGAATCAAGGCGTAGAGTAGTTGTGACAGGTATTGGCCTGATATCACCACTCGGAAATGATCTCCATAGCACTTGGCAATCGGTATTGTCGGGCAAATCGGGCCTCGATTACATTTCTCGCTTCGATGCAACTGATTACGAGCATCCCATTGCCGCCGAAGTTAAGAATTTTGACGCTCAAGAGTTTCTTGATCCGAAAGTTGAGCGAAGACTGGATTTCTCAACGAGCCTCGCAATGGTAAGTGCTCGGCAGGCTTGGTCGGACGCTAATATTGCTCCTGGGAATTTCATTTCAGAACGGTCTGGTGTGGTCATTGGAACAGGTATCGGTGGTGGCCATCTAATGGTCGAGGCACAAAAAATACTGGAGACAAAAGGACCGCGTAGAGTGTCACCCTTTTTAATCACAAATATGCTTGCTGACACCGCCTCAGGCCAAATTGCAATAGATTTGGGTCTGCAAGGGCCTAATTTTGCCGTGACGGCAGCTTGTGCCTCGGGCGGGGCGGCTACTGGAGAAGCGGCATCTATTATTCAAAGAGGAGAGGCCGATATCATTTTGACCGGCGGGTACGAGGCACCCTTGCAGCCTGTGTTTTATGCTGGATTCAATGCGATGAAGGCGCTTGCAACTGCTGACAACCCAATACAGGCGGTCAAGCCTTTCGATCTTGATAGAAATGGGTTCATATTGGGTGAAGGCTCGGCAATGCTCATATTGGAGGAGCTGGAGCACGCTAGAATGCGTGGAGCCCATATATATGCTGAACTTTCAGCCGCTGCAACGTCAGCTGATGCATTTGATATGGTGGCGGCAAGTGGTGAAGGAATCGCGCACGCCATGCGTGCGGCTCTCTTGCAAGCGGACTTAACTCCTGAAGATATTGGATATATCAACGCTCATGGAACTGGAACTCCTCTCAACGACAGGGTTGAGACTCAGGCGATTAAAGAGGTTTTTAAAGAATCAGCTTATAAGTTAGCTGTATCTTCCACCAAGGGCGCGACAGGCCATATGATGGGCGCTGCCGGAGCAGTGGAAGCAGCACTCACGATTATGGCGGTGAGGGATCAGGAATTGCCGCCCACACTGAATTATATGAACTTGGATCCGGATTGCGATCTGGATTATGTTCCTAATATAAGTAGGCGGGCGGAGATCGATCATGCTATGAGCACCTCCGTTGGGCTGGGTGGTCATAACAGCGCGATCATTTTGAGCAAGTGGATAAATGACGTGTGATCCGTTATTTGTGTATTGAGAGGAGATAGGTATCGATAATCGAATGACTGGCATGATCACTGAAGAAAGGCGTGTGGTGGTAACAGGCCTAGGTTTGATGGTCGCTAACGGAGTCGGGCGAGAACAAGCTTGGAAGAATCTCCTAGATGGTGTAAATGGAATAGCTCCGACCACGAGATGCGACGTATCAGATCTTACTTCACAAGTATCAGGTGAGGTGCCTGAGTTTGATTTGTTTACTTATCTGGATAAAAAAGAGGCAAGAAGAATGGACCGATTCACTCACCTAGCTATAGCTGCCGCTGGTGAGTCGATCGATCATTCCGGCCTCGATATAGCGAAAGAATCGGAATTGATTGGGTGCATGATTGGCGTTGGAATTGGGGGCATGGAAACATTAGAACGTGAATTCAAGACGTTCTTTGATAGAGGGCCCGGCCGTGTGAGCCCATTTCTAGTACCGATGTTCATACCTGATATGGCTGCTGGACAGGTCTCAATCCGTTACGGAGCAAAAGGGCCGAACTTCAATACTGTTTCAGCCTGTGCTTCCGGAGCTGACTCGATCGGTACTGCCGCTGAGGTTATAAAGCGCGGTGACGCCGTGGCGATGATCGCAGGAGGGGCTGAAGGAGCAGTTACCCGAATGTCTATAGCTGCGTTTGCAAATAGTAAAGCTCTCTCTAGTAACAACGACTATGAGACGGCGTCTCGCCCGTTTGATATAAATCGGGACGGATTTGTGTTGGGCGAAGGGGCAGGAATCATGATTTTAGAGGAGCTTGAGCATGCCCGTGCTAGGGGAGCAAACATCATTTGTGAATTTCTGGGATATGGTCAATCCGCTGATGCATTTCATGTAACACAACCGTCTGAAAATGGTGAGGGTGCGTCACGTGCGATGGAGATAGCTCTACGTAAAGCCGCAATCGATATCGATAACGTTGACTATATAAATGCGCACGGCACCTCGACGCCCTTGAATGACAAATTTGAGACTATGTCTATGAAGAAAGTGTTTGGTGAGAATGCCTACTCAATTCCAATATCATCTACAAAATCTATGGTAGGTCATACTCTCGGTGCGGCCGGTGGAATTGAATCAGTGGTAACTGCTCTAAGTATTAGGGATGACAAGATCCATCCGACAATTAACCTTACGCATAAAGATCCTGACTGTGACTTAGATTACGTACCTGACGAGTCACGTGAGACACCGATCACTATAGCTATGAGTAATTCCTTGGGGTTTGGTGGTCATAATTCGTCGCTAGTATTCTCAAAACATATGGACTAATTAATATGGCAGAGTGGAAGATTGCTGCAGATTCTGATCTCAGTGGCTATGCCGACGCCGGACCCGACCTTCCCATGGTAATCAAGAAATTATTGGTTAATCGCGGTATAGATTCAACTTTGGCGGCAAGAATATTTATGCAGACACCTAAAGATCTGACTCAGGATGAGTTGATGCCGAACCTAAACGCAGCGGTTTCAAGATTAAAATCAGCCTGCGAGCATGGCGAGAGAGTCACTGTCTTTGGTGATTATGATGTAGATGGAATAACGGCATCGGTTTTGCTAGTTGAGGGATTAAATTCGCTCGGTGCAAATGTTGATTATTACATTCCTGATCGTAGAACCGAAGGTTATGGACCAAATGTTCGATCGATTAGACGAGTGTCAGACTTAGGGACATCTCTATTGATCACTGCTGACACTGGGACTTCTGCAATAGAAGAAATTGACGAAGCTAACGAGCTTTCAATGGATGTAGTTGTGATTGATCATCATTCGATACCCGCAACATTGCCGAACGCACTTGCTATCGTTAACCCACTCCTAAATGATAATGAGTACGGGTCTGAGCCAGCAGCAGTTGGAGTTGCCTACAAAGTTCTCCGGGCACTCTTTGAGGAGATGAGACGAGAGTTTGATGATACGCGCTATATAGAGTTAGTGTGCCTCGGTCTGGTCTGTGATTTGGCACCATTGAAAGGTGAGAGCAGGTCCCTTGTGCGACTGGGATTGGATGCGATACGCAGATCAAAGCGTCCTGGTATCAAAGCCTTGTGTAAACAAGCAGGTATTCAGGCATCAGAGATTGATTCCGAGGCGATTGGGTGGAAGTTGGGACCACGCCTGAATGCAGCGGGTCGAATGGCACACGCCAGCCTATCTTTTGATCTTTTGGATTGTGATGATCCTGTTCGTGCAGACGCGCTCGCTAAATCTCTCGAGAGATTGAATGACGATCGTCGCTCAGCAACCGAGGCTGCCGTGGAATTATCGCGAAAATATCTTACCGATATGTATGGTGAGGAATTGCCGCCGCTTGTAATCATCGCCTCAGATGAAATACATGCTGGTATAGCTGGTATCTGCGCGTCAAGATTGGTAGAACAGTATGGGCGTCCCTCGATTGTCATAGATATGTCCGGCGAGGAAGCACGGGCCTCATGTAGGTCAGTGGGGGATTTCGATCTAGTTGAATTGCTGAATAAAGTTTCTTCTCATCTCATAAAATTTGGCGGTCATAGAGCAGCGGCCGGCTTTTCTGCTGAACTGAGTAATGTCGCGGAGCTACAATCCTTGCTTTTATCGGCTGCAGCCCAAGCTTCTGTCTCCGGACAGGACCATATCCATGTTGACATGGATATCAATTTTGAAGAAATGACCGATCGGATGTTCCAGTACTTGGATCTACTCGAACCGCATGGAGTTGGAAACCCTCGACCCGTATTTATAACTTCTGAGGCGACAATGACCGATGCTCGCTCGATGGGCCAGAACGGCGCTCACCTTCGTGCCAGTTTTGTCCAGGGTACGGAGACTTGGGATGCAGTTGGCTGGAATATCGGGGAATACTCAAGGTATAACGGGCGAAAGTTCGATTTGGTCTACAGCTTCCGTCGTACAGATCCAAGATTTCGTCGAACCGCACTTCAGTTGCGTGAACTAGACGTCATTGCCTTGAGGCTGAGTGACACTGGTATCTAATCAGATTCTTTCTCATAGGAATCAAGCATCAGACTGCATATGGCCCATTTATCGAGACTATCTTGTGTTCGGACTATCAATGCTTCCCAGAGTTCGGACTGTTTCAGCTGATTCACCGAACCCTCCCAACGAAACGAAGCTACGGTTTCTGGAATCCCGAGTTCAGGTCTAATCTCGGGCATTTTATGCGCGCGTTCGACTGCGCTTCCTACGAGTGGTCTGACGAGTACTTTTGGGAAATCATCTTTCGTCGTCCGTGTATCCACGATTAACGCCTGTCCAATATGAGGAATTTGGACAGTTATCAGATCTGCGGATTCGACATTATCCAGTCCGGCTTGATCTAGTTGTGGAAGTTCAGAGTTTTTAGTCACTAATAAATTCTACTTTTTTGATCTAATTCGTGCAATTGGATAGTAGGACTTCGTCAAAGTTTCGCCGCAATGTTGAGAAATTTGTGCTTCCCTACTCGGAGAAAATCGCCTTCTGCTAGAAGTTGATTGATATCTGTTGCTGTTTCATTATTAATTTTGATAGCGCCCTGGGCCACAAGCCGGCGCACCTCTCCACCACTTAAGTTCATACTATCCATGATGACGTGTACTAGCCTAAAATCTTCACTAAGCACGTAGAGTGGTGCCTCAGCTACGGGGTCTTTTCTATTTTGAAAAGTTTCTTCGAAATATTCATTTGCCTGGGATGCTTCGTTAGCTCCATGAATGAGTGATACGACGGATCTGGCTACATATTTTTTTGCTTCTATCGGCGTGATGTTACCTTTCTCAATATCCAGTAACAAATTATCAACCTCAGTGGGGTGGAGATTCGTGACCAACCGAGCATAGAGATCTAGCGCCTGATCTGGAAGACTCATCAATTTGCCGAACATATCTAGTGGTTCATCGGTCAGGCTGATGGTATTTCCAATTGATTTCGACATTTTCTCTTTTCCATCAGTACCAACCAGGATAGGCAGTGTTAGTGCCACTTGAGGCTTCTGTCCTCGACTAGCTTGCAATGTTCGTCCAACGTCTACGATATTGAATATTTGATCGCTTCCTCCTATCTGGACATCAGTGTTCATGTGTAGCGCATCATATGCTTGGAGAATTGCATACATGAATTCACTGATTCGGATGGAGTCACCTTTTTGAATACGATCCCTAAACGTGCTGTGTTGCAAAAAGTGTCCCACAGAAAATTCAGAAGCCAGTTTTATAACTTCGGCAAATTGCAAAGGGGCGAGCCATTCATGGTTATATAGCACCTTCGTGCGACTTTCATCAAGAACTATGAATGCCTGGTTAATATAGGTTTTACTAAACTCTTCGACGTCGGACTCACCGAGCATTGGACGAGTTGATTGTCGCCCGGTAGGATCCCCGACTTGGGCAGTGAAGGATCCTATCAAAAACACTACTTGGTGACCGAAATCTTGGAACTGTCTCAATTTGACCATTGTCGGAATATGGCCAAGGTGCAGATCGGTCGCTGTCGGATCGTAGCCGCAATAAACGGTTAGTGGCCGGTCTTCATTGAGTAGATTTCTGAGCTCATCCGTCATAGCTTGTTGCAGTGTTTCAGAGCCAAGATCAACCCCATCCATTAGGACAATCATCTGCTCTTCAACCGAGGTCATAGTTCGTTTTTTAGCCATCGGACTCTCCACTAACGAACCTCCTGCTGGAGAAGTATTTGCGCACATTCTCTACGTCCGCCTGAATTTGATTGATTAATTCATCAGGTGATTGGAATTTTTGTTCGTCTCTTAATCTTGATAGAAATTCCACGGTAGCGACCTCATCGTACACATCCTGATCGAAGTCGAGTATATGAGTCTCAACATGTCTACTTTTTCCTACTTCAAAAGTAGGTCTCGATCCTATGTTCGTGATAGAAGGAAGATTATTACCAAGAAGCTTTGTCATTGTTGCATAAACTCCATCAGGGGGGAGGGTTCTGTCTGCTGAGACTCCGACATTTATAGTAGGGAAGCCTATGGTGCGTCCTCGTTGATCACCCAGTAATATAGGCCCTCTCAGACTATAGCTATGTCCCAGGAGGGACTGTACTTGTTCCATTTCACCTTCGGCAAGCGCCGCACGAATTCTTGTCGAGGAAACTTTTACGTTTTCGTTTTCGATTAGCTCCAGATGAATTACCTCAAAGCCTAATTGTTCTCCAAGTTCTTTTAATTTTTCTATATCTCCTTCACCATTTCTTCCTGTTCGGAAATCATTCCCTACAACTAGCACTTCTAGACCGGCCTCTTGAACGAGCATTTCACAGAAGTCTCTAGCCGAAACTTGTTGCAATTCCGAACTGAAAGAAAGTACGGAGACAAAGTCAGCACCTGCCTGCCTGATGAGCTCAACCCGTTTTTCGAGTGAGGTCAGGTAAGAAAATTGTATTTCCGGTCGAATAACGGTCACAGGATGAGGATGGAAGGTGATAACTCCGCCAGATATACCTCGTGACTCCGCCTCAGATAGCATGCGAGAAAGTAATGCTTGATGACCCTTATGAACGCCGTCAAATACCCCAATAGATAAGGCATGTTTACCTGGACTGGCGGACCGTCGTAACTCATCACGAACCAAGAGCACTCTGTTCTCCTAGCTGGCTATTCAACTGATTGGTGAGTGTACGATCCTAACATTGTTTAGTCTTTGATCCACTTCCAATTATTAACTTGGGCCGATCGCGATTAAATATATTTCACCAAATTGTTCGGTTTGCTCAGCTGTTATTTCTTGTGATTTGATGAGTTCTAATACGGCCAGGAAATCAACTATTACTTCTGCTCGAGAGGTTGCATGCTCAATCACAGACCGGAACAGGATTTGTTTTTCTACGATTTCGTTGAGAAGCGTCCGTATCCTATTTATTCGGTCTTCAAGAACGATCGGCTCCCGCTCAATTTCTATTGATTCATCGTCAGGCAGTCGTTCCAGTACTTCCCCTATGATTTCAACTAGAGACTGGAGTGTTATTCCATCCAACCCATTCGACATTTCAGGTAGATTTATTCGTGTCGGCGGTGCAGTCCTAGTATACGTTTGGGCCCCTTCTCTCTGCCTTAGTTGATCAGTGGCATTGGAAAATTTCCTGTATTCCTTAAGGGCGTCAATCAATGCATCTATGTCAGCATCTTCTGGTTCAGGTGCATCCTCGATTTCGTTTGGGATTAACGTGCGCGACTTCAAAAGTAACAAACGCGAGGCTACTGAAACATATTGCGCCACTTGCTCAATGGGTATAGCTCCAGCAACTTTTGCTTCTCTGACATACGTTGCAAACTGCGAGGCCACTGTGGCCAACGCAATTGTGTTTATATCCATTTCATGTTGCTCCACCATTTCAAGCAGAGTTTGGATCGGGCCTTGATACTCGAGTAGATTGAGTTCTAGATCACTTCGTTGTACATCTGATTTATGAAACTCAGGCCCGTCATCGTGATCACTCTGAATCGTCATCGATCAAATCCGCACGGAGTGATTTAGCGTTTTTAAGGTAGATATGTCGTATTTCTTTTTGTTGTTTGTCAGAATTTACATGCATTAGTACCCGAATGCATCTAGCAAGGGATCCTGGTACGTTCATCTCGACTAGGCATTCTAGAGCTGTGTTCGTGAAACCTAGATTTCTCGCTGCAACAGCTGGAAATTCTGCGTTTAGATCAGCTGTGGTAGAGAAAAGTATTGATGCCACGTCATCAACCACGATTTCGTTAGCCTCGATTATGCCAGTTATTAGGTCATGGGCGGCCAGTAAGATGTCCTCGCGAGAATTCGAGTCACTAGTGGTAGCTCCTCTCACACCTCTGACTTTCATGATTCACTTCCAGAAGTAAGGGTAGCTATGAAGTCCTCAGTCGCGGTTTGTATTGTTTGTCTATCAGCTTGTGCTATCGCCTGAATGAATGCGCTCCCGACAACAGCGGCATCTGCAATTTCATTGACCTCCACAACATGAGAACGTTCGGATATTCCAAATCCAATCGCAAGGGGAATAGCTGTTTTGGTTCTTACTTGTTCAATAAAGACGGGGAGCTCGCTCGAGAGAGTTTTCCTTGCACCCGTTATTCCGACCACCGAGACGCAGTAGATCATCCCGCTGCCATATTCGGAGACGAGTTCGATTCGGTCATCAGTTGAAGTAGGAGCGAGTAGGAATATAGTGTGAATAGAATGTTTCGTCAGGATTGGCGCAATTTCCAGAGCTTCCTGCGGCGGGAGATCTACACAAATAAGGCCATTTATGCCTGCTGATTGTGCATCTTTAGCCCATCGTTCGGGCCCATATGCCAGCAGAGGATTGAAGTATCCCATAATTATTATGGGCAAATGGGGATGAGTCGTCCTAATCTGGCTAGCGAGATCAATTACTACCTCGCCCGTGCATCCATTCTGTATTGCTGTGTCGTATGCTCGTTGGTTTACAGGTCCATCACCCATCGGATCGCTAAACGGCCATCCTATTTCTATTGCTGATGCGCCTCCTTTGACCGCAGCATTCACTATATCTATCGTGGAATTGCTCTCCGGCCAAGAAGCAGGTAAGAAAGGGATGACAATAGTTTCGCCATCTTTTCTAGGGTTTTCGAACATCTCGTCCAGTTGATTATGCATCATTAGCCTGCTTCCCGGAATTAATTGCAGTCAGTAGGGCTGCTATGGCTTTCCCTCGATGCGAAATAGTATTTTTGAGGTCACCAATTTGTGCCATGGATCTCCCGTCAGGGATTAAGAATATAGGATCATAACCAAATCCGTCATCGCCACGAGGACTCTCAGCGATGAAACCTTCGCATACACCTTCTCTTGTAATAATAATGTTCCCAGGTATAGCCAGAGCCACACACGCTCGGAACCTTGCCGTCCGTTTTGGTAGAGGAACTGACTTCATTAGGGCTAGAATTAGTTCGTTACGGTCTCGATCAGATCTAACGTTTTTTTGCCTGAGGTTTATTCCGTATCTTGCTGAGACCGGTCCTGGTGCTCCATTCAGGGCATCTATTTCGAGGCCACTGTCATCTCCAATTGCAGGAATTCCCGCAGTCTTAGCAACGGCGACTGCTTTTGCTATCGCGTTGTTTACGTACGATCTGCCGGTCTCAATGACCTCTGACATTGCTACGGGGACATCTTCGAGACCCAGCACTCTTAGTTCTGGGCCGTGCAATATTTTACGGTATTCGTTCAATTTGCCTTGATTACCTGTAGCGATAACAACTTCTCGTAAAAGCATGCCTATGGACTGAAGATCCAGCTACTAGAGCTCGGTCCACCGAGACGCCATTTTCTCGGCAACCACGGGCATTGTCGTATATTCCATTTCATCGAGCGGTAACCTGTGAGGTTCAAACGGACCATGTTTTCTTAGAATATCCGAAATCGTATTTGCTTCTTTCCTGGAATTATCGAACGATGGATCGTCGAACATATCCCTTGGGCCTATGAATTTTCCTTCAGCCAGTTGGAAGCCCAAAGCGACCACTCGCGGAGGACCATCAAATCGGGATGGATTGGCATCACGGAGAGAAACTGGCATCCAAGGTCCATAGTGTGAACCGCGCATGAAGCCCTCAACAATATATGGTGTGGAGAATGGCTCGAGCACTTCACCAACAGCCGGGAAATTGCCTTGGCACCTGACTATGGCAGTAGGGTCGTCCTTACCCACATATCTTCCAGCGATTAGTGAAAGTTTGTCGGTTGATGAAACAGCCGCTACTTCTCCTGTGGACCGAGTAACCACTCTCTTCACAGCGTAGTGTGCGGGTGACCCGATAAATACAAGCAAGTCATATATTTCATCTGGGGATTGAAAGACAGCCTTTTTATTGTTTGCTATGTCATGCACTTCGAAAGCGAAGCCATCGTGAAGGCTCTCCGCGATCACAAGCCCTGCTGTATTAAATGGATCGGCAAACATCTTATAGAAAGGTAAGTTAAAGGCACCCGCAGACGTTTTGTCACCCATGAACACAATGATCGGTTCTGAGGGCCGTTCCACAAGCTCTAGTTCTGCCGATCCCGGACCAGCCCCTCGGATATTGCCACTGAATGCATCAACCAAAAGGTCTTGGCCAGCTCCATAGAGATGTAGTTTTCTTGCTACTTCTGTTCCTCCTTGGAAGGTGTCCCACGCAAATTTATGCAGAGTCTCATCGTCTTCGCCTCGGTCATGGGAGAGGATCAGGAACATATCATCCCCGCAGGCTTGGGCCTGCCCATCAATTAGTAAGCCATTCTGTACGGCCTGAGCAACTTGTTCTCTGCCATAGTCTAGGACTTCAGGGTGCATCGACGAATGTCCTACGAATCCACCGATATCTGCCTTGATTACGCTGAGGGTCTGAGGCATTTGATGACTCCAATCTCAATAACTAATTTAACCATACGGGAGTGTAACATGCCGTTGTTTCCGACTGATTCACATGGTGGTGCTAGATCGAATATGCTGCATACTGGTTCGGAGGTCTGATACCTCGGGAGATTGTCGATTCGGACAGATTCCGGGCAATTTCTAATTAGAGATTCAGCCGTTAAATTAGTTTTATAAAAATAGGGAGGCTATTAGTGCGGGTAAACAAAACGCTGGAAGCGTGGAAAAGTGGTAAGTCTACAGTTGGAGCATGGCTGAGCATCCCTGATGGCCACAGTGCGGAGGTCATGGCACATGTGGGATTTGACTGGCTATGTGTGGATATGCAGCATGGGGCAATAGATTACGCGGACTCAATCGAGATGTTCCGGGCGATTTCGACAACTGCCACCACTCCTTTTGTTCGGGTTCCGTGGAATGATCCCGCAACCATTATGAAGGCGCTGGATGCCGGTGCTTACGGTGTTGTGGTGCCGCTAGTTAATAATCGCGAAGAGGCCGAGCGAGCGGTTTGGGCGAGTAAATATCCGCCTGAGGGAGGGCGGTCTTCTGGCCCTACTAGGGCTGCTATATATGGTGGGGCCGATTATCAGAAGGGTGCGAACGATCAGATTGCTGTCGTGTGTATGATTGAGACCGCCGAGGCCTTGGAAAAACTCGATGAAATATTAAGTACACCCGGGGTTGATGCCGCCTATGTAGGTCCCTCTGATCTAGCCTATGCTCTTGGGATGGAGCCTACTGGGGACAATCACGATCCCAATCACGAGGCAAAGGTGATGGAAATCTATGAGGCATGCCGCAAACATGGTGTGACTCCAGGTATACATACCGGTAGCGCCGAATTCACAAAAAAATGGCTCACAGCTGGATTTCAGATGGTTACTCTTGGCACAGACTCAGGCTTTATGAGGTCGAGGGCCGCTGGTGATCTTAATGAAACTCGCGAAGCAACAGGTGCTGAACCTACTATGCCAGGTGGTAGCGCCTTCTATTAGTCCGTAGCTGTGTTGTGATAATAAATATATGACGAGAGGGGGAGCTATGATTTCAATCGATGCTCTAGTACTTAAAGACTACATAATGAAAATTTTCTCGGCTGCAGGGAGTCCCGACAGTGAAGCCGAGATTATTGCCGATCACTTGGTAGGCGCAAATCTCCGTGGCCACGATTCTCATGGGGTAATACGGACTCTTGGATATATAACGGGCATTCTTGAGAAGCGTTCGATAGTGGGTGCACAATTTGAAATCATTCAGGAAACACCTTCCACAGCAGTTGCTGACGGAGGGATGAATCTTGGGCAGGTAGCCGCTCACCATGCCATGAACTTGGCGGTTGAAAAAGCAAAAACAACCGGGATTGGGATGGTTACCATACGCGGAAATGGTCACATCGGACGCCTCGGTCATTACGGAGAAATGGCGAGTAGGTCTGGATGTATCGGCATGGCTGGGGTGAATAATCCTGGTGGTCAGTTAGTGGCTGCGTATGGAGGTGGACAAAGAAAAACTGGGACCAATCCTATTATGTTCGCCTTCCCTACTGAAAATCCTGAAACTCCTTTCGTGCTAGATATGGCCACGTCAGTTTTAGCCGAAGGCAAAATGAAGGTAGCTGTTAACAAAGGCGCTAAAGTGCCATTCGATGTTTTGATCGATGGAGAAGGTCGGGCGACAGAGAATCCAAAGGATCTTTATGGAACTGGCTCAGTCGAAGCAAGAGGGGCATTGCTCCCGTTCGGAGGTATTTTGAGTGGCTATAAGGGTTTCGGCCTGAACATAGCAATGGAATTACTTGGCGGGATATTGTCCGGTTCTGGTTCAGCTCAAGAATCGGTCCGTGGAACAAACGGAACATGGATGATCGCAATTAACATTGCTAACTTCATGAGTTCCTCCGAGTGGTCTGAGAGATCCAGGGATCTTTTGAATTACGTCAAAGAACCACCATTTGCTGAGGGCTTCACTGAAGTGTTGGTTGCAGGTGAGCCTGAACGGATTCAAATGGCTGAGAGATTGTCGCAGGGCATACCAATCGACGATGAGACTTGGAAGCAAATCTTGGAGGCGTCAACGATGGTAGGTGTTTCACCGCTTAGTTCCCTGAGACCGTAATGTCACAGAACGATTTACAACCGTTTCTCAAATGGGCAGGTGGTAAGAGGCAGTTGCTGCAAGAAATAATAATGCGGATACCAGAGCACATAGACTCTTTCTATGAGCCGATGTGTGGAGCGGCGGCAATTACATTCGGTATTTTAAACCGAGAGAATCCACCTAAAAAAATAGTTTTGAACGACTTAAACTCAGCCCTGATGGAGGCTTTCTCAGTTGTTAGAGATCAATCTGACTTACTGTGTGATCGATTAAGAATACTGGAAGATGCATACCTAGGTTTGGATGAGAGCGGTCGGTCAGATCGATATTATGAAGAAAGAGATATGGAATATTCTGCTTCTGTAGATCGAGTTGCTCGGTTTATATTTTTGAATCGAACATGCTTCAATGGGCTGTATCGCGTCAACAAAAAGGGTCGGTTCAATGTGCCACATGGCAAATATAAGAACCCTCGAATCCTTAATGAATCTCTGCTTCGTTCTGTGTCAAAGGCCCTTGGCAATGTCGAAATATATAGCGGAGATTATCGGTCAATTCTTAAAGACTGTCATAGCGGGGATTTCGTATATTTTGATCCTCCTTTCGAGCCTATATCCACCACATCCTCTTTTACTGGTTACACAGCTGAAGGGTTCGGCCGAGTCCAACAACTTGATCTTCGCGCGGAATGTGATCGGCTCGACGATATGGGAGTTAATTTCTTGGTTTCCAACTCCGGGCAGGACTATATACGTGGAATTTATGAGGGTGCATTTCGTGGTTATACTATTGAAGAAGTAAGTGCGAAACGTTCAATTAACGCCACAGGGAGCGGTAGAACTCCGGTGACTGAGCTTCTGATATCGAATCCAGTTACCGAGTAGCCAGCCGTCAAAAAGAAGCGAGACGTTTACAGCGAATTAATTGATTTTTCCCGCTTATGTAATCTCCAGGAAACAATTGAACCCGATCCTATAGGTGTATTCGTGAGTACTGCTCTGTTTGATCACGTACTCGGAATTAGTCTGAAAGGAGACTGAAAATGGATAGTGGAGCTACCGCGTGGATCTTAACGAGTAGTGCCTTGGTGCTACTGATGACACCTGGTTTGGCATTTTTCTACGGGGGTATGGTACGAGCCAAGAATATTCTTGCAATGTTATTAAAGAATTATATTGCAATGGGTGTAATCACAATCGTCTGGACATTAGTCGGGGGATCGCTCGCTTTTGGTCACTTAATCGGTGGCGATCCTATGACGATATCAGACACTATAGTTGTAGGTAATCTTGATTATTTTGGTCTTCGTGGAATTGCTGACGGTGCAAGTATAGTCGAAGGCATCCCTAACTCCGCGTTCCTTATGTTCCAACTGATGTTCGCAATAATCACTCCTGCGCTTATAGTTGGTGCGGTTGCTGAACGGATGAAATTTGGTGCATGGACCTTGTTCATAATTGTGTGGTCCATTCTGGTGTATGTACCACTTACAACTGCCGTCTGGGGTGGCGGATACATGGCCGAATTGGGTGCCCTAGATTTTGCAGGAGGTCTGGTAGTGCACATTAACGCCGGAGTAGCAGCTCTGGTACTTGCGGTAATGATCGGTCCCAGACTTGGTTATGGGTCCAGAGCGATGAGGCCACATTCTCTACCGCTGACTATGCTTGGTGCTGGACTTCTGTGGTTTGGATGGTTTGGTTTCAATGCAGGATCGGCACTTGCGGCAGATCAGGCAGCTGCCGATGCATTCATGGCAACACAAGTGGCTGCTGGTACAGCAGCGACCGCTTGGCTGCTAGTTGAAAAATTAGTTAACGGACATACAACTACACTTGGATTCGCCTCTGGTGCTGTAGCAGGACTGGTAGCAATAACGCCAGCAGCGGGCTTTGTTGACCCATTTGGTGCTTTGATTATCGGGTTGGCTGCCGGAGCTATTTGTTTCTATGCTCTAAAAATAAAGTCAACTTTCAACTTTGATGATTCGCTCGACGTTGTTGCTGTCCACTTGGTCGGCGGCGTTGTTGGTTCACTGCTTGTGGGTATTCTTGCAGTGGACGGTGTCGGCGGCGGTGAGCAATTTGGCATCCAGCTGATTTCAGTACTTATTGCAATAGTATTCACCGGAGTACTAACCTTTGTGATCGCGACGATTATTGATAGGACGATTGGACTTCGCGCTGGTGATGATGATGAACAGCAAGGCCTGGACCTCAGACTTCATAATGAGCAGGGATACGTGCTGACGGAATAGATTGTTTTAAGGTGAGGAGAGCTGATTCCCGCGATGAAACTGATAATTGCATACATTAATCCTTATAGATTGGACGACGTGCTTGAGTCAGTACGGGAAGCGGGAATCAGCGGCCTCACAGTAGTAGAGGCTGCTGGGTTTGGGAGGCAATCAGGGCATCAAGAGATTTACCGGGGTGCGGAATATGAAGTGGATATGGTCCAAAAAACTCGGATAGAGATTCTCGTCGATGATGTCACTGTTCCTGAGGCGGTTAGCGTCATAGAAGCATCGGTACACACTGGGGCAATAGGTGACGGTAAGGTACTGGTTGTCGACGTCGAGGACGTGATCAGAATACGAACTGGCGAACGCGGTCCGGACGCGATTTAAATAGTGTCGGTGTGTATTTTAAGTCTGTAAACTTAGCCTTATGTCTAGATCAAATGATTTACTCCGTACTTTCGAGGATCTGCGCGATCAAACCGTACCCAGGTCTCACGAGTCAGCCGGATTAGTATTGAGCTCTAATCTAACGAGCTCGTTAGATCAGGCGTTAGTGTCACTTGTCTCAGAAGCAGAGAGTCGAGAGGGCCAATATCCGTTAGCTGTCTTCACTCATGGAAGTACCGGGCGTGGTGAACAAACTCGATTTTCTGACATAGATCTGATGATTATTGTCGGTGAAGGTCAGGAGCAATTAGCATCTGAGATTTTATATCCACTATGGGATATGAACTTCAAAATCGGTCATTCAGTTCGTGAAATAAAGGACCTGCAAACAGAGACTTTGGGAAGTATCGAGACTGCTACTTCACTAATAGACGCGAGATTTGTAGCAGGCTCAGAATCGATCTGGCAAGAGTTTCAGAATGAGCGACAAAGAATATTCGAAAGTTACGGCGGAGAAATTAGGGCGGAATTGGCCCGTTCATATTTCAGACAATGCGAGAAGCAGCCTTGGCAAACTCTCGCAATCGATATCAAATCGGGAAGAGGTGGACTTCGAAGCTTAAGTACGATTCGCTGGCTTGAATACCTGGAAATTTCTCTCAGTGGAGCGAATAGTGCGTCTATTGACGAGGAGTTACTAGACGATGCACTCTCAAGACTTCTATCTACCCGAAATGCACTTCATGCTATTCATGGGAAGCAGTCTCGCACCGTTAATTTACTGCATCCTGATATTGCACAGCGTGTAGCGGACTGGCTTGGCGTAGACCCTGTTCGGTGGCAGCAGTCTCTGTTCACGGCGATGAGGTCAGTCGATAAAGTTTTGCGGCAATCGATCCATAAAATAGACTCAGGTGCTTCTTATTGGACATCTCACGAATCATTACCCAGCATCGGAATATCAGACGACGATGCATCACGCCTCAATGTCTTCCTGGCAGGGATAGATCGTATTACTGAACGAATGCAAAGAGGTGAACTTGATCCTTTACCCGTAGATGACTCTTTTTTAGAGGAACTACCAGAGTGGGAACCGTTACGAGCTCGGCCACACAGAGTGTCATTCCATACCCACCCGATCGATGTGCATAATGCCCGCGCAGTTCTTGAGGCGAAGAAACTAATTAGCGAGGGAGATCAGTTTAGCGAAGAGGTTGAGAAAATTTTCAGTGAATTGAGTAATGGCTGGGAACTATTGGTAGCAGTGTTTCTGCATGACATAGGGAAAGGTAGAGGTCGCACCCATAGTCCTTATGGAGCCGAATTAGCCGCAGGGATTTGTGATCGGTTTGGAATTGACCCTTCGTCAAAGGCAAGAATAGTGAAGGCTGTGCGACATCATCTTCTGCTGCCCGAAACTGCCACTAGAAGAGATATTTCTGATGAGAATGTATTGGCAGATATCGCGGGTTTATTCGAAGACGTGGAAACGTTAAATCTCCTTTACCTTGTAACCGTGGCTGATGCTCGTGCTACTGGCGGGACTACTTGGAGCAGATGGCGGGCACAGCTTATCACGGCACTATATCTGCGTATTAAAGAATTTTTTGATTCTGGGGGATCATCGATTCTCGTGTCTAAACGTAACAAGGTATTGGAAGATCTCAAAGAAGTACACAGTCAATCTGCCGTTATCGAACATCTTGATTTAGTTGACGAGGGCTACCTACTCGGCACTACTAGCTCGTTAATTGGCCTGCATATTGAACAATGTAGGGAAGCAATGGCTTCGCAGTCGAAAACTTCTCTGAGGTTCGATTCGATAAACGGTATTGATAGATTTAGTGTCGTCATGCCCGACCGGACTGGACTAATCCGAGATATAGCTGGCTCACTCGCCGGGGCAAACATGAGCGTGTTTTCTGGAGTGGCCTATACCAGATCAGACGGTCTGGCTATCCAAGTGTGGCATGTTGCAGATGCTCTTGGAAATGAGCTGGAGGCCAGTAGATGGGGGCACTTGTTTGATCATTTTATATCTGACGGTGCTAATCAAATGATCATTGAAGAACGAGTTTCCGAAATCTTAAGGTCATACCCCGCAGGTACGTTGACCGGTACGGAACCATCTGTAGTTTTGGATAACGAAAGCTCTGATCAGTATACGATTCTTGAGGTAAGCACTACTGACAGAGCCACAATTCTCTACCAGATTACTCGAGCATTATCTACGATGAATCTCAACATTCATCTTGCAAAAGTCGATACTATTGGCAATCTTGCTGTTGATACTTTTTATTTGTCCAAGTCAGGAAAAAAACTATCAGGTTTTTCGGACTTAACCAGACTGCAAGATGCTGTTTATATAGCCATAGAGCTATAGCTGACTAGGCCTTATATTCACTTAGGCGAATATCGTGGACTAGCTGGCAAGGGGACAATCATGGCTGATGTTAAAGATCTTTATGAACTGGGAGAAACTCCTCCGTTGGGCCACGTGCCAAAACAGATGTATGCGTCACTAATACGTCCCAGCCGCTTTGGCCAACCTAAAGACGCATTTGAAGTGGAAGTCATAGATGTTCCCACGCCAGCTGCGAATCAGGTTCTAGTTTGGGTCATGGCAGCAGGAGTCAATTACAACAATGTATGGGCCGCTTTGGGTAGTCCCGTTGATGTTATTGGGGCGAGGATGAAGCAAGGGGCAGTAGAGGAATTCCATATAGGTGGATCCGATGCCTCGGGGATCGTCTGGGCTGTTGGTGAGGACGTGGATTCAGTAAAAGTGGGTGACGAAGTAGTACTTTCTTGCGGAAGCTGGGATGAAAATGACCCCGCGATTCTGGCCGGAGAAAACCCGGCATTTTCTCCAACTTATAAGATTTGGGGCTATGAGGATAATTGGGGATCATTCGCTCAGTTTGCAATGGTTGACCATTATCAGTGTTTCCCCAAGCCCAAACAGCTGAGTTGGGCAGCAGCGAGTGCATACATGCTTGTCGGAGCTACAGCCTACCGTCAGCTGTTGTCATGGGAGCCGAATGTGGTGGAAGAGGGGGATCCTGTTCTGGTATGGGGGGCTACTGGTGGACTTGGCGTTATGGCTCTGCAGATTGTGAAGGCGCGTGGTGGTATACCCATAGCTGTGGTTTCAGATGAGAGTAAATTTGAAATGTGCTATCAGTTGGGCGCCCAAGGAGTCATCAACAGACGAGATCCAGAGTTTACACATTGGGGGCGATTACCTGATGTCGATGATGCCGTAGCATTTGGCGAATGGATGCAAGGTGCTAGGGCGTTTGGAAAAAAGTTCTGGGAGGTGCTCGGAGAGAGGAAAGCGCCGAAAATTGTTTTCGAGCATCCGGGAGAAGGAACAATCCCGACGTCAGTTTTCTTGGTCGACAACGGTGGAATGGTTGTCATTTGTGCAGGAACGACCGGATATAACGCTGATGTTGACCTGCGGTACCTTTGGATGCGACAGAAGCGGCTACAAGGTTCACACTTTGCGACTACAGAAGAATGTAGTGGTCTTAACGACATGGTTGCGTCTGGTGCAGTGGACCCAGTACTTTCAGAGGTGTACGAATTTGATCAAATAGGAGATGCGCATCAGGCCATGATGGAGAATAGACATGCTCCGGGAAACATGTCTATTTTGGTTAACGCGCTGGATCGTGATTCAACAGATTTGACCCTAGATTAGAGCTAAGTTTAAACCAACCGGGGTGAGTGCTTAATCGCGGTTAGGCGGCTCCGGCAGCTTCGCCTAGATTAGATTTATCCATTTCTGTGGCTGTCTTATTGGCATTTATAGTACTGGCGATAATTGCCTCGTCCATTCCCAGCTGCTCCGCGATTTCGGTGATCGGGATCTCTATATGATCGGGTAGAGCAGGCATGTCTGAAGCTTTAGATAATCCAAAGTGTGAAAGAAATTTTTGAGTAGTCCTAAAGAGCAGAGGGCGTCCAGGCCCACTTGCTCTTCCAGCTGGCTCGATGAGACCTCTCAGGCGAAGTGTAGCGATTGCAGAATCGGCACCGACTCCTCGGATATGCTCGATTTGTCCGCGGGTTGTGGGTTGTCGGTAGGCTATTATAGATAGAGTTTCCAGGGCAGATCGAGACAGTTTTCTGTTGCTAGCAATTCCCATGAAATTCTCGACGGCTGGCGCGTATTCAGGCGCCGAAACCAAAGTGATCCCCTCAGGGCCTTCTTGCAGCCTAATACCCCGTCCCGTGGACTCAAGCTCATCCGCTAAAAGGGACAATATTTTTCTTGTTTCTTTCGAAGATTGATTTAATGCTTGGGAGAGTGTTGCAACATCTACCGGCTCTGACGCCACAAAAAGCAGTGATTCGACTACGCCGGACGGAGATTCGGTGTCTCGTCCGAATTCCAGAGCCGCTTGTGCAGAGCTATTTGAAACGTGTTCAATCATGGTGGTGAACCCAATCTGTGTACACCGCCGCCCCAAGTGATCCTACGATATAAGTAGTCGATTCGTCGAGGGGGTATCGTATAAATAATGATCATCGATATACACACTCATATTTTCCCTCCCGAATTTATCCGTAATCGAGCGAAATTAGTCCGCATAGATTCCCAGTTCGCTGACATCTACGACGATAAAGCAGCTTTGATGGCCACCGACCAGGATCTCCTGGATTCGATGGAGATCGCTGGTGTTGATGTGTCTGTGGCAGCCGGGTTTTGGTGGGAGGATGAGTCAATCGCTCAGGATCATGCCGAGTATTTGGCAGAAGTCTCCAGGGCATCTAGAGATGGAGATATTTACAGAATCTTTTCTTTGGCGCCTCTGCCAGCTGAATATCTCCCGGATGGAGTCCGAGGTTCGGGTGAGATGCGAAACAACGATCGACTTGAATTATCTGCTTGGGGGGAGAGTTCAGACATTTTGCTTGCACACGTGAGTGAGGAGTTGGGACATGACTATCCTGGGAAAAATGGTGGACTCTCACTTAGGCAGATCTATGATCTTCTAGGCACTGCAGAAAAATCGAGAATAATCGCCGCTCATTGGGGTGGTGGATTACCATTCTTTGCATTTATGCCGGAGGTCGCAAAATTCTTAGATGAAGACAGGCTTATATTTGATTCTGCGGCTAGCAAATTCCTATATTCGCCTGAAATCTTTAACCTAGTGCCGTCGATCGTTGGTGAGGATCACGTTGCTTGGGGTTCAGATTTTCCGCTTCGACCACAAGATACAGAGCTTACGGAAATCAGGTACATAATTCAAGATGATCTGCTGTATGAAAAATTCATTGGAGTTAACGCAGCGAGATTTCTGAGACTAGATCACTGACCAAATGTTCTAGAGTCCTAAGTTTGTGCTGAGGGTATGATTGACGTATGGAAAACTTTCGACAAGATGGCAGTCATCGAGTAGTAGTAACTGGTATAGGCACAGTTAATCCCTTGGGGTTGGATGTTCCGGGTTTCTGGGATGCTCTGGTTAATGGTCGTTCCGGCATTGGTGATATGACTCTGATCGATCCCTCAGGCTACGAGTGTCGAATCGCCGGCGAAGTAGATGAATTTGATTATTCGCATTACATGGATAAAAAAGTGGGCAGACGGATTGCTCGATTTTCGCAGATGGCGATCGCTGCTTCGTTGGAGGCCTTGAACCAAGCTGGTATCGATGTGGAAGAACTTAGCGACGAGCAATCGTATGAGGTCGGTGTAATTTTAGGTAACGGCGGCGGAGCAATTGATGAAGATCAAAAGACTATGGAAACCATCCATAAACGGGGTCATAGTCGTGTCGATCCCTTCTACATTTCTAAACGTCTCGGGAATATGGCGGCGGCAAATCTTGCAATCGAGTTTGGCTTACGAGGCTATAACAGCACCATAGTGACGGCGTGCGCGGCTGGTACACAGGCTATCGGCGAAGCGGCTCATATCATACGCAGGGGTTCTGCGGACATCATGATGACTGGTGGAGTAGAAGCTGGCATTAGCCATTTAGGTCTAGCCGGTTTTCTCGCGATGAAGGCGTTATCAACAGGATTTAACGATCATCCGCAGCTAGCATCGCGGCCGTTTGATCGCGATCGTGATGGGTTCGTCCCGGCTGAAGGGGCCGGAATATTAATATTGGAATCCCTTTCTCACGCCCGGAAACGTGGTGTAACTCCTCTAGCTGAAATAGACGGATATGGGTGCTCTGCAGATGCTAGTTTTTTAGTTGCCCCGTCCCAAAATGGAGAAGGAGCGGCTCAAGCGATGCGGTGGGCTCTACAGGATGCTAGAGTCTCCGCTACGGATATTGAGGTCATTTCGGCTCATGCCACCTCAACACCAGTCGGCGATTTAGCGGAAACAGCTGCAATCCATAGTGTGTTTGGTGATTATGCTAAAAACATACCGGTGTATGCAGCTAAATCAATGACCGGACATATGCTCGCTGCAAGTGGCGCGATCGAAACCATCGCCTTGATTAGGGGAATTTCGGACTCAGTAGTACCTCCGACCGTCAACCTTTCCAATCCTGATGAAGAATGCGATCTTGATTACGTGCCTAATTCAGCCAGAGACCAAAAAAATAAATTGGTGTTAAATAACTCGTTTGGATTTGGAGGGCAGAACTCTGTATTAGTTATTAGGTCAGCCCCCTAATATTGATCTTCATCTCAACTTCTGGTCGGTGTCGTCAGGGACACCAAGTAAATATGCTCGTGCAGATGCGACTGTGTAAAGGCTACCCACTATAAATATCGATGAATCTTTATCCGCCATACTAACGGCCGTCTGAACCGCCTTTTTTACCGATGGAGCTATCAAGGTTTTGTCGGAATATCTAGAAGCGATTTTGTAAGTAATGTTCACGTCCAGAGCACGTGGTCCAGGCGGAGTAGTAACGATCACATCCTCACCGGATCGGACGAGTTCACGAATGATCGCGTCACATTTTTTGCCCTCTAAAAAACCAATGATCCATATTACTGATTTATTTATACCCAACTCTGTCACAGTTTCTTTAAATCGTACCGCCGCGAGTGGTGTATGCAGGCCATCTAAAACAATCGTCGGATCACGAGAAATTACTTCAACACGGCCGGCTAGCTTAATATCACCGATTCCCTTATGAACGACTTCAGCAGGAATTTGTCTTCTGTACACTTTCCGCCAAGCAATTTCACTGCTGCGGATAGCAGTCATGAGATTCTCAGCTTGATGCTTAGCAATGACCGGAAAATGCAGTCGAGTATAGAGATGTTCAGGGGTTTCCACGGTAATAGTTTGACCTGATAGGTCGTATTCGTGGATTTGCAACATGCATTCATCTGCGACGTAACTCACAGGGGTTTCGCCAGCGCTAGTATGTTTCTTGATTGATTTAAGAGCCTGTTCTGATTGTGCCCCGATTACCAGATGACAATCTGCATCTGCTATGGCGAGTTTTTCGTGAGCTATTGCGTCAAAAGTTTCCCCTAGTATTTCGGTGTGTTCCAGATCGAGGGGGGTGATCACGGCGACTTCCTTGCTATGGACAGCATTTGTTGGATCAAGCCTACCCCCGAGACCCACTTCTAAGACCTGCCAGTTCGCACTCTGTGCACGTGCTTCGAGCCAACCCATAGCTGTTAGAAACTGAAAATATGACCAGTTCGATGCTGATGGGTCTGAGTCAAGCACCTTGAACAGACTTACAAAGTGTTTTTGTGAGATTGGTTTACCGTTGATGGCTATTCGTTCCCGCACTGAATGGATGTCGGGTGATGTAAATCTGTAAGTGTTTGCGGATGCGGCCCTCAAAATCACATCGATGAAATGAACTGTTGAGCCTTTTCCTTTCGAACCAGCGACGTGAATAGTGTGTCGTTTATCGGGATACATTTCGGCTTTGAGAAATTCTCTAAACTTTAATAAATTGTCTTCGGGGCTGGATATATTGATTCGTTCTGGCCTTGACGAAAGCTGCACAAGACTTGCAATATATTCAGAGGCACTATCGTTTTTAGTACTGGAATGGGAATGTTTTTCGGGATGATGTGTCTTCATGTTCTCGCTGTTTCCCGGGAATAAACGTGATGCGACAGTATCATGTAAACAGATCGTATGACAGGAGAGAGTAAGGTGGCACGAATCTGGAGTGCGGTGAACAGTTTCCCTGACCATCCTCTACACCTACTCGAGGGAAGAGAGGTTGGCGACGGAGTATTTCTGGCCGTGGAGATTGGCAAACGAAATAGGGTAGGTTCAACCAACTTCAGAGTATTCCTTAATTCCACGACCCTTGGGATGTCGGAAGTACCGGTCTTAATCGGCCTACAGAATTCAGGTAAATTTCCAGGTTTCAATTGGGTTGAGGTCACATCATTTAATTCCTCTATTGAATTCGCCAAGGGTGTGGTTGAAATTCCAGACAGTATCGATCTCAATATTATTCGGACTCTGTCAGAGCTAGTACCAACTGGCGGCCACATGATGATCGAATATGATTCGCTAGGAAGAAGGAGCACGGCAAGAGCTTTGGCGTCGAAAGTCCCGCCGATTATTACTCCCTTAGGTTCGATGATGTTCTCAGTAGGGTGCGGTGTCGCGTTCAAAGATTGGTATATTTCTGAAGGTGGTCGAGAAGGGCCGAGGAAATTACAAGGCTTTAAGGCTGTCGACTCTGAGCATGAACAGAAAAGATATAGAGAAGCTCTTGTCTCCATTGAGAAATGTATGGAAACATTTGCGGAACTGGATTGGGACATACAGATAGCTATAAAACCTTTGGTGGATGCAGCAAGTCTATGGATTAGTTCGACACTACAGAATCAGTAGTCACGTCTATTTGCCCTGACTAGCATTTGCTGAGCTACAGAGGCCCCAAATATAAAAATATAGGCTGATATAAATATAAATAGCATTGTTGCCATAATCGAGGTCAGAGGTCCGTAAAACAGGTCAAATGTTATGGACCTTGAGATGTAGTAAGTAAATCCGTATTTCACAGCTTCAAATCCAGCGGCAGCGATTAAAGCCCCAAACCATAGGGTTTGGACAGGTGGTTTAAGGGTAGGGACAAAACGGTACCAGAGCAGAGTAGAGATAAATGTCAGCAAAAATGACAGGATGACCGCGAGTGCCATTTGAGGTGTCTGTAGGTAACTTTCTAGATCGGCTATAGCTAGACGGGTGTAGTTGATTAGTGAAAAGTTCCAAAAGGTGGTCGTGAGAAATCCTCCAACTAAGGGGAGAGTTAGGAAGGGAATTAACGAATAGTCAATAAGTCTGGATCTTATGAACGATCGATTACGGGTGGGCCCGAAAGCTTCATCGAGACCTTTTCGGAGTGACGCGGTCATAGTTCCGGACGTTAATATTAATGCTGGAGTTGACGCGATTAAAATAGGAGGCCCAAGTTCTAGGAACCTTTTCATTGCTGCGGATATAGATTCGTCAGTTATATGAAGTTGATTGGCCAAGATTTCTATGGCGATCTCTTGAGTATTTGCTTCAAAAAAAATTCCAGAGACACTACTCAGAAGAAAGGTAAGTGGGAATAACGAAAATATCCCATAATAGGCGGTTGCGGCAGCATGCTGAGGCCCGTGCACTCGGACGAACCTTTTTCCGCCATCGATAAGCAGATGAGTAAGTGCATCTACTCTCAATTGGGAAATAGCCTTTGACCACATACTAGATATTCTAAACTTCATTAGCGCCGTATGTACGGATGAGTCTCAAGATTATCTAACGGCGAGTGAATCCACCAGGAGCTAAACTTTAACTAACCATGAAGCATAAGCAAGAGATTCACAGGATTGTTGTCAAAGTTGGTACAAACGTACTTACTGACGGAACTGAATCTGTGTCATCTGATACTGTCGCAAACATTGCCCGAGAAATTGAATTACTTAGGCGCGATGGCGTGCAGGTTGTATTAGTCACCAGCGGAGCAATAACAGAGGGCCGAAGTCTATTAGAAGGGAGCGGACTGTATACACAGTCTTCCACACACGCCAGCACCACCTCGAAACAGGTACTGGCTGCTTTGGGTCAAGTTCCTCTCATGAAACGTTGGGTTGAAGCCTTCGATGGGCTGGACATACTCACCGCTCAAATTCTTATAACGCGTCGTGATGTTCAGGACAGACTCAGCTATTTGCATGCTAGAAATACCATCCTCAATCTTTTGGAGACTGGGTCTGTACCTGTTGTGAATGAAAATGACGTGCTGGCTACTGACGAAATTGCTGATGTGAATATTGGTGATAACGATCATTTGTCGGCCCTAATTGCTAATTTGATTGATGCTGATCTGTTGGTGATACTGAGCGATGTAGATGGTCTGTATGACTCTGATCCATTTTCGAATCCAGAGGCCAAGTTAATCAGTCAAGTGGACCACGTCGACGAATATATTCTATCTGTTGCCGGTTCAGCGAATGAACGGGGCCGAGGTGGTATGGCGAGCAAAGTCAATGCCGCAAGAATCGCTATGGAGAGCGGAACGTCTGTACTTATTACAAATGGCAAGTCTCCTGGTTCCTTAGGCTCCGCTGTGACTTCGAATGAGAACGGTACATATTTCCAGTCAACTACTACAAATGTCGAGAGCCGACGGAGGTATCTACTCTCTGAATATGCTAACCGAGGAGTGGTAGTCGTTGATGATGGAGCCAGTAAGGCTTTATCTGAGGGGGCTTCACTCTTGCCGGTGGGATTAGTGGAAAGCTCCGGTGCATTTGAAAGAGGCGATGTGGTCGAAGTCAGATCTGAGGCAGGTGATCGATTGGCAGTGGGAATAATTAATTACTCCTCAGAAGATGCCAAGCAGATTTGTGGTATACAGAGCGAAGACATAATTTCAGTTCTTGGCTATGAGTACGGGCATGAACTGATACACAGGAACAATATGGTAGTTATCTCAACCTGAATTCATGGTAAAAATTTCAGGGGTCTTACCGGTACCCCACCATTTTATTTCTGGCTCTAGACTAATTCCAAAGCTATTTCTGACGAGATTTCGGCTTTCATTCATCAAATACAAAATTTCACTTGAGGTGGCCCGCCCATTGTGAGTTATGAAATTGGCGTGCATACGGCTTACGCGGGCGTTTTCAGTCTCTAATGTTTTACCTCCCGCTGCGTCGATCAATCTACCTGCAAAGTCACCAGGTGGATTCTTGAAGATTGATCCAGCATTTGGTTCAGCGGTCGGCTGAGTGGCTTTGCGCGCAGAGAGCAGCTTCCGCATTTCAAGTTCTATTGTCTCCATAGCAGCCGTATGTAGCTGCAGGCGTGCATCAATGATTATCACGTCACCCGAGGCTAGCGATGTATTGCGATAGTTCCAATCAATATCTGTTTTATCTAAAAGTTGCAGTTGCGTCCCATCTAAGATGGAGACTGCGGAAACGACGGACGCTAGGCTAGCTTCTGAGCTAATCCCGGCGTTAGAACACAGTCCACCACCGACGGTACCCGGTATACCAATACAGAATTCAACACCACTGAGGCTATTCGACGCAGCTGTTTTCGCTAGAGCAGGTAACATAAATCCAGCTCCGACGGTTACTGAGGTACCATCAATCGCTATTGAATTTGATAGTTCGCGCAGAGAGATAGTTAGACCATCTACGCCTAGGTCGTCCACTAATAGATTAGAACCCGCGCCGAGGACTTGGATTTTAAGACTATTAGAGGTTGCCCAGGTAATGGATTCAGTCAGAGACTTTATACTAGCTGGCTCAACAAAATATTCGGCTAATCCGCCGATTCGGAAATATGTTCGAGGGCTTAGCGGCTCGCGTTCGTTAATTTCAGCGGGGCAAGGTGAATGACTCATGCCGACGGTCTTTGGAGATGAAAATCGGTATCTTGTTGAAAATTATGGCCTATTCTCAGAGTTAAATCATCCGTTCCTTTAGCCGTCGTAATCATCAACCCCGTAGGCAGGCCGTTATCGTCAAATCCGTTTGGCAGGGAAATGGAAGGTTGTCGCGTGTTGTTGAATACGCTGGTGTTTCGAAATTTAATTGCCGGTTCGATCCCAGTGTGTGGGTCCGTATCGATTAATTCAGCGACCTGAGGTGATGTTGGTACTATGTAGCCATCCAAGCGATTATCGATCAGTGCTAAATCAAAACGTCTCTCCACTTGAGCCCTCCATTCAAGAGCTCGGACATATTCGTGCAAGGAGGCGTCTAGGCCTTTTAGCATTCGAGTTCTAACAGCCTCTCCAACGAGTTCAGGACTGTTTCGTAATATTGCCTCGATATAGGTGGCACCCTCTGACACAATTATCGGGTAAAGGGCGGTTCTCCAGTTGTCAGCACCCTTCATTGGATCAACCTCTGTTATATCGACGCCCATTTTCTGAAGTATCGATAGTGAATATTCGAAAGATTTTCCTACGTGAGGTTCGCAGTCCTCTGTGAGTGCTGGAATAACAGCCAGGCGAACACCTGCAATGGGCTGATGAATGTTTTCTGAATAGAGTGTTCCAGAAGCTGAGGTAGTCATTCCATCGAGGAGTAAAGCGCAGTCCAGGGCTGAGCGAGCCATAGGGCCAGCGTGATCGAGCGTGCGGGAAAGAGGGATTACCCCATCTGTTTTAACAAGTCCAAACGTCGGTTTAAGTCCTGTCACTCCACAGAAAGAGGCTGGGATCCTCACAGATCCGCCTGTATCGGTTCCTAGCGCTGCGGGAACTTGTCCAGCAGCCAGAGCTGCTCCGGATCCACCTGAGGAGCCCCCTGGGACCCTATCTAAGTCCCAAGGATTTCTGGTAGGGCCATAATGAGGGTTGTTGGTGGTTCCCCCCAGTGCTAATTCATGAGTGTTGGTTTTCCCTATTGTTACCATTCCGGCCGCGGTCAAACTTTCCACAACGGCCGCATTTTTATCCGGAACTCTATTTTTGAACGCCAAAGTTCCGCCGGCTGTAGCTATTCCAGCCGTGTCATATAAATCTTTAATAGCGAGCGGGATACCATCGAGAGGGCCTCTGGGACTATTTTGCATCAGTCGGTCATCGGCCGCATTTGCTTGTTCTATTGCCAGTTTTTCAGTGACCAGAACAAAGGAATTAAGCTCTGCATTCGTTTTTCGAACTAAATCCAGTGTGTCTTGTACTAACTCAGATGCCGAGATTGCCCTGGTATCTAAGAGTTCACGCAATGCGCTAATCGATCTGAAGTCGCCGTCCTGAAATCCCATACGGATATGTTAGCCCGATGGGTAGTAATTGTGGGTAAGGATTGATTGCGCGATTGATGAATAACCGTCTAGGCTAGGTTGATGATTGATTTTGGACTAGTTGATGCTGTTGATGCAGATGCTGTGGGACCGCCTGGGCAGCGGCACTTCCGACTACGTGCTCGGACTGGTGATCAATACGCTTCTCTCTGGCTGGAAAAGGAGCAGCTCAGCGAGATAGGTAGAATTTTCTCGCGACTATTATCCGAACGGTCCCGTAAAAACCCAAAAACAGGGAGTCCAGCTAATTTAATTTCAGACTTTCCAGAAGATCCTCAGACTGATTTCCGAGTTGTACGTGCCGGTTTTGACTACGACATTGAGCTCGATCATTTAATTTTTTTGGCTGATGAGCAGGAGGCCGATGTCAGGGCTGCCTCGCCTACTTTCCGCATGGCGCTCAGTAGAAATCAGGCGATTCGCTGTATACGAAAAATCTCAGAATTGATGGCTTCTGGGAGACCTATCTGTCCCCTCTGTAATTCACCGCTAGAAGTCTGTGCTATTTCTTTGTGTCCAAAGAAAAATGGTCATTCCCTTGATTTGCCAATGTTTCAGTTTGGCCTCGACGCTGAAGATTCAGACTAGTAGCATTATCCTGTTCGTTAACGCGACTTAGATCATAACCGCTTCGCTTATATCGCCGTTGATTAAGTGTCCGCGTGTTTGGGGGAAGTATGGCCTTTACAGATAGGAAGCTACAGTGCCGGGACTGTCCGGATGAATTTGTGTTCACTTCAGGCGAGCAGGAATTCTACGCTAGTAAAGGACTTGAACACGATCCTGTTCGGTGCCCGAATTGTCGGCAGCAACGGAAATCATCTAGCGGGCTAGAGTCGAACGATACTCCACGTTACGGCGTGTACGCGTCCTACGGAGGTAGAACTCCTCGACAGCTATTTGTGGCTGAGTGCGGACAGTGCAAGAAGCTTACCGAAGTCCCGTTCCGGCCACGCGATGACAGACCGGTACTTTGTTCTGATTGTTACGGCGAACAAAGGAAAAAGGACGAGGCTGCTGCCGCGGCTGAAGAAGAAGCAGCCACTCAGAGAATTGCGGCTGCAACAAAAGTCAAAGTTGAATTAGAAGGTGAAGGGCCCGGACGAGAGGAATAGTTCCTCATTTCTCAGGCCATATTTATGTCAGAACCTTGGCAGCGTTTCTATTTTTCTCAGCGTCTAAGGCTTTCGTACTGGGTGTGGGGTGACGAAAAGAATAGCCCACTCATTTTGCTACATGGTGGACGAGATCACTCTCGGACTTGGGATGCTATAGCCCAGCATTTTGCCTCTAAATTTTCTGTCTTCGCACCAGATCTCAGAGGTCATGGGGACTCAGATTGGGCTGACGGTTCGTACTACGCAACAATTGATCATGTTCTTGATATTTCGAAATTCGTCGATTTATTGCCGACTCCACCGGTTATTGTGGGTCATTCTTTTGGTGGATCGATTGCCTTACTCACGGCCAGTATTTTTCCAAATATATTCGAGAAAATTGTAGATATCGAAGGGGCTGGCGCTCGCTTAGAGGACTCGAAAGATGGTACAGGGGATAGTACTCCAGAGACTCTGCGGAATTGGGCCGCGAGTTACCAACGAATAGAGACGCAAGTCGTGAAGAAATACGGAAATTTTTCTGAGACCGTGGATAGGATGATGTCTGGTAATAAATATCTTACTCGTGAACAGGCAACGCACTTGGCGCGGTGGGGAACCGTGAAGGAAGACGACGGATTCCGATGGAAATTTGATCCCCGTGCCCGCGGTCGAACTCCTACAGAGCTGCAAGCAGAGGAAATGCCTGCACTTTGGTCTGAAATAGCTTGTCCTATTTTACATTTGTCAGGAGAGAAATCCGGATACACCCGCACAGAGTTTATCGGGAGACCTATTGATTCATATTTTAAGAATTCGACGAGCGCGGTTGTCCCAGATGCCGGGCACCATGCTCATCATGACAATCTGGAATTTGTTATTGATCAAATCGAAAAGTTTATCCAATGAATGGAAGTACAGTTGCTTGAGGACCCAGGGAAATTTTACTGGAAATGGTGGTCGGTGGCTGGGGGACTGATATTACTTTATGGAGTTGAGCGATTTATTCGAACCGAGTGTATATATTTCATTTGCGGATGAGTAATAAAGCAGGGGAAGAGAACGTGCCTTCCCCTGTTTGTATTACCAAAGTTGTCAAGTGGGATCAATCAATTTTTGCTGACGCATACCCAATTGCTACTACTTGTCCATTCTGATTACTGGTAGTGACATCAGCCTTAACGACCTGGTCACCATCCTCCTCAGTTATTTCAGTCACAATTGCCGTTGCCGTCAAAGTGTCACCTGGCCACACTTGAGAACGGAAGTCGAGACCAAATGTTTTTAGTCGTCCATCACCAACCCAATTAGTGAGCATTTTCCCAGTCATACCCATAGTGAGCATGCCGTGCGCAAAAACTGTTGGATAACCCCCAACTTCCTTCGCAAACGGTTCATCGGTATGGAGTGGGTTGTAGTCACCTGATGTGCCTGCATACTGAACTAACTGTGTTCTCGAGAGGTCATGAACAATCACTTCCGAGTGCTCATCGCCTACGTTTAGATTTCCTGCTTGTAATGACATTTCGTTTTCTCCCGTTTCTTAACCTTGGTCCACAACTCGCTCAGTCTGTATCCCAACTGAGCGCGCGGTCACTACTAATTCACCAGTCTGGTCCCGATATTCGGTGATTGATTCTGTGAAAATAAGTTTCCCTGCTCGTTTACTTTCTCTTTCCCAGCGTTCACCTGGACGGTTAGTGGGTGTCAAAACATCACCTGGGCTTACATTCCTGTGATACACGTAGTGCTGGCCGCCGTGCAAACCTGTCCCACCACCACTTGTTCCGCCTGCGTCCCCTTGCAAATCTTCTTCTGGAGGTGCGTTGGATCCAGAAGGTTTTGAGCCAGAGCCAAACCATTTTTCACCTATCTTAGGCCGTAGTGACGCATCCGGATCGTACTGGGAAGATGCCTGGACGAATGTTGGAGGTGCGATAATACCGCCCGCCTCAGTCGTCTTAGCATATTCTTCGTCTGAGTAAATCGGATTCTTGTCGCCGACGGATCGAGCAAACATCATTATGTGACCGGCTTCCACCGGAAATTTATCCACTGCCATATGTACCCCTTTCTGGCCGTTTCAATTGCATGTACCGTCAGATTGTAACGATAGGTGCTGGAACTTGCGACTGGCTCGAGGTGAAAGAACTGGTAAGTCGAGATCGTTACTAGATTTTTCCGTGATCCCAAGAACGATAGCGTGCCGGAGTAATCTTCACTACAACTCGCTTATAAGCGGCAGGTGGCAGCTCAGCCGATTCATCGTTCGATGTGCTGCCACTTTTTGAATCCAACTGATCTGAATGTTTGAGGCCAATCAAACGCATTATTTTTGCGGTGTGTGCTGGTTCTCTGATCACCTCGGCGGTGCCATCTATCGAGACCCCCTTTATCTCGTTGTACTCGTGACCTGAGTCCGTTACAACGGTGATTCGAGCGTCTCGTTCTAGGTTCATGATTTTTTGGGATTTCCCATAGGTGGTGAACGAAATCGAACCATCTTCGTCTACTACGAACCACATCGGCGCCAAGTGTGGGGTTCCATCAGGGTTGATGCTGGCTACTTGCAGTACTCGCTCGTGCATAAGCATCTCACGAATTTCATCAGTGGATAGTTCAATTGCATTGCGTCGACTTGGCATGTTGTTATCTGCTCCAGCTCTCTAGTTATGTATCTCTGGGAAGAGTCTAATCATTTTAGGCCAATCCGAACACCCTTCAATCTTTGTCGGTCATATATTTACTTCTTTTTGACCGATTTGAATGTAGTCGGAAATGCCTGTGTGGTGAGTTGTTTTGTCCAGGAGTTTCGGAGAGGAGAGACTTATTTATTGGCTGCGAGTACCCTTCTCGCATTGCGGTGTCAGGTAGTTCTGGCGAACTCTCCGAATATTTTTTCTTGGGCTTAGGAATGAATAAGACCAATATAGCTCCAGCGAACCAACACACCGCAGTAGCCATGAATGGAGCCGAAAGATCTCCGCTCATCTCCCCCCAGAGAGCAGCCCCGGGAACAGCTATGGCCCCAAAAATAATTGAAAATGGCATCCCTACGCTGCGCACTGCTCCTAAGTATCTTCGTCCAAAGAAGGATCCCCAAATAGTCTCTTGAAGTGGAATCTGCCCTCCAAACCCGAAACCGATGAGTGTGCAACCTACGAGAAATATCAATGGGAGTTCGCCATTGAATTTCCAGAATTCCACAGGATACCTAACTGTAGGCTGGTCAGGCATTTGGCTTGCGAGTGCCACTACAAGGAATCCGATCCCAGCGATACTAAAGCCGATGGTCGCGAGTTTTTTTGCGTCGTAGTGATCAATTGTGTAACCCCAAAACGGCTTGGAGATGGCAGCCCATAGAGACATTGTGGCTGAAAGTGAGGCTGCGACAATCAGCGAGTATCCAGCGTCAGTGGCAAGCGGTACCAATAGTGAGAGCGCTATGACAATCCCTATGCCAGCAGTTCCAAAAGTTAGCACGAGCAGATACAGAGACCAAGTGCGAAGTGCTTCGCTGCGAGTTAAGGAGTTTTCAAAATCCTCTCTTACCGCCCTCCCTCGGGTCGCCTGCATCTCCTCAGCTGTCCTATTGTCGGGATGGAGTCCATAGTCCTCAGGTTGCCTGCGCATCACCATCGCGGCGCCGTACACGACTATCCACGCGATGACAGCATGTACTTGCCATGCCTCGCGCCATCCCCATCCTTCGATGACGATAGCTGTCAGTATGGGATAGATCACACCAGCCATCGACACGCCGGTTGCCGCTATTGCAACCATCAAGCCTCTTCGTTCGACCCACCATTTAGCCAAGGTGACGTTTACCACGAGGTTCCCGATCATCGCAGCGCCGATAGTGAACGTAACCGACCGTAGAACTAACCATTGTGCTAATGGCGAGATGGTAATGCCTGCTATGGAAAATTCCTGTATCGCGCTTGTTAGGAACATCGAGGCTCCTACGATGGTCATGCCAATTACCATCAGTGGTCGCCCGCCCCAGCGATCTATCCACGCACCTACTACAAAACCGACCAAAGCCATGGTAACTCGCGATCCTGTTTGTCCTAAGAGGAACTCCGACCGCTCCCAACCAAAGTCGTCACTCATCGCGTCAAGCATGGTGCTTGTGACACCATTCTGCGTGCCGACCGAGATGAGTTGGGCGAAGAAGGCCGCAAGAGTTATCCAGTAACCATAATAAATAATGCTGTTTTTGGTTATGCCTGAACGTAGCGCCGAATTTGAGTCAGTCATAGTTTGAACACGGTCTCCCGCAATAACCTTCTAATCAGGATATTAAGTGATTATTGTCCGGCGTGAGGAGACTCACTCCCATATCTGCTAGAGAGTAAGAGTAGCCCTCCGGCTATAAAAATTATGCCGAACGGCGCGACAGTCAGTACAGTTTCAACACCTACAAGATCGGTGATCACACCTATAGCTACTAACTGCGGGATTGCGAGTCCATCCTTTAAGACGCCGAGCAAGGCAAAGACGCGTCCATGGATTGTATAAGGGACATATTTTCCGATATAAGTTTGAGTGGCAGCAGCGGCGAGTGTAATACCTAGACCGGTAAAAAAGGAAAGCATACCTGCTGCCTGAGTGAGATCATTAATATTTGCAAGATCAAGTAAGAGTAGCGGTCGTAGAAATTGGGAAACCGGCACTATTTGACCTATCAACGAGACAGACACGGCTACTAAAACAAAGCCGATGAATCCAGCTATTTTTTCTGACGTGTTGTTTATAAGAAAAGGCACGGCAAGCATTCCAAACCCAAATCCGACGGCGGCAGGAGCAAAAACATAAAATGCGTACTGGGGTGAGATATTTAGAATTGCCAAGACATAACGGGGTGCCAGCACCGTCAGTACGACTCCAATAGTCGACGCCATTGCTGCTAGAAGTAGCATTATAAAAGTTTCTTTTTCATTTAAAAGCCATACCAAAACGTGTCGAAGTCTAGGCTTTTCATTTTCTGATACTTGAAGTGAGGTGCGGGAGAAACGATCCGTAGGTGCAGTTGGAATACCCGGCGCATTCAAGTGTTGTGTGGGTCTGAATTTAGCTACGCGAATCCCCGAAAGAATAAACAGCACACCGGCTAGTATTCCAACGGGGGTTATTCCCCAGATACTCACCATGATTGGAGCCAGTAGTGCTTTTCCTAATACTTCTCCAGCGGATGAACTTAGATGCAAGAATGAGTTGGCAGAGGCTAACTCCTCGCTATCGGCAACTAAGGGTGCTGCCGACGCTTCTGCGGGTTGTGTCACTTGATGTAAAATCCTGACAGTGAATAGGGCAGCTAGCAAAGTTGTCGAAGTCATCCCAAATATCAGAGGGAGCAATAGACACAAACCACCCATAGCGACATAGCCTGCAACCAGGACCGCTTGTTTTGGAAAGGCATCTGCCACCGCTCCACCCCACAGCCCAAGCAGAACCCCTGGTATCAGGAAACTCACACCTATAAATGCAGCGTCGCCATCGGTACCGCCATTTTGAGCTGAAAAAATAAGGGCGGAGAATAGTAACGCTTGGAGAGCAAGATCGCATAAAAATCTAGAGACGATTAGAGCTTGGAATCGAATATCCCGTGCGATTGATTGAGGAGGCAGTATGAACCAGAGTACTCGAAACAGCTTGTTTTGTCCCACATCTATGGCGGAATCTATTCGTTTCGCGAATTCACCTGGCGGCTGGTCGAATTGTGGAGGTAGAACCATCTACTTATCCTACCGGTTGAATGTTTTCACTGAGTCGAAATTTAATCACCGCGGCGTCTGGGGGCGATTTCCTAGGGATACAATGGGCCCCGCTCTAGTCCCAGTGTGGAATCGAATCCGAACATTACATTCATATTTTGTAGGGCAGAACCAGACTGGCCTTTCATTAGATTATCGATACTGCTGATTATAACAGCACGAGATTGATCCTCAGAAACGAATGCCGATATGTCACAGTAGTTCGAGGCAAGCGTGTCTTTAAGAGTTGGGGCCGTGTCCAACACCCGAACGAAATGGTGGTCGCTATAAAAATCATCAAAAATTTCTAGCAGGTTCTCTCGTGTGAATTTTCGATTTAAATTGACGTGCATAGTGTTCAAAATGCCTCTGGTTGTACCAAGAAGATGAGGAATGAATTCCACCGTTGCTGGTTTTGTTCCGTTGAGGCCACCGAGTACTATTTCGGCTTCCACAGTGTGTTGGTGGTTCATTACGCGATACGGGACAACATTGTCGTTAAGATGAGAGAAATGCTGCAGGGGAGCCGGTTTTTTTCCGGCCCCCGATGACCCAGTGAGCCCGTCGACTAGTGCTAGGTTATTTTCCACTATATTCAGATCAAATAGGGGGGCGAGTCCCAGTATTATGCCGATTGCAAAACAGCCCGGGTTTCCCACAATATCAGCCTGTCCCAGGGAGTCCATATTCAGTTCTGATACTCCATATGCCGCTTGCGGTAGAAGTTCTGGAACCAAATGTGCGTGGTCCCGAATCGATGGATGCTTAGCCGCATATTTACCGTAATCAGCTTCTGATTTGAACCGAAAATCTCCGGAGTAGTCAATGAATCGGATTTCAGCCTCGTTCAGAGATTTTGCATATTGTTGGGAGACACCGTCTGGTGTCGAAAACACAACTATATCGGCGTTGTCACCCACTGTGATTTCATCAATAGTGGCGATAGGCAGCTCGCAGCGTCCCTTGAGGTGAGGGTAGACATCGGAGACACTCCTGCCAGATCTGATATCACGGGCAACCAATCCTGTTATTTCAAACTCAGGATGGGCAGTGAGTAATTCGAGGATTCCAAGTCCTCCGTAGCCGGTGGCGCCAATTACTTGAACTTTAGGCATAGTTTGTGTCCCGTCGAATAACGCTCTTATAGGAAGTCGTTAATTCACTTTCGTGAATGACGAAGACTACTCGTCTGTTTCGCCTCGGTCAAGGCTCTGATCGCCCGACGGTCCTTTTCTATAATCTTCAGCACGGCTTTTTGCCCGATATTCATTTCTTTGGCTAGTAATCTTGGATCCCAATTGTTCTCCGCCAGATAATCGAAAATCAGTGCAATTATTTCGGGATAGTTTTTATTCTTAGCATTACTAGTCAGGTAGTTGAGAGATTTGAGATTCAAAATAAAATCATCCTCGACAACAGCTCTGAGATTAAGGCCTATTTCTAACCGCATTCGATTTAGAGCGCTTGCTTTATTGGTGTGCTGTGAGCGTGACTCTCCAGCAGTCGCTTCGATATTTTCACCGGTCAATCTGAGTCGCACCGCAGAATCCGTCACATTCTTTTTTTGGCCTCCTGGACCGGGACGTCGCAGAGTAGATACCTTGCAAAGCTTGAGCAACTGCGAGTCATCGAGGGAAAGCAAATCTCTCCAGTTACGTTTCATTGGCTTTTCATACGGGTCTCGCGAGCCCGCTGGTATCACCTTCTTCTAGTATCAAACGCCTAGCTGGGTAATTGATGACGATTCCTTCTTTATTGAATCGACCATGAGTGCGTTTTACTAGTTCGTGTTTAATGGTGTATGAGTCAGCAAGTGTTTTTGCGCGTATTTTTAGAAGAATATCGATATTTGAGTCACCGAACGCGGTGAAGAGGACAACTGGATCACGATCCCTCACGGTGATATCAGGGAAGTCTTGTTGAATTTCTTTGAGGATACTTTGGCATACAGACTCTACGTGCTCGAGATCAACCTCATAGGCTACTCCAACCATCAGTCGTGCATCCGCGGCGCGATCAGTACTGTCGAAGTTAGTGACAGTTGAATTCGATAGAGTAGCATTTGGGATCATCACGATATTGTTGTCGAATGTTCTCACTCTTGTTGCCCGCCAACCGATGTCGTCTACGGTTCCAAAGATTCCTCCTTCAATTTCGATGAGGTCACCTACACGTACGGAGGAATCAGAGAGCATAAACGAAGAAGCGATAACATTTGAAAGAAGTGGTTGTATTGCTAATGCGACTGCCAGCCCACCAATTCCAAGACCAGCGAGCAACGGCGAAATTTGAACCCCGATAGCCTGAAACACGAATAGTGCTCCAAACGAAACAATGAGGACATTGAATACTCGACGCCAAAATGGAAGAACTTTGGCATCGATCAAGTCCGACACTTGAAAATCTTCGTCTGGTCCTGATTGTGGTTTGGTTGCAAACTCTTCAATGAGATTGGTAATGAGTTGTTGCACACCGATTATTGCGACAACGATCATTGACGCCTGAGCGAGGCTCGTCCCCGCTTGCGTGATTACTGAGCCGATAAATGATGTGTTTTGAAGAGTTATAAGAATTCCACAAAGAATTAGTTCGCGAGTGACCAACGGGCGAACCGCATTCAAAATGAGATCGTCGTATT
>CAZSFJ010000001.1:0-68307 GCA_964606125.1 uncultured Dehalococcoidaceae bacterium | reverse complement strand
AGGACAGGAAAACAAATAGCTGAGTATAGATTGATAGATGTGAGGTCAGGAGTAAGAGATGTCAAAGGGTGTATTTGAGAGAACGAAGCCACATGCGAATGTGGGGACCATCGGTCACGTGGATCATGGTAAAACAACGTTAACTGCGGCGATAACTAAGCGGCAGTCGATGAAGGGTATGGCTGATTTTTCGGCATTTGATCAAATCGATAATGCTCCAGAAGAACGAGAACGTGGTATTACGATTGCTATCGCGCATGTGGAATATGAAACAGATGCGCGACATTACGCCCACGTAGACTGCCCAGGTCACGCTGATTACATCAAGAATATGATCACCGGTGCGGCTCAGATGGATGGAGCAATTTTAGTGGTAGCGGCACCAGATGGGCCGATGCCTCAGACTCGTGAGCATTTATTGCTCGCCCGTCAGGTTGAGGTTCCTAATATCTGTGTATTTTTGAATAAAGTTGACATGATGGATGATGAGGAACTTCTGGAGCTTGTTGAGCTTGAACTTCGGGAACTTTTAGAGGAATTTGGCTTCGATGGAGATAACACTCCAATTATTCGTGGTTCGGCACTAAAGGCTTTGGAAGCAAGTTCTGATGACGATCCTGCTGTTAAGGCTATCGATGAGCTTATGGATGCAGTGGACAGTTATATACCACAACCAGAGCGTGATGTTGATCAGCCATTTTTGATGGCGATTGAAGACGTATTTAGTATCCAGGGGCGTGGAACCGTGGTAACTGGCCGTATTGAACGCGGTAAGGTGAATGTAGGTGAAACGGTTGAGATCGTTGGTATCACAGATACTGTGGAAACTACTTGTACTGGTGTAGAGATGTTCCAGAAGAGTCTGGAATCTGGTGAAGCAGGTGATAACGTAGGCTGCTTGTTGCGTGGAGTAGAGCGTGATGACGTACAACGAGGTCAGGTGCTATCAGCTCCTAAGTCGATAACCCCACATACAAAATTTGCTGGGCAAGTATATGTTCTATCTAAAGAAGATGGGGGAAGACATACTCCATTTTTCCCAGGCTATCAACCTCAGTTCTATGTTCGAACTACTGATGTGACAGGAGCTATCCAGTTACCAGATGGTATGGAGATGGTAATGCCAGGAGATAATGTCGAGATGACAATTGAACTTGGTCAACCGATTGCAATTGAAGAAGGACTTCGATTCGCGATTCGTGAAGGTGGTAGAACCGTTGGAGCTGGAGCAGTAACTTCAATTATTGAATAGTGCATTAGGGGTTTTAAGATGGCTAAAGGCGATCGAGAGCATATAACTTTGGCTTGTGATGAGTGTAGTGACAGAAATTACACCACAATGAAGAGCAAACGTAATGATCCGGATAGAATGTCGCTCCGGAAATATTGCCCGAAGTGTCGTGCGCACGTGCGTCATCAACAGACTCGGTAATTGGTATGGGAAGAAGAGCTCGGAGAGAGCAAGCGAGAGCGGAGAAAAAAGGGCAGAGTCGGAAGAATCCCCCACGGGGTGTCCCTGCCCAGACGAGTGCCGGGTCGAGTCGTGTGGCTAATGAGTCTGTCAATGTTGGAACGTGGTGGAAACCACGATGGATCATCGACATTTTCAGCGAACTGAAGAGAGTGACATGGCCCAGCAGAGGTGAGATCGCTAATCTAACAGGAGTGGTGATAGTAATATCCTTAATTCTTGGGTTGCTATTAGGCGGATTTGATTTGTTGTTTAGTTGGGTGGTAGAGCAGGTATTGTTTTAAACCAGTTGAACTAGAGGTTTAACTGGATACCGGTGAGGAAATATTATTATGGTCACTGATTCTTTCATTAGCGACGAAGAACAATCGGCAGTTACTGCAAATCCAGTAACGCTTAAACGGGATGGTAGCAATTGGTTCATAGTGCAGACGTATTCTGGGCATGAAGCAAACGTTAAGCAACACATTGAGCAGGCGATCGAGACTTTAGATCTAGGCGATCGCATATATGAGGTGTTTATTCCGACAGTCGAGGAGATTCAGATCAGAGGCGGTCAGCGGAAGACTGTAACTTTCAAGAAATTTCCGGGATACGTTTTCATCCAGATGGTTCTCGATGATGATACTTGGCGTGCCGTTAAGAACGTACCTAGTGTTTCCGGTTTTGCAGCTTCAAATTCTGAGACCGGTAGACCCCTCCCTATGCCCGATGATGAGGTGGAGCAGCTTATAAAGGAAGAGGAACTTGGCCAGGCTACATTCAACATTGGATTCGAAGTAGGGGAGTCAGTTCTAGTGATTGATGGTCCTTTTTCAGATATGCTCGGCGAGGTTGATTCCATCGATACGGATCGGGGTCGAGTGCGAGTGATGGTGTCCATGTTTGGTAGAGAGACACCAGTGGATTTGGATTTTCTTCAGGTCGAAAAGCAGTAGGGGAGCGAGAAAATGGCAAAGAAAATAAGAGCTGTTTTAACGATGCACATAGAGGCAGGGAAGGCAACTCCTGCTCCGCCTGTTGGTACAGCGTTGGGGCCCCACGGAGTCGACATACCAGGCTTTTGCAGTCAATATAATGATCAGACCAAAGGACAGGAAGGTAATACTATTCCTGCGAAAGTCACAATCTACGAGGACCGCACTCTAACTTTTACTATCACAACTCCTCCGACTTCAGAATTAATTCTGAAGCAAATTGGATTACAGAAGGGATCATCGTCTGCTTTGTTAGAGAAGGTTGGCAAAATTACGGGGGAGCAACTCAAAGCGGTTGCAGAAGTTAAGATGCCTGATCTAAATACAAATGATCTTGATCAGGCGGTCAGAGTTGTTGCAGGTACTGCTCGATCTATGGGAATTGAAGTGGAAGACTAGAGGCATAGGACAGGACGATGACTAAGCAAGGTAAGAGAATGACACAGGCGTTAGCTGATGTGGATAGCGAAGCACATTACAAGGTGCAGGAGGCAATTCAATTAGTCAAGCAGACCGCAACCGCGAAGTTTGATGAAACAGTGGAGCTTCATATTAAGACCGCACTCGATGGTCAAAACCAAGACCAGCAGCTTCGTGGCTCAGTGAGTCTCCCTCATGGAACTGGTCGTGAGGTGCGGGTAGCTGTTTTTGCGGAAGGAGAAGCCGCAGCATTAGCTAAGGAAGCAGGCGCAGACCACGTAGGTGGTGATGATCTGGTGGAGTCGGTTCGAGGTGGGATGTTGGACTTCAATGTTGCGATAGCTCAAAGGGAATTAATGGGGAAAGTAGGATCATTAGGAAGAGTTTTGGGCCCTCGTGGACTTATGCCTAACCCTAGAACGAATACGGTTCTTTCGGGGGAGGATATTCCCAAGGCAATTGAGGAAGTCAAATCAGGTCGAATTGACTTCCGATTGGATAGGAATAATGGTGTGCACGCGATAATAGGTAAGTCCTCCTTTGATGAAGACGCACTGGTAGAGAATCTTAGGAGTCTCGTTTCAGAAATGGAGCGAAACAGACCCACTGGGACCAAAGGCGACCTGATTAGGTCGGCGAGCATATCAGCAACGATGGGGCCTGGTGTGAATTTGGATTTGCAAGACTTGAAGGAGACTATCTAGCGGCTATAGACGGTAGCTAGTGATTTCGATAGAGTTCTCAGTCTAGCCGATAAGATAAGAAAACCTAGGCCAAAGACCAATGGCACTGTTAACGGGGGCATTATCCCCCACCATTGCAGGTGATAGGTGAAAATGCGAAAGACTAAGTCTTTTGGTTTTCATCCCCTGTGATATCTAGAGAGGGGATGAATTTTGCCTACAGAACGAAAAATTCAGCAGGTAGCCGACTTGGTGGATCGGATCCAACGGGCACAGCTTGCGGTCGCTACCTCATACGTCGGTGAGAGCGTTGGTAATCAAACTCTATTCAGACAGGCTATGTCCGACGCGGCAATTGATGTGAAGGTCGTCAAGAATACATTGCTTAGGCGAGCGGCCGACGATGCAGGTTTACCTGTTTTTTCTGAATTGGCTGATGGGCCTACGGCAGTCGTATTTGCTTACGACGAACCAGTACCTGCGATCAAAACCCTCGTTTCATACCTGTCTTCCCTAGAGGAAACTAACTTCGAGATTAGGAATGGGATATATGAGGGGGAGCTAGTTGATAAATCATACATAGAGACCCTGGCGACTCTACCATCGAAAGAGGAACTGTTGGCTCGTCTGGCGGGTAATCTGGTAGGAAAAATTTCGGAATTCGCGTCGCTTTTGGTTGCCACTCAAAGAGATTTCGCAGGACTAATTTCAGCACGGGCGGAGCAATTAGCGGAAGAAGCTCCGGCAGTGGAAGAAGCTCCGGCAGCGGAAGAAGCTCCAGCAGCGGAAGAAGCTCCAGCAGCGGAAGAAACTTCGGCAGAAGAGATAACTTTGGAAGCGGAGGCAGATGAGAACAAGTAGTAGATACTCGCGTATTAAGTAATTGAATTTTTGTTAGTTTTATGAAAACGGAAGGAAACAATCATGAGTAATGTTGAGGATGTAATGGCACTAGTCAAGGAGATGACTCTCGTCGAGCTTCGTGATCTCAATAGTGCAATCGAAGAAGAATTCGGAGTCACGGCAGCAGCTCCAGTGGCTGTGGCAGCAGCCCCGGTGGATGCAGTTGGTGGTGACGCTGATGCTGGTGGAGATGCCACGGTAACAGTCACTCTTGCGAGCTTTGGCGAAAAGAAAATTGATGTAATTAAGGCTGTACGAAGTATTACTGATCTAGGTCTCAAGGAAGCGAAGGAATTCGTGGAGAGTGCCCCTGGAGTCGTGAAAGAGGGCGTAAGCAAAGAAGATGCTGACTCGATCAAGGATGCTCTTGAGGCTGCGGGTGCAACTGTTGAGGTCAAATAACGGAAGTTGGCCCCTGGATTAATCAGTTTTGCAGGAAATGTTCGATCTGCGATAATCTTTAATCGTGATAGAGAGATCTAGGCGATTATCGACACCTCGGTTTATGTCGGAATGCAGCCGATGCCATAATGTTTTGGTTACTCGGTCAGAGGGATCTGAGCCGCTCTGCGAGAGGTGTGAAACATCGAACCGCGATGGTGCGCTTCGGGGATTGAGCAGATGGGCATTTGTGGCGATATGTTCTTCGTGCCTAGTCGTTTTTGTATTGATGCTAGGCAGTTCAGGAGATCGCATAATTTCCAACGAGATGAGCGTGCCATTGAGTCAGGAAAGTAAAGTCAGCCTACTAACGCAAGCTGTATCCGAAGAATATCCCTTGGGTCAGTATGTGATTAGCCCGGTACCTGATAAGACCCAATCACCCACAGCGGTCTTGATGACTAAATCAGAAGCATCGACACAGATTGACTCAACAGCACCGGCAGATAGTACAACTGCAGCTCGAACCCTGGTAATTCAACCAAATGAGTTGTACACAGAACCTCAGACCCTTGCCTCAGCTATTACGACTGGTAATGCCGCGAGTGATTTTGAAGAAACCAAAAGGTACGCGGTCTATATCATCGTAGAGGGGGATTCCCTGTATGCGATTGCTGAAAAATTTCTTCCGAATGGAGCATTCCTACATGAATTTACTAAGCTGGTGATGCAAGAGAATGACCTTGAAGATTTCGAGGCTCTCCCAGTCGGTATGGAATTGAAAATACCGTTGGATTTGAAAAAAGAGGATTAGACGGATGTTTAAGTTCGAAGATAAATCCAAGATTGATCAGGAGTCGATTCCTGTAGGAAAAATAGTGGAATTATCTGAGCAGTCATTAGATAAGAGATCATTGTTGAAATGGGGAATCCCGGGGATAATTTTGACCTGTTTCACAGTTCTTAGCTTTATAGCGGAGGGCATTTCTCGTGACTTCATCGATGAGATAGGACTGGAGTTCAATTTGGTGGTGATGTTGGCTGCCGTAGGTGCAGTAATCGCGGATATAAAGATTATTTCACTAATGTTTGCAGCCAGATCCTCTATCGAACAATCTCAGGAACTTGCCGGAAATTTCATTGAATTCCGTGATGAATCGGAAAGTAGGAAGCTCGTTTGGAGAAAATTCATGGTGTTTTTACCGTTGAGTTTTATTTGTATCTTGTTGATTTCATGGCTGATAGCACAACTTCCACAGACAGTCATCGGTTTGATAATAGTAGGGGTATTTTCTATTGCAATTGTCATAGAGCTGGTGTCAGCAGCCAGAGATATCCGTAGTAGCCCGATTGTGACGCAAGGCAAAGCTTCACGTTTATGGCAAAAGAGCCGCATGATGATTTTTGGTCAGGTTAATTATCTCCTGATCGATAGACGACTGTTTGAAGTCAATACGCATGCGTATCAATTTCTTAACACCAACCCTGATAGAGCGATTAGGATTCGACATTGGCCTCATAGTAATTTAGTGATTTCAATCGAGTATCTGGAAGCAGCATCGGAGGATAACTGAGCATTGATGAATTGGATAGATGGTGCGATCACTGCAATAATTCTTTTGTTAACGTTTAGCGGTTTTAAGCATGGATTCTTGATGCAATGCTCGATTTTTGTTGGTGCGGTTGTAGGTGTGATCGCTTCTAGCTCTTTGTATGAAAATCTCGCTGGCAATCTTGGGGTGCTTATCGACGATCCTACCGCCGCTGATTTCGCTGCCTTTCTGGCGGTTATGTTTGGAATGATTTTGCTCGGTTATTTATTTGGCCTGCTATTGCGGGGTCTAACGAAGGTTTTAATGTTGGGGTGGCTTGATCGCTTTGGGGGAATGATCCTAGGTTGTTTGACAGCACTACTGGTTGTGACGCTTTCGCTTAGCTCGATTGCAGTGTTTCCTGCTGTGGAGTGGTTGGCGAAGGACGTCGAATCGTCGCCGTTGGCCAATAATCTGTTAGGAAGTGTTTCATTGATTAGTCAGATGCTTCCCTCTGAATTTCAGGATCCTCAAGCTCAATTAACTAGCTGGCGAGAGGCAATATCTCAACTGAGTATGAAGGATACGAACAAATAGAATAAATTCGGTTACCCTATCCGGGGAGGCATATTCTAATTACTGTTCGAAACCTTTCTTCACTGGTGCTCAATCAGAATTATGAACCACTTCATGTGTGTGCGGTTAGACGTGCGATGGTCTTAACTCTCACTGGACGAGCAGATATAGTTGAGTCTGGTCCTATAGGGATGAAAGGTGCGGAGGGAAAGATTTACGATACACCTTCAGTGATTCGGTTACAAAATTATGTTAAGCGACCCATTCCGAAGCCTCGTCTTAGCCGAAAAGAGATATTCGCTCGAGATGGATATAAATGCCAATACTGTGGAGTAGAAGCTGAACTGAGTCAGTTAACTATTGACCACGTGGTCCCTAGGCGTCTGGGCGGGCTGCACGAATGGGAGAATGTTACGACAGCATGCTCTAAGTGCAATCACAGAAAAGGTGGTCGCACCCCTGGACAGGCTAATATGCGCATAAATGCAACTCCGGTTCCGCCAAGAGTCAATATTGGGCGACTGTTTGTTTCATATATAGAGGAACATGATGAATGGCAACCATACTTAGCTCCATGGATGAGAAAATCTGCTGCCTGAGATCTAAAGAATTTCTCCCTTGAGTCTATCCTCGACCCCGGCATAGTTTTGTAGGTTTAGTTCATCTCGGGCGAGTATCATAGACTCAAGCGCTGCGCCCGCAGTACTCCATCCGGTTGATGATATTAATTCATAGACGGTCTTTCCATTTTCGGCTGCGGCAGGGAGTTCATTTTGGAATTGTTTTTCCAAAGACACCCACATTTTTTCAGGGTGCTCGATCGAGTACCGAGCAAATAATAGGGCGGCGAATGCGTTCCCAGGGGCTCCTACTTCATTGAATTCTGGAGGCGCATCACGAAGAAACAACTTAAGTCCCTGATGCCTTTGTTCGTTTTGCCACTCGTTATCAAGTGCAAGGGGAGCGAGCTTTTCGGAAGCCTCCGGTCCGAGAATCAATTCTCTTAGTGCGTCTCGGACCATTGCTCCTCCCTCTATATCTTGTTGAATACGCCTCACTGTGGGGAAGCGATCGAGGCGCTGCCGGATATGTTGGAGAGCCACACCGACGATGCCGGGTAATGCGTGGGTAGGTGCACCGGTATGTAGTCGGACTCTAATTTCATTTTCTTCCCATATTACAGAAGATAGAGTTTCTCCTTCAAAACCTTCAAACTTTATCTCGCGCTGCAGTTCGGTTTTCACTCGAGTCTCAATCTGACCAAACAGTTGATTCAAATCATTGCCGATTTCTTTACCTATGACTTTCATTTCCACCTCGCGTAAGATCCAAGGACATTTACCCAGGAAGTATTCATTTCCATCTCTTCTAGTGCTTGGGCGACATTTTCATCGCTCTGGTGACCTTGTACATCCACTGAGAATACGTACGTTCCCAACTGACGTCTCGTTGGTCGGGACTCTATACGGGTGAGGTTGATGCCTCGGTTAGCAAATATCTCCAGGACGTTCACAAGCGAACCCGCACTTTCAGCATCGATAGTATTGAAAACTAGAGTAGTTTTATCGTCACCAGTAGGGTTGGTTTTATCCTTTGAAAGAACCAGAAAACGTGTGGCATTATGTTTCTCATCACCGATGTCCCTGGCAAGAATATACGCGCCGAACTCTTTGGCTGCTAGGTCGCCAGCGATAGCTGCGGACGCTCCGTCCGCCATTGCTGTCTCTACGGCCGCCGTGGTTGACAGCAGTTCTATTTGATTTGCTTGAGGAACTAGTGATTGAAGAGATTGTCGGCATTGGGCAAGTGCCGATGGATGACTGTACACGGTGTGGATTTTCTCTAAATTCAGATCACCACGACCGATAAGCATATGTGATATATCGAGAACAACTTCTCCGCATATGTTCAAAGGGAAATCAGGTTTTAACAACAAATCAATTGTCTCGATAGACACAGTCCCGGCAATTGAGTTTTCAAAGGCACAAACGGCCATATCGGCGTCATTTCGAATAACCGTCTCAATTACCTCAGCTACACTCGGTAAAGGTATAAGTTCAGCATCCCTTTTGAAAGCACGAGCGGCCATTTCTGTGTAGGTGCCTGTGGGACCTAAATGTGTCACCTTTTTCATGAAAGGAATCCATTAAACTTCTGCAATTTTTGATTTGTCTTTTATAGTTTCAAGCTCTGATTATATTGGCTATGGCCTTCAAGTGCGTCCAAGTATTGGTGACAGTGCTGCAATTTCAAGGGAAACACCGTCGGGCTTGTTCAACGACATAGAGCTAATTTGATCTATCATGAGGTCCATTTTGGCCCCTTTTGAGGTAGGCGCTGCCACCTAGTGTTGGCGTGTTGGAGAATATTTTATATGAAATCTCTGGGGTAGTCCGATATTTTTCTAATATTTGGATCTATTCAGTTTGTTATCACTGAAGTTGGTAACAAGAGTTAGCGTAAGTGGAAGTGACATTGGCGAGTGTACTATTTACCACAAAAATTAGGTTCCCGCCTTGCTGCTGCGGCATTAATTCCTTCCTGAAAATCCGCAGTCTTTCTAAGCCATTCTTGTTCAACTTGCTCACGATCCACCGCGGTTCTAAATTGCTCGACTAAGCCTCTTCGCATGGTTCGTCGTATGGCACGAACAGAAAGTGGACCCGACAACGCAATATCATCAGCCAGCATCTCAGCTCGAGCTCTTAAATCTCCCAGTTCAACTACTTCGTCGCACAGGCCGAGTTCTAGCGCTTCGTCTGCCTTTACTCGTCGGCCAGTGAGAAGTAGATTCATCGCAGCTTGATTACCTACGAGTCTCGGTAAAGTGACAGTTAGACCAAATCCATGATGGAAACCCAGTCGTGCGAAATTGGCGCTGAATCTGGCTTGTGGAGTAGCGACTCGAAAATCGGCAGTCAAAGCCAGACCCAAGCCGCCGCCGATCGCGGCCCCTTGTATAGCTGCGATAACAGGTATTTCACCTGACATCATCCTGGTGCCCTGCTCGTAAATATGATTTCTGCCATTAGCTGTCCCAGAAGACACTACCTGTTCTTCCTCGGTTGTTAGTTTCCCAGTAGTGACCACAGAAGAACCGGCACAGAATGATTTTCCTTCGGACGCCAATATAATCGCGCGACAGTTGGTCTCTTTTTCCAAGAACTCGTAGGCATCAGCAATCCCTGTCACCATTGCCTGATTGAAATAATTGTGAGGCGGTCGGTGGATCTCGACTGTGGCTATAAACCCATCCATGTCTACGGTTATGTCTGTACTTGAAAAGTCCCCCACTACACTCATACGCTGCCTCCTATACAGAAGATGTTAACGGGGATAGCGCTAAATAGAACGTTATGGTCGTGTGTCACTTAACCTAATTACTCCACGTGTTGTATTTTTGGGAGGATAAGTCATGTGAGATGTTCAGAGTTTGTGTTCGATGACTCTGAGACCAGCGAGGATACACAACAAACTCAAAAGCGCTAGTAGAGGGACAGATGATTCAAAGAAGCCTATAAGCAATATGCAAGCCACTATTCCAAGGAATGGCCAGACTAATTTTGTGATCACAATATATTCATCTCGTTAGTGCCGATCTATTGGTTACTGGAACTGGCCGACTGGATACACATATTGAGAAATAACTGGTGCATACGTGTATCATTTCCTAATTCTGGGTGGAAGGATGTTGCCAGCATGTTTCCTTGTTTTGCAGCGACTATCGCACCTTGTTCCAGCGTAGCCAAGACTTGAGTTTCCTTGCCTACGTCGTCAATTATCGGAGCGCGTATGAAAATTGCGTTCAGCGGGTCTCCCTCAATACCGTCGATTTGTAACTGTTTTTCGAACGAATAAATTTGGGATCCGAATGCATTTCGAGTGACTCTAATATCCATTAATTGTAAAGATGGACGGTCAAGATTGGTGACCTGCTTCGCTAACAATATAGCTCCCGCACACGTTCCCCAAACTGGCAAGCCAGCCAGTATTTTTTCTCTTATAGGACTTATTAATTCATAGGCAATCAGTAGTCGAGCGATAGCTGTGCTCTCTCCGCCAGGAATGATGAGTCCGTCGATATTGGCAAGGTCAGACTTACGTTTGACATTGGTTACATGCACATCAAGGGTCGCAAGAATTCCGGCATGCTCAGCGACATCTCCTTGCAAAGCAAGGATCCCAATTTGTAGTGACACTGTTTGTTATGAACCTCGTCCCGCCATGAGCTCATCGGGAAGCAACTGCGCTACCGACAGCCCTCTCATAGCAGTTTGAGGTACTTCAGCTGAAACTTCAGCAAGAATTTTCGGATCATCAAAATATGTAACCGCCTTGACTATTGCTGTAGCCATTGCCTTTTGCTGTGCCAGTCTTTTGTAGTCATCATCTATGTCTGCGGCTGACTTAAATATTCCGGACCCTACGAATACTCCTTCAGCTCCTAATTGCATCATCAGGGCTGCATCTGCAGGGCTTGCCACCCCTCCCGCGGAGAAGTTGACGACTGGAAGTGATCCGGACTCTGATACACTGCGAAGAAGTTCGATTGGTACTTGTAATTCTTTTGCCTCTGTATACAGTTCATCATTCCGCATTGACGTCAATTTTCTTATTTGTCCGTCTATAGTGCGAAGATGCCGCACAGCTTCAACGATATCACCGGTGCCTGCTTCTCCCTTAGTGCGAATCATGGCGGCACCCTCACCAATTCTCCTAAGAGCCTCACCTAGATTTCTCGCACCGCATACAAAAGGGACTGAAAAGTCGGTTTTATCTATATGGTTTTGTTCATCAGCCACAGTAAGAACTTCGGATTCGTCAATATAGTCAACCCCTAGAGCTTCCAATATTTGAGCTTCTACGAAGTGGCCAATTCGTGCCTTTGCCATTACAGGTATGGAGACACTCGATTGAATTTCTTTGATTAGCGTCACGTGACTCATTCGGGCAACACCACCATCTCGTCTGATGTCGGACGGGACTCGTTCGAGGGCCATAACCGCGACCGCGCCAGCTTCCTGGGCGACTATGGCTTGTTCTGCAGTGACTACATCCATAATCACCCCGCCTTTGAGCATCTGAGCCAAGCCGGATTTCACGGTCCAGCTACCAATTTGAGGATTGCTGTCACTCTTATCTTGTGTAGATCCGTTGTTAGTCATTGCTTTCTCCCACTGATATGTTAAATCTAATTGTATCCTGTAGAGAGTAAATGTCCTTATAGTTTTATAATGACTTCTCCTCTACCCGAACGGCGATCACTTGATCATCATGATTTTACGGAAGAATATCCGAATGGGATTCTATTCGGGTTAGTTTCTGATACTCATATACCTGAGGCGAGGTTCGATGTTTTTGACCAAGCTTACGATGCCTTTAAGGAAGTAGACTTCATCCTGCATGCTGGTGATATGCATGATATTGCTGTGTTGGACTATTTCGAGGAAAGGAGTGGGAAGCCGGTCCTTGGGGTTTGCGGGAATGGTGATGACGGCTCCAGCGGGAGAGAAGTAGCTCCTGACGATCCCCGATTGCCTTACAACCAGCATATTACCGTCGCAGGCAAGAAAATCGGCATGACTCATGACTTTCCGGATCGGCCATACGCACATCTTTCCTCGATAGAGGAGAGAATGGACAGGCATTTTGGTGGGCCTGTGGATATTGTGATCGCTGGAGACACGCACGTTCCAGTGGTAGTGGAATGGGACGATGTATTAATCATTAATTCGGGTTCACCTACTTTTCCGAGAAATCTGCAGACACAATTAGGTACAGTAGCGTTTCTAGATCTGCGCGATGGCAAACTGGATGCATGGATAGAGCAGTTGCACTAGAAGAACGAAGGGGCTTGTAATTGGAGTTGATGGGTCTTCCTCAACAGGATCAGTACGAGGAAATTAATCAATTAGTGGCGATAGCGCCAAGACGAGTGTCTGACTACATCAAAGCAAAAGATCTGAGCGCCCTGGTTGAGATTATCTTGGATTTAGGTAGAGCCCCTCTGGTGCGGTTTTTGGACGGTGACGAATCGGTACCTGGTGGGGTTGTCACGGAACAGGAAATTGGGACTGTCGTCGCTCAGCTCTCGGAGTTTGGTGGTGATAATCGCGCAGGTATACCCCGGACATTACATCGTATTTCTGCGATAAGGAATCGAGGCGGCAAGATTGTGGGTCTGACTTGTCGAGTTGGACGCTCTATAGCCGGCTCAGGACAGGCACTAAATGACTTGATCGAAAAAGGCTCTAGTGTGCTTCTTCTTGGTGCACCTGGTGTTGGGAAGACCACTATGTTGCGGGACATAGCGAGAACATTTGCAGATGATCTGGGTAAAAGAGTGATCATTGTTGACACCTCGAATGAGATAGGAGGTGATGGTGATATACCACACCCAGGTATTGGTTCAGCTCGTAGAATGCAAGTCCCAAGTCCACAGTCGCAGCATGAAGTGATGATAGAGGCTGTCGAAAACCACACACCGGAGGTGATAGTAATTGATGAAATTGGCAGTCTCGCGGAAGCGGAGGCAGCAAGAACAATCGCGGAACGTGGAGTGATATTGATAGCGACTGCTCATGGCACCAAACTCACAAATCTGATGCAGAACCCGACACTTTCTGATTTGGTAGGTGGAATCGAGTCAGTGACTCTTTCTGACGAAGAAGCACGCCGTCGACACACACAGAAGACGATTCTTGAGAGGCGTTCAGCGCCAACTTTTGAATCTCTAGTTGAGATTAATTCCTTTAGTGAGTTTGCCATCCACAGTGATGTGGGTTCTACGGTCGATAAATTACTGCGTGGCGAGGAAGTCTCAGCGGAGATCCGTAAAGTCAGTTCGGCTGGTGAAATAGAGTCGTACGGAGAAGTTGCGATAAATTCTAACTCGCTGTCGGATAACCTCGATCATGGAATTGATGCAATTGATAGCAATGGTGAAGAATCAAATAAATCGGATGTTGTTCGGCTGTTGCCGTTTGGCGTGTCGCGTGCACGACTAGAGAAGGCAATTAAAGTCACACATTCGAACTCGATGGTGGTAGATTCGCTGAGTGACGCTGATGCTATTTTGACGCTTCGTCCATATTATCGGCGTCGATCAGGACCGTTGAAGACAGCGGAGAACACTGGCGTTCCTATATATGTCCTTCGGAACAACACTCAACATCAAATTGAACGCCAGTTACTGTCCATTAGTGACACAGTTCCGAGACAGACAGATGCGATGACGAAGGCTTTAAGTGAAGCTGAGGAGGCTTCTGGTTCTATACGAATGTATGGAGGTGGGCAGGTGGAATTATCACCTCAAAATTCGCATATTCGGCGAATGCAGCATGAGCTTGTTGAGAGACACGGTTTGCGATCTACATCAAAAGGACGTGAGCCCTATAAACGTGTTGTAATATGGGCCTGATGAGTACTGAACCAAGCGAACTTACTGGCACATTTATCACGATCGAGGGCGGTGAAGGGTCAGGGAAGAGTACTTTAACCCAATTATTACAAAACTCGCTGAATGAAATTGGACACCATGTGACTTTGTGTCGCGAACCTGGGGGGACTGTGCTGGGGGAGCAGCTCAGGGCTGCTCTATTTAGCCAGGCTAGCAGCGGGATATCAACCGAACTAGTGCAAGGAACTCCCTCTCCGCTGGCAGAACTACTTGTATTTTCCGCGGCTCGAGCTCAGTTGTTGCAGGAGATAATTCTGCCAGCCTTAGGGGAAGGTAATACCGTCATCTGTGACAGATACACGGATTCTACATACGCATATCAGCAGTATGGCAGAGGTCTGGATAGATCGTTGGTAGAGACGGCAGTGCGACTGACGGTAGGTAACTTGAAACCGAGCCTCACAATTCTGCTGGATCTCGAGCCGGAGCAAGGCCTAGCTCGTCACGGGATTGTCAATCAAAAAGATCTGTTTGGAGGGACATCCCCCGTTGGCGGCAATAATTACTTGGATTTTGAGTCGTTGACTTTCCACCAAAAAATAAGAGAAGGCTACCTTGAAATGGCATCTCGAGAACCAGACCGATGGCTAGTGTTAGATGCAGGCGAGGATGCTAACGTAATCGCTCGAATTGCAATGGACGCTATTCTGCGGTTAATCGAGTAACACTTACCCAACCAGTGGGAGACTATTTGTTATTCGGCGACTTTAACGCATACAATGATTGAGTAATCAATACATGGGGTTGGTCATAACGACTTTTACTAAGTAAATGCGGGGTAAAAATGGAAGATATAGTAATAATTAGTGGCTGTCGGACGGCGATAGGCACTTTCGGCGGCTCACTTAGTGAGACTTCGGCGTCCGATCTAGGGGCTCATGTGATTCGTGAGAGTGTGAAGAGGGCTGGTATAGAGCCCAAATTGGTAGACCAAGTTGTACTAGGATGTGTCGGTCAGGTAGCTGAAGATGGCTACATTGCACGGCATGCGGCGATTAAAGCTGGACTGTCAGTTGAGACACCTGCCTATACAGTGAATCGAATTTGTGGTTCCGGTCTTGAAGCTATTAATACAGCCGCTCGATGGTTAGAAACGGGTGACGCAGAGATTGTGGTTGCCGGAGGCGCTGAGAATATGTCTCTTATGCCCTTTTATGTGCGTAAGGGCCGGTATGGATACCGTTATGGCGATGGTGTTCTCGAGGACGGAACACAGGATCTTGTAACCGATCCGTTCGAGGACTACCCAATGGGTATAACCGCAGAAAATTTATCAGAACAGTTTGAAGTTTCAAGACAGCTTCAAGACGAATTCGCTTTCAGATCTCAAGAGAGGGCGAGGATCGCGATCGATCAGGGCAGATTTGTTGATCAAATAGCACCAATAGAAGTAAAAAGAGGGCGAAACACGGAGATTTTCTCAGTCGATGAACACCCTAGATCTACAACAATGGAGACCTTAGGTGGCCTCCGCCCGGCTTTTAAGCCTGATGGATCAGTCACAGCAGGGAATTCGTCGGGTATAAATGATGGGGCCTCAGCCGTGGTAGTTACTACCCAACGTAAGGCGTCTGAACTAGGCCTGATACCACGTATGAGGATGGTTGCTCGAGCGGAAGCAGGCGTCGATTGGAAGATAATGGGTTCCGGACCAATTCCTGCCATACGGAAAGTACTGGAGAGAGCAGAGCTTACTATAGCGGATATGGATGTAATTGAGTTGAATGAGGCGTTTGCAGCTGTAGCAGCAGCCTGCTCGACCGCACTGGATCTCTCCGAAGAGCGTACTAACCCAAATGGGGGAGCGATTGCATTGGGTCATCCGGTTGGTGCCACAGGCACAATACTGGCGGTGAAGGCAATGCATGAACTTGAAAGAACCAACGGTAAATATGGACTTGTTTCTCTTTGCATCGGTGGTGGCCAAGGTATTGCAACTATTTTCGAACGGCTTGATTCGAATTAGGAACTCAATATCTCAAGCAATCGTCGCAGTAGGATGATGGTTGAAACATTAATCTGGTTGGTCTTGGGTGAATATGAAGCAAAGAAGTATTCGAGTGAAGGCTCCGGCGAGCTCCGGGAATCTCGGTGCAGGTTTTGATTGTGTCGGCATGGCTTTGGACTGGTACGGTGAATTTGATTTTGTGGTGGATGCTAGTCCCCGAGAAAATAAATCGGCAGATGCGATATCTCCGGTCATCATCGGATCGATGGGTGAGCAGGCGTTTTTAAAGTCGTTAGCTCAGCTCGGTATTACCGTAGACACGATATCGGTAACTTTTCGGGGTGAGATACCTGTAGGAAGTGGTCTTGGCACGTCAGCCATGGCACGGGCGGCCGGGATTACTGCCGCGGCCCAGTTCGCTCATCGACTGAACGTGCGTGACGAGCTAATCGGCGTTGGTTTGGCCCTCGAAGGTCACGGGGATAATTTATACCCGGCAATGTATGGAGGTATACATGTGGTGGCCTCGGATCCGCTGACGGATGGCTTACTGAATCTACCTTTAAGTAGCCCGAGTGATCTTGAAATAGTGTTACTTGTTCCCAATTTTGCAATGCCCACGGACGAATCGAGAGAGCTTCTACCAGAGAGGATTACTGTGTCAAATGCAGTGCATAATATGAGCCGAGTAGGATTTCTGATAGGTGCTCTGTATGAAAAGCGCTATGACCTATTGCGATATGCTTTTGATGATGTTCTTCACCAGCCGGCTAGGAGTAATATTTTTCCAGCGATGTATCCGTTAATTCAGACAGCTCAGTCAGCCGGTGCATATGGCGCGTATCTCTCAGGTGGCGGCTCGACAATAGCTGCCGTCGTTCAAAAAGGTTACTCGAAGCCTGTGCTGATTGCTCTTGAGGATTGCGCGAATGAGCTGAGTTTGTCCTTCTCTTCGCATGTCTGCGGTATTGGAACCGAGGGTGCACATGTCGTTAGTGATACCGGGAAATAATAAAGATGCAGACAGATTCTCTTGTGGTCAGGAAGTATGGAGGCTCATCACTCGCGACGACTGATCACATTGTACGAGTAGCCAATCAGCTGTCGGAAATTTGTAGAGATGGCACATCCGTCGTGGTCGTAGTATCGGCGATGGGTGATACTACGGACGAGCTGATTGAGATGGTTTCTAGTATCACCGATAAGCCACCGGGACGGGAATACGATGCACTCCTCTCGACAGGCGAGATTGTTTCTAGTGCACTTCTATCGATGGCGCTGCAGGAGCGGGGCATCGATGCGCTGTCACTAACTGGGGCACAAGCTGGGATCAAAACTACGGCTATGTTTCGTGACGCAAGAATCGAGAATATCGACACTGATCGAATAATAGACCGTATGCCCAAGGGGGGATGTCTCATAATAGCCGGGTTCCAAGGTATTAATGAGGATCAGGACACTACCACCCTAGGTAGAGGTGGTTCAGATACAACGGCGGTGGCTCTGGCAGCAGCATTGAGTGTAGGACGATGTGAAATTTTCACAGATGTGGCGGGAGTATTCACCTCAGATCCCAGAATCTGTCCGCGAGCGCGATCTCTCAGTGATATTTCATATGACGAGATGTTGGAAATGGCTACAACAGGAGCAAAAGTTATGCACCCGAGGGCCGTAGAGGTTGGCCAGGACTATGAAGTCGAAATTCATGTACGGTCGACTAATCATCCTAACGAGCCGGGGACAATAATTCGGAAGGAAGCCCAGATGGAGAAAGAGAAAAAGGCGAGAGCGGTCACCCATGAATCCAATGTTGCGAAGATAACAATTCGCGGATTGGTTGATCAGCCGGGGATAGCGGCTAGCTTGTTCGAGCCGCTAGCTGAGGCGGGTGTTTCGGTTGACACTATAGTCCAGAATGCCTCCGAGGAAGGTACTACCGATCTAACGTTCACGGTGGCCCCTGACTTGCTATCCAGTGCTGAGACCGTGGTCACTAGGATGAAATCTGAACTTTCGGCGCGTGATGTGGTTACCAATTCGGACTTGGGGACGGTGTCAGTTGTTGGTTCAGGAATGACGAACTCGCCAGGTTACGCGGCTCAGATGTTCAGAACATTGACTAATGCAGGCGTAAATATAGATATGATATCGACCTCTGATATACGTATCACTTGTGTGGTTGATCGATCGGAAGTTAACAGGGCAGTAGTGGCATTGAATGAGGCTTTTGAGTTGGGTACCGCTGAGGAATAGTCGGTAATAACGTTCTGCGTGGTCACATAGCTAATCTTGCAAATGTGGCAACTTAAGTGTTATTCTCTTACCCCTGCTATAGTTCATTTGAATAGGCAACTGATCCTTTTAGAGAGTCCCGCAAGAAATGTTTGTACATCTCCATAATCACACAGAATATTCGCTTCTAGATGGTATGTCCAAGATGTCTTCTATGGTTGCCAAGGTCGTTGAACTCGGTCAGAATGCTGTGGCGATTACAGATCATGGGAATCTACACGGGGCACTAGAGTTCTACCGATCAGCTAGAGCTGCCGGTATCAAGCCCATAATCGGAATTGAAGCATATGTGGCTCATGGGGCAATGTCAGACAGAAATCCGAAAGAACGGCAACCGAACCACTTGACTATTTTGGCGCAGAATCTGGAGGGCTATAGGAATTTACTGGAGTTGACTTCTCGAGCCCATTCAGAAGGGTTCTATCAAAAACCGCGGATTGATCGTGAGCTTCTCAGAGATAAATCCGATGGACTAATCGTACTGTCGGGTTGTCCTTCAGGTGAGTTGATGTCGGCCGTTATAAGAGATGATCAGGAAGAGGCTTTGCGGGTAGCTAGCTGGTACCGAGAAGTGTTCCCTGGAAGATATTACGTAGAGATCATGAATCACGGCATCGAAAAATTTGCGAAACCCACTGAGGAACTGATTGCTCTGGCGGAGGATTTGGGATTGCCCCCGGTTCTAACAAATGATTCTCATTACACTATAGATTCAGATGGACATGCTCATGAAGCACTTCTGTGTATAGGTACAAATTCCACCATTAATGATCCTAAAAGAATGAAGTTTGACAGCCATGACTTTTATCTTAGATCAGAAGATGAAATGCGTGCTTTATTTCCTCATCTACCGGAGGCTGCTGATAATACTCAAGTGATAGCGGATTCCGTAGATATAGATTTGAGTTTTGGCAGACTTGAACTTCCCAATCCCGGTGTGCCTGATCATATTTCGGCTCGTGATTATTTGAGAGAGGTTGCCTTCGAGGGATTAAAACAACAATACAGCGAAGTGACATCGGCTCATGAGGAGCGATTGACCTACGAGCTTGGTGTGATCGCGCAAACGGGATTCGACGAATACATGCTGATAGTCAAGGACATAGCTGAGTATGCCCGATCGCAACAGATACGGATGGGTGTCCGAGGTTCGGCAGCGTCTTCTATAGTGCTCTATTGTCTTGGAGTAACTGACGTTGACCCGATCAAATGGGGACTGGTCTTTGAGAGATTCCTCAATCCTGAACGGATAGGTATGCCAGATGTAGATTTTGATTTCGCTGATGACCGACGTAGTGAAATCATTGAATACACGGTAAAAAAATACGGACGAGATAAAGTTGCACAAATTGGCACGTTTGGAACTATGGGTGCGCGAGGGTCTATCAGAGATACAGCTCGGGTTCTGGGCTTTGCTCCAGGAGTAGGCGACCGCTTGGCCAAACTTGTGCCAAGCACAGTGAACACGACTCTTGAAGTAGCACTAAAGAATTCTGAGCTTGGGAGTGTGTATGCCCAAGAGAGTGAAACGAAAGAGATTGTTGATCTTGCTAGAAGGTTAGAAGGAGTGGCACGGCATGCTAGCACTCATGCTGCTGGGATTGTCATTTCGAAGGATCCGCTCCTAGAGGTAGTACCGATGCAGCGGCCCGATCCTTCTACTGGTTTCTCAATTTCACAGTGGGGAATGGATGATATCGCAGATGTCGGTCTACTCAAAATTGATTATCTTGGCCTAACGAATTTGACGATCCTTGGAAAAGCTTTGGAAATTATCGAAGTCACTCGAAGCGAGCATGTTGATCTGTCGAAAATTCCAGATCACGATCCCCAGACCAGTGACATGATGGCGAAAGGTCATACCTTTGGTGTTTTCCAGATGGAAGGTGCCGGAATGACGGAAGCATCGCGGATGCTTGAGCCATCAGGTATCTCTGACATGGCTGCACTTGTCGCATTGTATCGGCCCGGTCCTATGGAACACATTCCAAAATTCGCAGACGCGAAGAAGGGATTAGAAACACCCTACTACCTCCATCCTGATCTGGAAGAAATATTGGGCGAAACATACGGGGTTATTACTTATCAGGAACAAGTTTTGCAGATAGCCAGAAAATTTGCTGGATACTCACTTGGACAAGCTGACGTCATGCGCAAAGCTATGGGCAAGAAGATACCGGAGGTGATGATCCAGGAGAGGGAGAGTTTTCTTGGTGGCTTGATGGAACAGGGTCACGAAAGGCGTCTTGGTGAGAAGCTTTTCGATTTAATTGAACCATTTGCCGGGTATGCCTTTAACAAGGCACATGCGGTTTGCTATGGACTGATTGCATACCAGACGGCATTTTTGAAAGCTCATTACCCGATTGAATACATGGCTGCCGTTTTGTGTTCTTCCGCTGGTGATCGGACAGCCTCGGCAGCTGCTGAATGTCAGAGATTGGGGATAGAAATCACTTTGCCGGATGTGAATAGAAGTGAAGTGAATTTTTCCGTTGAGGTGGATGCTGATAACGAGCATATTCGATACGGTCTTGGCCAGATTAAAGATGTTGGAGCATTAACAGCAGAATTGATTGTTGACGAGCGAAGGAAGAATGGGGAATATTCTTCGATGGAAGACTTTGCGGCAAGGGTTCCCGGAAAGTCGGCAAATAAAAGAGTGCTGGAAGCATTGACAAAGGGTGGAGCATTTGATTCGCTCGCGAGTAGAGGTGTTGTCGTTCAGAATATTGAACGAATAATAGAGCTAAGTAAACAAGCACGCAAACTGCGTGAGACTGGTCAGACAGCAATGTTCGATATGATGGTCTCAGAATCATCACATGGATTGGGGCGACTTGATGACAGCGACCCGATGCGTATACCGAGTAAGCAAATTCAGTTATGGGAACGAGAATATCTAGGGACCTATATAACTGATCATCCTCTGAGTGAAGCACAATCATCACTCGGCGCATATAGCACTCATTCTATAGCGGAAGTAGGTGCCAATCTTTCCGGTCAAGAAGTCGTGATTGGTGGGTTGATCACAGAGGTTAGAGAACTGGTGGCTAAGGCGAGTAACAAACCTTTTGCTGCGATACGGGTAGAGGATTTTACAGGTTCATCTGAAATTATGATTTGGAATAAAGAGTATGAACATTACTCACGCGGTAAGTTATTGAGCGAGGGAAATATCATTCTCGCTAGAGCTGAAGTGCGTACAAATAGGACAGGGCGCACCACAACTGCAGTTAAGCGGATAGTTGGTTGGGATCACGAACAAAAACAACTGGGTCCGAACTTCAACGAACAGCAGTTTCGCATTGGCCCGAGTTCTGGGATACGAGTACGTGAATATAGGAGTCGTTCGGCTACGAAATTTGCTACCGTGAGACCACACCCCGATAATACCAACGCAGTGAAGGAAAAAATCAGTGAGTCTACTCACGATACTGGTCTTCTAATTCGTATGGATGAAACGCAAGATTTACCCGCTGATATAAGGAGACTCAAGAGTGTGTTTGATATTTTGGATGAGTGTCCTGGTGCATATTCAGTAACCCTAAGAATTCACACGCAAAATAACTCAGTGAGCAATATTTCACGAGCGGGAATTGATGACAAGAAATTGGCGGATATGCTTCCCCGTCTGGAATCATTACTAGGTGTACTCGGTGGGGTTGAGTATTCTGAGTCAGATATGGCCCCTAGTCGCATTGAGAGTACACAACTGAAAGCTGTTGGAAGTATTTAATGTGATTTAAAGCCGAATCGTCGCGTATATTGTAGTCTTGTAGATATGGACGATTTACCAAGTAGTCTTGGCGATGCCCATTCGAAGTTACTTCAGATTGCTGAAGCTGTAACAGATGTGGTGATCGGGCAGGAAGAACTTGTCCGGCTCATATTGATAGCTGGGGTAAGCCGCGGGCACGCTTTAGTCGAAGGACTTCCTGGTCTGGCAAAAACCTTAACCATTTCGACTTTTGCTTCTTCTATTTCTGTTGATTTCGCTCGGATTCAATTTACTCCTGATTTACTCCCAGCTGATTTGACAGGGACCATGATTTTCGACCCACGGGACAGTGAATTTCATGTGCGGGAGGGACCGTTGTTTACTAATGTTATTTTGGCTGACGAAATCAATCGTGCTCCGGCCAAGATACACTCGGCGCTTCTCGAAGCGATGGAAGAAAATACTGTATCGATTGGTGGTCATACCTTAACTCTCCCCGAACCGTTTGTTGTGCTTGCGACTCAAAATCCGATAGAGCAGGAAGCAACTTATCGGCTCCCTGAAGCTCAACTTGACAGGTTCATGTTCAAAATTAAAGTTGACTATCCGACAGAGGAAGATGAGCTTACCGTACTGAACCATCAATTGTCGGGTAAATCTAACCAGGTCAGGTCAGTTGTTTCTGCGCCAGAATTGGTTGAATTGCAAGGCCTTATTGGAGAGGTGAGAATAGACGAAAGAATTCGTAGATATATTTTGAGGTTGGTCCAAGCCACTCGACCCATGGAAGAGACCGCCGGTGATATCTTGAACGGTTTGGTGGAGTACGGGGCTTCACCCAGAGCATCTAGTTTTCTAGCTATAGGTGCTCAGGCCGCCGCTCTGATTGATGGTCGTAACTACGTAGTTCCTGAAGACGTGAAAGGATTGGCTAAGCCTGTACTTCGCCATCGACTGGTTTTGACATATCGCGCTCAGGCTGAAGAGGTGAATGCCGACGACATTATTGGCGAACTCCTTCAACGGATATCGGTCCCCTAAGAGGATTATCAGTGTTCACCTTATCGGGAATCGACGATTTTTTCCAGCGGGTACTACCGAACTCTTTAGATCAGCTCGATATATACCCTCACCATAAGTTCGGCGCCGATGTTCGGGGGTATCGGGGAGACATTTTTGTCTCTGATCTGGCTGACTTTATGGGTGGATACAAGGCAATGTTCAGGGGAAGCGGATTTGAATATGCAGATACTGTTCAATATCAGTATGGCGATGATATTCGGCACATTGATTGGAATCAATCAGCGAAATATGGTGATCTTTGGGTTAAACAGTATCAAGAAGAGCGGGGGCGTGAGGTACTTTTCTTAGTGGATGTTTCTTCCTCGATGGTTCCATCTCTTTATGGAGTAGGCTACCAGCGTTTTTTTGGTGTTTTGGCCTTACTTGGTTTTGCGGCTATGGAAATGAAAGACCGAGTTGGCCTTATAACCTTCTCTGAAAGGGTCATAAGCTTATCTCAACCTTCCGCAGATCGATCCAAAGTTGGTCACGTGTTAAGTGAAATTCTTTCTGACTTGCAACAAAATACTCGTAGCGGGGTACACTTCAGTTCGATAGTAGATGGTGTTGAAGCTGCGAAAAGGGTTCTCAAGGCACGCTCCGTAATATTTATTGTGTCGGACTTTGCAAGTGTTGACGGAATAGAGAGAATCGGCGAGTTGGCCCTGACTCATCAGATAGCTTTGATACGACTCAAGACTGATCCACAGAAAATCTTGCGACAGAGAGGCATCTTTGAGGCTCGTGATGCCGAGACTCATGAGTCAACCATCGTTGATTTGTCGGATGATCAGACAAGACTTGCAATCCATAATTTTATAAATCAACAGATGAGTAAATACCAAAAACTCATGGCGGGGAACAACATCAATGAACTCCTGATAGAGGCTGAACTCGACCCAAAAGAGTTGGTGTCTTCTTTCTTCCAGAAAGCCTTGGATATAAGGAGATCAAGCAGTTGAAATGGTTACTTGTGTTATCACTGGTTACTCTGTTACTTCTTGAACGAGCTTTTACGCCTTCTTATTTGGTAGCAGACCCAGGACCTAAAGTTACGGTTGAATTAATAGTCACTCCTGACGAAGTATCCATGGGTGATATTGCTGAACTGATAGTCCGAGTGACGCATCCAGCGAAAAGTGTTATAAACGTCGAGCCTGAATTTCACCAAGACCTTCAACCGTTGTCTTTACCAAAAATAAGTGTCGGATACCAAAATACAAATCAAATTGCCACCGAATTTGTTTGGTCTCTACAGTTTTTATCAGCTGCTTCCAATGAGAGTATTCCAGTCACGATTCTCTTAATTAATAACGATGGTCAGACTGATGAATTAGTTACCGAATTTCAGACACCAACTTTTGTATCGTTGTTGCCAGTTGGTCAAGTCGGACTCAAGGGCAACCAGCCACAGGAATCGGTGAGCCTGGAAAGTGAAAGTAATTTTTACATCACGGCCATAGTTTTATTTTTGGTGGGGCTAGCACTGACATATATTGTGCTGAAATCCTCTGACAGGATTGATGATGATAAGTCGAACTCAAGCTCAGATCTTTCTGCCGAAGCGGCTGCTAGACAACGCCTCGCCACCTTGCATGAGTACGATCTTGCAAACTCAGAGGCGGTTGAGGCATTTTATGATCAAATATCCACGATTATCCGCACTTATTTGGTCGCAAAATATGACTTCCCAGCTGATGCATTTACTTCGGAAGAATTACGCAGCACAATGGTCGATCACGGAATTCGACATTGGCAGGCCAGACTCATATCCGAGTTGTTATTGAGGAGTGATTCGGCTGTATATGCAAAGATATTCCCGGATCCACGGTCGATCGATCAGGATCTAACGTTGGCATACGAAATAATTGAATATGCTCGAGGTGAATCTGGATGACCATATTCAACAGATTGGAATTCGCTAATGACAATTGGCTGTTATTACTGATATTTGTCTTTTTACTACTTATTGTTAGCAAACTGTCACGTGAAAGAAGAATACCTATAGCGAATTCAACTCGGGCGCTGACTGAATCGGCACGGTCTACTTTCAGGCTCAGGTTGAGGTTCATGCCGCAACTATTTCTACTGATTGCTATTATTTTCGCCATAATCACGTTAGCCGATCCTAGGTACGGGATTGTTCGGAGAACCGCGGCTATTGAAGGTTACGACCTTGTGATGCTAGTAGACGTGTCGTCCTCTATGGAACTTGAGAAAACTGATGGCGTCACAAAATTACAGACAGCAAAGCAAATCATACGTGAATTTGTCAAAAAACAAGATCAAGGACGCGTAGGGGTCGTCGTATTTCAATCCGCGAGTCTCCTCTTATCCCCGTTAAGCTACGACATGACTGGGATAGATAGGCAGATCGACAGGATTGAGTCCGGTTGGCTAGAAGATGGGACAGCAATAGGCGATGGGATCATTGAATCGCTGTCGCTTCTTGCGGAATCAAATTCAAAATCACGAGTAGTGATTCTGTTGACTGACGGCGAGAATAACGAAGGTATTATTACCCCAGTTGAAGCTGCTCAATTATCACGTTCGCTCGGAATAAAAATTTACGTGATAGCTGTAACCCTGCCGAATCAAATGTTCGACACTCGAGAGCTCGAGATGATTGCTGACCTAACAGCTGGACAATTCTTCGATGCGTCTACTTCAAGTGAGCTCGCGGCCGCATATCAATCGATTGCTGAGCTTGAATTTTCAGAGATTACAACTCGTGAATTTCTAACCTACAGATCATATGCTCCTGTTCTCGCTTTGATTACCTCGATATTTGTTGGAATTGCGGCCATACTGAGTACCACAATTTTTAGAAGAAATATTTAGTAGATGGTAGGGATGTTTAATTGACTTTTCTAGAACCAGTTCGTCTGCTGCTTATTCTACCCGCTCTAGTGGTATACATATTGTTGCTGTTTGTAGCGGTGTCGAGGAGCAACATGCAAATAGCGTTGAGCGATTATCGCGAATCTCGGATAGCAATTTCTAAGCTGCTTTGTCTAGCATTGGCCAGTCTGTGCTTCGTGCTGGCATTCGCTAAACCAACTTGGGGCATGTCGGAGGTGGAGAGAATTGAGGCTGAATCAAGGATAGTCGTTGTATTGGATGTTTCGTACTCGATGCTAGCTCGTGACAGTGATATTGAACGAGCAGAGAGAGCATATGCCGGTGTGAACAGCTTGTTGGGGTTGATTCGCGATCACGAGGTGGCAATAATCGTTTTTGCCGGCGAATCGTTTGAGAGATCGCCCTTCACGACAGATATGAATGCCCTGAAAAGAATTATGGCCAATGCTCAAGACGAGTCATTTCTTGTCACAGACGGATCTAATCCCATCCCTGGTATAAGTGCCGCACTTGATCTTTTGGATGAAGGGCAGGAGAGCAGCACCGACTATATTTTATGGGTGAGTGATGGTGATTTTCCTGCATTCAATGTCGAAGAAATAAGAAGCCGTTCAACCAATATGGGTGTGAGAATCCACGGATATTACGTAGGAGGCGAGTCTGGCGGCATTATGCCTGATGGTCAGATATCGTTTGGCAATGTCGATAGACTGGGCGACTTGACTTATGCGAGTAACGGGCGTTTGTGGGACCAGCAGAGTCTAGCCGGTTTATCGGTGCTGCTGCAAGAGAGTAAACTTCGAGGCAATATGAGATTAGCTGAGAAACAGCCGACCGAGAGATATTTTATTTTTGTGTTGGTTGGTGGGGTTTTACTATTAAGCGCAGTAATTCTTGATCTTGCGGCAGTCTATATTAAGCGTGGATTTGTGTTGTTAGCTTTGTTGCTGAGTGTTTTGACACTGGGTTGCACCACGAGCACAGCCTCTGACTATCTCACGTATGCTGACACACTGTTTTCTGAGGGTGAGCATGCTAAATCACTGACGCAGTATCAGACCGCCCGTGAGCTACTTTATGATGAAAATGAGAAAATACCGCATGAACTGCAATTCAATATAGCCAATAACCTTCATCTACTCGGGCGATTTGATGAGTCAGGTTCGATTACTCGATCGATGCTAGTATCAGGCTCGACTGACACTATCCTTCAATCGAAATTTCATTATTTACTAGGTCTTAATCAGTTTGCCACCGGGGACCTTTCGGGAGCATGGAGCTCATTTGCAGCTGTAGTACGACTCGATGAGGATAATGTTGATGCGAAAATTAATCTAGAAGTTATTCGCAGACTACAGAGATCCGCTGAAACACAGGCCGAGTCTGGTAAGCCGAATAATCCGAAGGGAAATAGCGGATCTGAGATATCAGGCGCACCCGACCCGAAGGACAATTCAGAGGAGACCGGGGTAGCTCGTTCAACTGTCTCAGATTCAGGTTCTACTACCACCAACCCAGTGGGCGGTAATATTCGGGCCGATGATTCTTCCGGTAATGCTATTCCTATACTTACCATCCGTGATCGATATATTAGTGAGATAGGACCCTATCTGTCAGCGTACCGAGCTCAGGAGATACTCGAATTTCTTCTGAGTGAAAAAGATAAATTGATATTGGAAGCACAAGTCTCACCAGGGCGAGAGGTACAGCCCTAGTGCTAACTAAACTTCGCTTGGAGATAGCGGATTTGTAGGCTGATATCTGGTCCAACGTCTTTACTTGCTATGGTCAGACTATCAACGGCATCAGACACCGAGCTGCCAAAGGCGCCAACAAACGCCGTTAGATTTCCATCTTTTTCACTGCTGTAACCGTATGGGATAACTATTGATGGATTGATTTCCCGTACGGTTTTAACCATTATTTCTTGTGGTATTAATTCTGTCACTCCGATTGGACAAAGGATGACATCGGCGTTGGTGAAAAGCCCTTTACCAGAGGTAGGCAGCGCGTGTTTGAGGCCACTTAAAACTCCTATTGATACCCCTTCCAATTTAATGAGCCAAGAAGTGCCGTCAGCCGCGGCCTGAGAGGTTTCTGAATCAGTCTCACTATCAGCGGGCGGAACCAGGTTCATGTAGCCCTCAACTTGCACTCCAGATATCTCATATTCACCTGGTCGATCAAAAACGGTCGGTGATTGATCCCCTGCCGGGGCTACCTGCTCATTCCCCGAAGAAAGTGGGTCGCCAGACCTCGAATTCAATATAAGGTGTGCTTTTGGTCGACTCATTGTGCCAAAAGTTTTTTTGTCCCAAGGATCGATAACTACGGTCGCTTCACGTCCGCGAATCCTAAGGGAACTATGACCAATCCAACTAATTTCCACGTGACACCTCGTTTTTTAGTCTTTCTCCATCATAGATGAAGAACTATATATCTAGTTCTGGTATTGTCGGTTCGTCAGGGATGTTGAAGTTTTCTGGAATTTGTCTCATCGCAGTCGGATCACAAATCGCGATTGTGGCATTTTGGCTTGCATGAATCGAATTGATCATTACTACTCGCAGCGCGTCTGCCCGTGTCCCATTGGGATTGGCATCCAAATCGATATCTTCATCTTCGTTCTCTAAATTTCTAGTACCAGGGATCATTTGTTTGTTCATTGCCTCAAGAGTAATTGCCATACTGAGTGGTCCTGAGGCGGCACCTACATCACCAAAATGAGATTTCAAGGCGGGTGTATACATGTGATGTCTTGCTGCACTGCCAAATACTCGATGGATCGCCCTCGCTTCATGTGCATCGTTCATTACACTTCCATTGGCGTCTAACATGACAGCATCCACCTCCGATTGGATTCTTCCTGAGGCGATCAGCGCTCCCTGAATGGCTCTTCCAATATAGATCGGGTCTGTATCGGGAGAACCTTCTTTGCCAGGAGAGAAGGTGAGTGCAGATCCTTCAATTTCGGCTAGGATTTTGGCCCCTCGAGTAACGGCGACTTCTAGAGCTTCAAGTATAAACACCACACTGCCTTCAGCCATAATAAACCCGTCCCGGTCACGTTCGAGAGGTCTGCTGGCAGATGCTGGATTATCGTTGTATTTGGTGGAGAGTAACCCAAGTGACTCATTGATTTCAAAATTTCTACGATCTATGCGAGCGTCGGTGGCCCCTGCAATCGCAACGAAGGCCTTCTTTCGCTTGATTAATTCCGTCGCTTCAACGATAGCTTCGATACCACTCAAGTGATCACTGTTTAGCGGTATCACCGGACCAGAGATCCCCATTAATGCCGCAACTGAATGCGCAGAGTGTATGCTATTTTCATCCGACAAAGGGGATTCAGACTCAGTAAAAGAAGAGTTTGAGGTTATGACGCAGGCCACTTGGCCACTGTTTTCTGGTGTAATAACTAAGCCAGCACTTTGCACTGCAGACAGCGCGGCTGACACGCTGTATCTTTGGGGTCTTCGGAGTTGTTCATAGTATTCAGGCTTGAACCGAGTATCAACTTGATTCGATTCGGAAATTTCACCTGCTAATGTGCTTTTCAGCGTATCTGAATCAAATCGAGTGAGTGGTCCGATGCCACTTACATTATTTTCTAAGGCCTGCCAGATTTCACCCAATGATTTGCCAAGGGGCGAAAGGATTCCGACTCCAGTTACAACGACTCTTGGTTCATCTTGGGGTTCATTTTGATTATCTGTGACCATGGCTACAGTTTACGGGACTCGACAGTAATGTGTTTATCCCCATTCTGTGAGTACCGCACCCCAGTTTAATCCTCCACCAAAGGCGACAAATAGTACTAAATCTCCTGACCTAATTCTGCCGTGACTGTTCGCCTCTGACAATGCGATTGGAATTGATGCCGATGAGGTGTTTCCGTAGTTTTGTACGTTGGTGAAAGCTTTCTCCATCGGGAGTCCAAGCCTTTCCATCAGCGCACGTATTATTCGTTCATTAGGTTGGTGTGGGACACATATTGTGATGTCTGACGGCGATTTGTTTGCATTTTCCAAAGCTGACTCAACTGCACCAGCCATTGCTCCAACCGCATATTTGAAAACAGAAGGGCCATCCATAATGATTTTTGCTTCCTCGGTAATCCCTTCGGAGGGAGAGGCGCACGGGCCCCATGCATACAGTAGATTCCCTGCTCCTCCATCTGAACCGAGAAATGGCGGAAAGACTTTCCCAGGGTCACCTTCGCCGGTAGCTTCCAATACTACGGCGCCAGCCCCGTCACCAAAGAGGATGCAAGTGCCTCGATCGGACCAATCAACGATGCGACTAAGTACTTCAGTACCGACAACTAGCACTTTACTTGCCGTTTTTGCATGTATAAATTGTGCCGCGGAAGAGAAGGCTGTGATGAAGCCATTACAGGCTGCATTGATATCAAAAGCCCCGCAGTCAGCTCCAATTTGATGCTGAATTCTACTAGCTGTGGAGGGAAACATCCCATCCGGGGTGCACGTGGCTGCAATAACCAAATCAATCTCACTTGCATCTATGTTAGCCACCCGCAAAGCATCCATAGCAGCAGCAGCTCCTAGAGAGCTCGAAGAGTCAGCATCTCCCGCAATATGCCGAGATCTTATCCCTGTTCGCTCGACTATCCAGTCGTCACTGGTATCAACTAACTTCGAAAGTTCCTCATTGGTTAATATGCGTTCGGGTAAGGAATGGCCGTACCCGGCTACTCGACAAGAGAAGGACATGAGACAGCTCCTTTGACTGGTTTGTGAATCTATTAAATATCCGAGTCAAGTATAGCTTCAAGAGCTTTGAGTGTACGACGATTAAGTTGCTTGATTGCACCCTCCGTTTTATTTAGATGTTTGCCTATCTGAGCATTCGTGAATCCCTGCATATATTTCATAGTTATGAGAGATTGCTGATTTTCTGGCAGAGAAGATACTGCAGCCCGTAGCTCATTTAGTTGCTCATGTTTTTCCGCCAAACTTTCTGCGCTGGGTGTGGTTACTGCCAGCGAATCCTGATCCTCCAATGATCCCAGAATAGGTTTCCGTCCTGTGTCTCGATACCAATTTGCTAGCTGATTATGGGCAATTGTCATAACCCAGGATTGAAAGGCTCTCTGCCCGTTTCCGTTGAACGTCGAAAGAGCTGTGAAGGCTTTTAGGAAAATTGTTGATACTAATTCTTCCGCGACGTCGGCGGTAGGAGTTCTTGAGAGTAGATACCGGTATACCCGAGGTGCTAGTAGTTCGTAAAGCACCGAGAAGGCGTCTTCAGGTTGGCTGAGATCCGGATCCTTTGTCATATCAGCAAGTATAGGTTAAATCATTTTGCCCATGATATTTAGGGATATCAAATTCGCTCAATTGACCGGAGAGAGTGAGCTGTTTTACACTTGATTAGCACTCTCAACCCGAGAGTGCTAATCTAAGGTGCTATACCTTAATTAGCAAGCTAAAACACGGGTTAGGTGGGGGAAATAGGTGCCAACTTTAACTGAGCGCCGAGCAGAAATTCTGGCTTTAGCAGTCAGCGAGTATATTCGGACAGCTGAACCGGTATCTTCTAAGCTTCTGGCCAATCGATCCGAGCTTGGGGTATCACCTGCGACGGTTCGAAATGAATTTGCTCTTCTAGAGAATAATGGGCTCCTGACGCATCCATATACCTCTGGAGGGCGAGTACCAACTGAGCTTGGTTATCGGACATACGTCGAGCAACTAATGCTTGAGGAACCGGTAATCGATACCGAACGTATTACGGTTGAACATCAACTTCATCAGGTGGCAGCTAGTCTCGAAGAGTGGCTGCCGCTTACGACTTCGATATTGGCAAGCTGGGTTGGGAATGTTGCTGTTGTCCTGCACCGTCCGATAGTGTCACAGAAATTGTTGCAGACCCAACTCGTAGACCTAAATGGTGAATCCGTTCTCTTGGTATGTGTTTTGGATGATGGAAGTGTGAGGAAGCGAACCCTCTCGATAATTCCTCCATTGGATCAGACTGTACTGAATTCGCACGCGTTGTGGCTCAATGAATTATTGGCAGGATCGGATGCGGCGAAAATATTAGAGTCAGCTAAGGGGATAACAGATCTTTTGCGTGTAGAGTTTGTCAGACATATAGCAACGTTGATGCATGAGCATAGTCCGGAGAGTAATGGATTTATTGACGGACTGGAGGTTGCGCTGCAGCAGCCTGAATTCAACGATCAAGAGAGTATGTTGGAGGCCATGGGGTACCTGAGTCTTCACAGGCTGGAAAATGTGATAACTGGAGTTATGGGTAAGTCAACTGATACTTCAACACGGATAGTGATTGGACCTGGAAGTAGTAGTAATAATAAGAGCGGCTGGAGTATTGTTGCCTCTTCCTTTGAAATGCCGGCAGAAGCAGGAGTCATTGCAGTAGTGGGCCCTACACGCATGGCTTATGCACATGTTTTGCCTCGTGTCCGGTACTTGGCAGATTTGATGTCAAGCCTTAACCAGGTAGGGCCAAGTCGAAGTGTCGAGGACTAGTTAGTATGAGCGAAGAACACGAAGAATCCAGCTTGGATCTATCACCAGGATCGGAGTCAGTTCTAGGTGTGGAAGAACTTGAAGAAGTGAAGTCACAGCTTCTCAGAGCTCTGGCGGATTATCAAAATTTACAGAGGCGTATGGTGGATGATATCTCCAGTGCTCGTACGAACTCGATAAAACCATTTTTATCAGTGTTAGATGACTTGCAAAGGGTCAAAAATTCGGTCAGCGATGAAGAGCTGGAGTCTCCTTGGGTACAGGGTTTAGTTTTAGGAGTCCAAAAGTTTGAGCATACGTTGGATTCTCTTGGGATCAGAACGTTCGGTGAGGTGGGCGATATCTTTGATCCTAAATCTCACGAAGCGATCTCACTTGTTCCTGGCCCGGACGGCAAAATTCTTGAACTGATCGCCGTCGGTTATACCAGTCAGGGAAAACTCATTCGCCCAGCGATAGTAGTGGTTGGAGAAGGCGAAATAGAGGATGAGGACGTTACAGCTGAAGATCATGGGGACCAACCCGTACAAGAATCACCGAACTGGAACGAAGTATGAGCTGTTACAAAGTTAGATTAATTGAAAGGAAATAAAGAGTATGGCACGTGTCATTGGGATTGACTTAGGAACCACGAACTCATGTGTTGCAGTAATGGAAGCTGGCGAGGCACGAGTGATTGAAAATTCAGAGGGAGGTAGAACGACCCCTTCGGTTGTTGCAGAAGCTAAAGATGGTGAACGACTGGTAGGGACAGTTGCCAAAAGACAGGCAGTGACCAATTCAGACAACACTCTTTACTCCGTGAAGAGATTGATGGGAAGAAAATTCGAAGATGAGGAGACCAGTCGCTTGATGTCAATTGCCTCATTTGGGGTGAGTAGTCGAGATAATGGCGATGCAGGTGTAGAGATGGGTGACAAAAACTACAGTCCCCCTGAAATCAGTGCGATGATACTTGGTAAGCTCAAAGCTGACGCGGAATCGTATTTAGGTGAAGATGTTTCCGAAGCTGTAATAACAGTCCCGGCTTATTTTAATGATGCTCAGCGACAGGCTACCAGAGATGCAGGGAGAATCGCCGGTCTCGAGGTATTAAGGATAATCAACGAACCTACCGCCGCCTCTCTTGCCTATGGTTTAGGTGAGGATGCCTCCGACCAAACTATCGCTGTATATGATCTAGGGGGCGGCACCTTTGATATCTCGGTACTAGAGATCGGTGATGGCGCTTTCGAAGTTAAGGCGACGAATGGTGACACATTTTTAGGGGGCGATGATTTCGACAATGTGCTAATTATGGATTTGACGGCCGAATTCAAAAAAGAGCAAGGGATAGACCTGTCGGAAGACCGAGCTGCGTTACAGAGACTAAAAGAAGCTGCCGAAAAAGCAAAGATTGAATTATCGTCTGCTCAACAGACTGAGGTCAACCTTCCCTTTATAACCGCTGACGCTTCAGGACCAAAACATTTAGTGAGAAGTATTTCACGTAGTTATTTTGAGAAATTGACTGATGAATTAGTCAGTCAATCACTTGTCCCTGTAAAACAAGCACTGGATGATGCTGGTCTTAAGCCATCTGAGATTGACGAGGTTGTACTCGTTGGGGGTCAGACGCGAATGCCATTGGTTCAGAAACAAATCGAGGAATTCTTTGGTAAAGAGCCGCATCGCGGGGTTAATCCTGACGAAGTCGTGGCTATGGGAGCCGCGATTCAGGCTGGTGTGCTTAAGGGTGATGTGAAGGATATGTTGCTCCTTGACGTGACTCCACTGACTTTAGGTATAGAAACTCTAGGTGGGGTGATGACGCCGTTGATTCAGCGAAACACCACTATTCCAACGAGCAAGAGCGAGACCTTTTCTACAGCGGCTGATAACCAACCTCAAGTAGATGTGCATGTACTCCAAGGTGAGCGACCTATGGCTACAGATAACAAAACTATGGGTAGATTTGCCCTGGATGGCATTCTGCCTGCTCCGCGAGGAGTTCCTCAGATTGAGGTGACTTTTGATATTGATGCAAACGGCATAGTTAAAGTTTCGGCTAAGGATAAAGCAACCAGTAAGGAACAACATATCACTATTGAATCCTCGTCTGGTTTAACTGACGAGGAAGTCGATAGGCTCACGAAAGAAGCCGAAGAATACGCCGAAGAGGATGCTAAGAAGAAAGCAGTGATTGAGTCGCGGAATAAGGCTGATACGCTGACCTACTCTGCCGAGAAACTGATAGAAGACAACAAGGATATAGTGACTCAGGATCAGCAAGATCAGGTTGAAAGTGCGGTAAGTGTAGTTAGAGAAGCTCTCGAGTCCGAAAATGATGAAAAAATAATAGAGACTAGTGATGCTTTAGAAGCACTCTTGCAGGAAATTGGTCAGGCCGTTTATACAGCGCAGGCTGAACAAAATGCCCCAGGAGAGTCATCAGAGCCTGATACTTCCCCAGATAATGATGATACGATCGAGGGTGAGTTTCGTGAAGTTTAAACCAACTTATTAGTTGGCTCGAGGTGAGATAGATGTCGAGTGCTCCGGACCTATACGAAACGCTTGGGGTAGATCGTGGTGCCTCATCTTCTGACATCAAGAAAGCTTATAGACAGCTGGCTAAGGAATTTCATCCGGATGTTAATCAATCCACTGGTGCCGAAGTGAGATTCAAAGAAGTGTCGGCCGCCTACGAAGTATTATCGGATCCAGAAAAACGACAACAGTATGATCGATTTGGTCATGCTGGAATAGGGAATTCAGGAGCTCAGGGGTTCGATGGTGCTGGATTCGGCGGTTTTGGTGATATTTTCGACTCGTTCTTTCGGTCGACTGGCGCTCGTCGGAGCGGCCCTCAGCAGGGTGCAGATCTAAGGACTGTTATTGAGGTCGAGCTGGAAGATGTTCTAGATGGAGTCGAACACGAGCTGAAGTTTTCGCGCGTAATTCGATGTCAACCTTGTAAGGGGAATGGTGAGTCTGATGGCGCTAATCGTCCTAGTTGTGGCGATTGCGGTGGCACCGGAGAAGTCAGGCAAGTTCAAAGATCATTATTTGGTCAATTCGTGAATGTAACCGTCTGCGGCGCTTGCCGAGGAGAAGGGACTCGGGTTGTCAATGCCTGTGGTGACTGTGATGGAACAGGCCTGGTTGAGTCAGAAGTAGAGCGAATTGTGTCAATTCCTGCGGGGATTGATACCGGTGAAACGTTACGAATTCGTGGTGAGGGCGATCAAGGCCCACGTGGTGCCGAACCTGGGAATCTCTATGCGGAAATTAAGGTACGCGAGCATTCCAGATTTGTAAGGTATGGGAGAGATTTAGTTACCGAGTGTGAGTTAAATATAGTTGAGGCCAGTTTAGGGGCGAAGCTTGATGTGGTTACCTTGAACGGTGAATCAATTGCCTTGGATTTGGATCCAGGGGTGCAATCAGGAGCTCGACATGTATTGAAGGGTCATGGAGTGCCAGACCTTCAGGGGAGGTCGAGAGGTGATCTTTATTTGCAGGTGCGTGTGGTGACACCTACAAGCTTGACCGGACATCAGGAAGATCTGATAAGAGAACTGGGTGAATCACTTACTGATGAGCACCGCCCAAACGACGCAGGTTCAATGTTTGATCGTCTAAGGTCTGTCTTCGGATCTTGATAAATCTATAGATGTATTCTGCGAAAATATTGACATCAGCGGAGATGCAAGAGTCCCTTATGGCATGTCTGGCTTTGGAGGGATTTTTTGGATTTGTTGTGGACGTCCCTTTCCGGGAAGCAAATCTATCGACTGGGACACACATCGAAGATTCGGCCCAAACTCGTACAATTACTTTTTTTTCGGACCGTTGGTATAGCAGTCAAGCTCTCTCTTTTTTGCAGACTAAGCTTAGGGGTTTGTTGATTTTGGATGAAAATTCTTCTATCGAATGTTTCCAAGTTGTAACGGAAGCCAATGAGACAGCACATTTGATCGATTTCCCAGTGACTCGGTACGGGAGGTTAGTGCACAGGGCTAGTGGGATACCGATAGAACTCGCTGAGGGTGAAGTAGAATTAATTCTTGATCCAGGGCTTGCGTTCGGGAGTGGATTGCACGAGACGACGCAGCTTTGCCTCTCGATTTTATCTAGATTAATGACATCTGAAACAGGACCTGAATGTGTGTTAGATGTCGGGACTGGATCAGGGATCATTGCTATAGCATCCGTGATTCTTGGAGCTGGTCGAGCGGTGGCCCTGGATGTGGACGAGCAAGCCCTCAACGTGGCTATGTTTAATGCGACACAAAATAAGATTTTGAACAAAATGGAGTTCGTGAAGCACGATATTTTGTTGCCACCAGACCTGAAATTTCCTATCGGAGTAAATTCAGCTGATATAACTTTTGCTAATCTGTCGCATGAGGTATTCGCTGGTGGCATTTCGCATATCACCGAACTAACTCGAGAAGGAGGATTTATTGTAGGGACCGGTTTCCTTGAGTCAGGGGTGAACGAACTCAAGAAACTCATCCGCAGACGAGAAAATAGATTACTGCTGAAGGAAGTCCATTCAATCAATGATTGGGTTGCCTTGGTTTACGAGAGGACCATTAATTGAGAGTACAGGTGGTGATATTTGTTTTGCTCTTTGTGATATTAGGGTTGGACCAAGCCAAGGGATATCATTCAAATGTTGAACCACAAGTGCCCATAGTTGAGCCCTCTCTTGGGGTGGTGACTAAGGTTCCAGAAATCTCCGTTCAATCATCCAGTCCTACCATTAAGAGTTTGTCTCTCCCCAGATATATCCAGTCAGGCGAGACCCTCCATCTGAGAGGTGAGATGAGATTTACAGGTCCAAATATATATATTGGTTCCGTTGAGTTCCTAGATATGATAAGCCCACTGCATATCAGCGATGATGGCGTCTTCACCACAACTCTTGGGATTCCGGTAGATTCCAAGTCAGGGGAATACGAGATTCAGATCATTCTGTATGGACTCGGCGAAAAACTCTTAAAAACAGAATATGTGGAAGTCCGGTACAAAATCCGAGCAGAAGATCACATTCATCGGACTGAACTCATGAAGAATATCGTGTCGGATTCATCGAGCCTTGATACGGAATTTCAGATTAGGCAAGGATACAACAAGGAATACCGAGCGGCTCATATTGGACTTGAGCAGTTCATTCTCCCCGTGTCAGGACCGATTTCAACTCAATTTGGTCAAAAGCGCGTCTATGAAAATGGCAGTTATGGAAATTATCATTCGGGCGTTGACTTCGCGGTAGAGGGGGGTACGTCTGTTATTTCTTCTTCTTATGGTGTGGTCACATATGTTGGCAACTTGCCGATTCGTGGTGATAGTGTCGTGATAGATCACGGCGGAGGCGTGTTGAGTGGATATCACCATCTTTCGCGAACTGTTGTAACAAGTGGGCAGGAAATTATGAAGGGACAAGAGGTAGGTGAGGTGGGCAATACCGGGTTCTCCACAGGACCCCACTTGCATTGGGAAATCCTTTTATTTGGTGTGCCAATTGATCCCCTTCAGTGGACTACTGATCTGTTTGCGCGGAAGTAGTTCTCCGGATAGTAGACTAATAGACATGGAAACTAACACCAGTTTACTTGCCGGAACAGCTCATTCAATTTTGGACAATATGCGCACAGTTGTTTTAGGCAAAGATATGGAACTGAGACTTGCACTCATGACTTTATTGTCGGGCGGTCATCTATTGATAGAGGATGTCCCGGGTGTAGGTAAGACGGTCTTAGCGAGGACTTTAGCCAAGTCGCTTGGGTGTGAATTCTCTCGGATACAATTTACTCCCGATCTTCTCCCAAGCGATGTCACCGGTGTATCAGTTTTTTCTTCATCGACTAGTGAGTTCCAGTTTAAACCTGGGCCAATTCTATCCCAGATAGTTCTAGCAGATGAGGTGAATAGAGCAACACCGAAGACGCAGTCAGCATTGCTGGAAGCGATGGAAGAAGGTCAGGTAACGGTGGATGGTGTAACACATCTCGTGGGAGATCCACACATGGTGATTGCTACACAAAATCCGATTGAGTATGAAGGTACCTTCCCTTTGCCAGAAGCGCAGCTGGATAGGTTTCTCATCAGACTTCACGTAGGTTATCCAGAAGAGACTGAAGAGATAGCTGTCATGGATAGCCAACAGTATAAGCATCCAATCGATGATCTAAAGGCTGTCGCTACGAGTTCAGATATAGCGGCCATGAAGAGCGTAATCACTCAAATCCATGTCGATTCACTGATCAAGCAATATATCGTCAGGATTGTGAGTCGTACTAGAGAGCATCCTGCTATCTATCTAGGGTCTTCCCCAAGAGGATCGATCGGACTCATGCGCCTTGCCCAAGCCAGTGCTTTTCTTGCTGGCCGTGCGTATGTGGATCCTGATGATGTGAGGGAACTGGCTCCTGCTGTGCTTTCTCATCGCTTAATTATGCATCCGTCAATACGGTCCGATGATAATGACTCTGTGCAAGTCACCTCTGAGATCTTGCAGGAAATACCTGTCCCGGGGATGAGCTCTCGGCAAGGTGCCTCAGGTAATTAGTTGTGCTGACTCGACTCGTACAGTTTGTGCGCGAGAATACCGATCCGTTACTAGCCTTGTCGGTAGCAATCATCTGTTTAGTCGTTTCATATGCTACGGGATTTTGGACATTGTTCAGGCTCACATATCTTATTTTTATGGCTGTGCCATTACTTTGGTTATGGAGCAGGTTGTCCATTCGCAAATTAGAGGTGGAGATTGATCGAGATAGCAGACGGATATCGCAAGGTGGCTTTGTTACCACTTCGATCACTGTCAGGTCTAAGTCGTGGCTTCCCAAGATATGGTTAGAAGCAGAGGATACTGGTTCTCTTCTTGCGCCGAGTTCTGGCCGCGTTTTTACTATAGGTTCCCGTGGTGTGTACAGATGGACTTACAAGACACAGCTGGATAGGCGTGGGCTATACACGCTTGGACCCTTAAAGGTTCGGGCTACTGATCCATTTGGATTTTTCACTAGCCTAGCTGAATTTGGGGAACCAACTGAGATTTTGGTTTATCCGACACCGCCTGATTTGCCCAAATTTGACATACCATCTGCCAATCTACCTGGTGAAGGCAAAATAAGAACGAAGACTAATCAGGTTACTCCGAGTGTCGCTGGCGTTAGAAACTACCTACCTGGTGACGCATTTAACAGATTTCATTGGCCTGCCACGGCTCGGACAGGACGGTTAATGGTTAAAGAGTTCGATATGGATCCTAGCTCTGCCATATGGGTAGTCGTTGATCTTGATTCCTCATCTAACCATCTCAATGGGGAGGATCAGATGGAAGATACGGTTGTCATGACTGCGGCAACGCTGGTGAAACATTTCAATAAACTAAATCGTTCGGTGGGACTCATAGCCTGTGGTCAACAGGAAGCAATAATCGAACCAGGCAGAGGCAATGCACATTTATCTGCGATGATGGAGGTGCTTGCGTTAGCCCGTTCGTCAAGCGTGCACTCATACGTTGATTTGCTCGATCGAGAGTCCCGGAGATTCGATAGACATATCACCTTTGTGGGAGTAACGGCTGGGGAAGATCTAGAAGTATTGAAGAAAATAACAGAATTTCGATTCAGAGGTGGAATGACTGTATTACTGTCGGTATTTAATCCTGCAACGATGAAGAGCGGTTCTGACTTCGACGATGAGTGCGTGCGCAGTAAAATTCCGCATCTGCTGGTCCGCAGTCTTGAGACTATTTCAACGGACCTTACTTTTGAGAGCAAAATTAGGTCCCGCAAACCGCCAAATCATCGAGGAAATTGAAGTGATCTTCATGCTGGGATAAGGTCGGAGGAATTGAAGTTTTGTGACACACCGAGACGATTACCATCGCGATCAACCTGCAACCATCTTGAAATCTGATTCCGCTATTGCGAGATGGTATCTGTCCAAGGAACTATGGGTTTCGAACTTATTTCTTCTTGGGGCACTTGGGCCATTAGTAGCTTCGCTTGAATCGGCCAATTGGGTAGATAGTGCGCCCTCACTTTTCATACCATTGTTCGTATTCTGGACGATATCCTTGATCTTAAGTTTCTCGAAACTAAGTGATGCCAAAATCTGGGGTCTAGCTATAGTCATCAGTTTCTCTTTTTCGGTCCTTATTTCGGCGTACTCGATAGATCTTTCAGAAACTTTATTGCAATCAGAGACGGAGCGCCTGCAGGAAACGATACTTCGACTCATAGAGTGGGTGGAAGCCATATTCATTGGGGGTGTTTCCACAGATCCTCTTCCTTTCGTGTTTTTGATCAATGTGTTGATTGGTCTGATAACTTTCTTCTCCGTCTGGTCACTATTCCGACTTTGTAATCCGTGGTTAATTCTCGTTCCGAGCGGTTTTGCGATTCTTACGAATATTTCTTATCTACCTGGTCAACCAATCTTTGCGTTTGTGATATTTCTATTTGGAGCAATACTACTGATTATCCGAACGCATTACCTGAAGGCGCAGATTAATTGGCGCGTCAAGGGTATTAATCAGCCGGAATATTTGTTTCCAGAGATATTAGTAATCGGCTTGATAATGGCCTCCGTGCTTATTGTTACCTCATGGGTTATTCCAACAGCTAATAAGTGGCAGCCCTTGACTGACAGGTTGGATGTACTTCTATCTCCAGTGGCGAGCCAGGCCGAGGACTTAGGGCGACTGTTCTTAGGAGTGGGGGGAAAGAAGTCGGCCGGAGCTCATTCGTTCGGTAGATTTCATCCGATTGACTCGCATTTGATCTTGTCTGAGGACCTACTGCTCGAAATTCGTACGGGTCAACCACAATTGTTGCGCGGCGCTTCTTATGATCTTTATACGGGTCTAGGTTGGGCCTTGTCGGATTTTGCTATTGCCGATTTCGATAAATTGGGCTTGGCGGCTGCTGAATTTGGTACCTTGGGCACACGAGCCGAACGGCGAGAGTCAGCAATAGTTGAGTTATGGGTTACCAGCCCAAACTTGCCGTCTAAAAGACTCTTGGCGCCAGGCGAGCCGCTTGCCACCGACAGGGTCTCTAAAATGGTTCTTGGGCCTGCATATTCAGCGATTGCAGTTGTGCCCGACAGAGCTTTAGTGGTTGGGGACTCCTATTTAGTGGCAGGTGCTACAAGTATGGCTACTAGTGCATCTCTTAATGGTGCAAATAAGGAAGTGCCAGTGTCGATTCGGACTGCCTACACACAGCTCCCTGAAAAACTTGATCCACGGATATTTGATCTGGCGCTCCGAGTAACGCGAGGAAGCAACACATCGTACGAGGCTGCGAGAAGGATCGAGGAATATCTACGTTATCAATATCAGTATTCATTGGTACCGGGAAGAGTAGACCCACAGTCCGATATTGTTGCCGAGTTTCTGTTTGAGTCGGGATTTGGTCATTTCGACCATTTCTCAAGTGCGATGACTGTGATGCTTCGTACGCTGGAAATTCCAGCGCGAGTGTCTGTAGGGTTTGTGGTTGATGAAACTAATTTTAATCCTGAAACCAAAAGCTATGAAGTTACAGGTGAATCAAGTTGGTCTTGGCCACAGGTTTATTTTAGTGAATTCGGATGGATCGATTTCAACCCTACTCCTGTCAGGCCAGTGATTCTTCGTGCTGACCAAAGTGGGATGTCATCTTCTATAAATGAGACTTTGATTGAGTCACGGAGTGGAAACTCGGACTTTCTGTATGATGACAGTGAGCTTTTAGATTTATTTGATGAATCGCAATTTTCGGCAGAGGATATATTTCCTGAGAACACAAGCCGGTTCTACAACTCTCAAATTTTCCGCGTCATTTCTTCTTTCTTTATAATCGGATCGGTGGGGGTTATATCGTTGATATTTGCTATGAGTCTTTGGTGGTCAGTTAAGTTTCGTGAGTTCGATCGGGGTGTTATTTATTGGCGCAAAATCGAGTACTTATTGCTGATCGCGAATTTGCTACCTCCGCGTCCCACTACACCGTCAGATATCACCAAGCTACTAGACTCGGTTGGTGTTGAATTTATGGTCTCGGATAGATTTTCGAGGGCTGGCTCTAGTCTTATATACTCTGAGACCGATCCGGCTAAAGCTTCCCTCGACATGTCGCAAATGGAGAGTGACTATCTGGCTATCAGGAACATTGTCGTCCGACATAGGGTGGTTGCGGTTTTCAAGAAGATGATCCGAATAATAAGGATACCGCGCTTGGAACTATGATTTCGGGAGAACACTGAGTGGATTCATGCGCTGCCCATATCTGGATATTTCGTAGTGAAGGTGTGGCCCCGTAGTTCTTCCTGTCATACCCACCCACGCGATTAGTTGACCGGCGGAAACTCTTTCACCCAGACCCACATTGAAAGCTGCCCATCCACTGCTGTTTTGGGCAATGTGTGCGTAAAGCGATTCATATCCGAACCCGTGGTCGACAATTATGTAGTACCCATAGGAGTAACGAGGATCACCTCCGGCGAACGTAACTAACCCAGCTCGCGACGTATATACTTGAGCCCAGGAGGACGTGCCTATGTCGATTCCTAGTGGATGTCGCCAATCCATCAAAGAGGTTATATAACGTGAAGTAACCGGCCAATTCCAGTCGAGTGTGGTTAGTGAACCATCATAAGCAATTATATTGAGGCTCTTTCTACCATTTGGTATCAAGATTTCTTTTCCTACTGGAATGCTGTCCGGAGTGGTGATCTCGTTACCTTTGAACCCTACAATATTGCCTACAGATACTTCATATTTCTCTGCTATCTCAGTGAGCGTTTCACCATACCGAACTGCATGGATGATACCCGGCACGCTTGGGATTCGAAGTTTAACGCCAGGAAATATTTCATCTGGTTTTCCTACTTCTGCGTTATTCCAAATAATATAATCCAGGTCGATTCCTTGCGACCTCGAGATAGCAGTTAGATTATCCCCTGGCTTGATGACATACTCGTAGGAAATCGACTTAAGGATTGCTGACGATCCGTCTACCGAATTGTCAGCGTTGGCTATGCGTTTCCTCTCTTCGAGGGTTCTGAAATACCTACCTATCTCTTCACGTGATTTGATTTCTGAATTCGAAATTGTTTCTAATGGACTTTCCGTGTCAGTATTTTGCGGAGCAATCTTCTGAGTGGTAGTTTCAATCTGATAGTTTTGCTCTCGAGCCACCCGAGGAAAGGAATCCGTAGAGATTCTTACAGTTGTTTGAACATAATTTTTGGTTTCAGTGGCCTCTTCCTCACGACTGAAAATAGCCGCAAGCGGAGCGACTACCAAGAGGCCTGCAGCAGACCCCAGAATTTTTAGGAAGCTTGATCTTGTTAAGCGATCCATCTGTTAAAGATACATTAATATCTGTTTCGAACTATATCTGCCCCAGATCGGTTTTCAGAGTAGACAAGAATTCCATATTGTCAGTAGTTTTACTTAGTCTTTCAAGAACTCGCTCAGCCGCATCATGAGAATCCTCTTCAAGCATTGCTGCCATTCGTCTCAGTAGCCAAACTTGTTGTTTCTCCTCTTCGTTGAAGAGTAGATCATCTCTTCGAGTTGAGGATGCGAGAACGTCTATTGCCGGGAACACTTGTTTCTCAGCGAGTCGGCGTGCTAAGCGGAGTTCCATATTGCCGGTTCCTTTGAATTCTTCAAAGATCACTTCGTCCATTCGTGATCCAGTTTCAACCAAGCATGTTGCAATAATAGTAAGTGACGCTGCTTCTTCTGTATTTCTTGCTGATCCAAAGAATCGCTTTGGTGTATATAGTGAGACGTGGACCATACCTCCATACAACGTACGGCCGGAATTTGGCATAGCGGTGTTATAAGCTCTCGCTAGTCGAGTGATGGAATCCATCAAGATTACAACATCTCGACCACCTTCAACTAAGCGCCTAGCCTGCTCAAGTGCAGCCTCTGCAACTCGGGTATGATCGTCCACTGGCTCATCAAAAGTCGAAGCATAGACTAAGCCTTTCTGTTCGCCGTCTTTACCGGTGACCGATCTTCTCATATCGGTAACTTCTTCAGGTCGTTCACCGATTAACACCACCATCAGGACACACTCCGGATAGTTTTCCATAATACCGTTTGCGATTGACTTCAAAAGGAGGGTCTTACCGGCCTTTGGGGGCGATACTATCAACCCTCTTTGACCTTTGCCGACGGGAGAGAATAGATCAATCATTCTTTGGCTGACTTCTTCAGTACTTGTTTCAAGATGGAACATATCGTCAGGAAATACTGCAGTGAGTGAGTCAAAATCAGGTCTCAGAGCAGCTTCTTCAGGACTCATGCCGTTTACCTGGTTGACTTCTACAAGGCCGTAATATTTGTCAGTTCCGCTTCGTGGTTGTCTGACTTGACCCGAGACGGAATCCCCGTTTCTGAGACCATTTCTTTTTACCAATCCTTGTGGCACGTAAATGTCATTAGCGCCAGGAAGCAGTCGTTCACCCCGGAGGAACCCGAAGCCGTCATCCACTACAGCCAAGGTACCTGAGGAGTATATTGCGCCTGATTTTTCTGATTGTTTCTCAAGAATGTTGAAGATCAAGTCTTGTTTAGCAAGCCCTGAAGCAGTTTCGATATTGAAAGTTTCCTCGGCAATTTTTATTAGTGTATTTCTTGGTAGGGACTGTAGTTCTGCAATGTCAATTGAGGCGATAGTGTCATCAATTTCCGGTAAGTTTACTGTCGTATCCCATTGCGAAGCCTTGTTACCTCCATCACCACCGCCTCTTCTTCGAGATTTTCTTCGCTGCCTCTGGGGAGGTTTATTCGAATAATCGCGGGGCTGTGACGTTGAAGTTTCTTCTACAGTTGTCATTATGTTTTCTCACTCATCGCTAAATTCTTGTCCTCACACATGTTCAGGTGATGCGGGATACTATCGGGTGCGTACTCCATCGGTTACGTTACCAAGGTCCCATCGATCTATCTAGATGTTTAGGGGCTGCTAGCTCACATAAATCTGGAGTATCGGGTCGTTAATTAGTTGAACCCAACCGCTGATGATGATCGTAAGTGGATATGGGGCTCAGGCGCAAGTCAGGATATCGATTTTGAGAGATCCGTCAGGTTTGAGACTAATCGTGATACCCTGTGGGTGAAGGCGGGGTCATGCTATTTGCCTACTAGAGACCTCAGTTATGTACGGAAGGAACACCCATGTCAGATGTAGCATTCAATGGAAGAATTTTAAACGTTAATTTGACTACGAACGAGATTGAAGAGGAGATTATTTCAGAGGATGTGTATCGCTCACACCTAGGGGGATATGGGCTCGGTGCTCGTTTATTGTTTGACCGAATACCAGCTGGCGCTGACCCTTTAGGACCGGATAATGTCTTAGGATTTATGCCAGGACTGTTGACAGGTACTCCGCTGTTTGGCCAGAGATTCAGTGTTGTCTGCAAGTCACCGAAGAATGGTGGATGGGGTGACGCGAACTGTGGCGGCGACTTCGGTCCGATGTTGAAGTTCTCTGGGTATGATGCGGTACTTGTCTACGGCAAGGCTGAAAAGCCAGTGTACGTGTATATCGAAGAAGGTGAAACACCCGAAATACGTGATGCAGCGGAATACTGGGGTGGTTTGGCCATCGAAGTTGAAGATAGGATGAAGGAAGACCTTGGAAAGAAAATAAGTGCAGCTTTAATTGGTCCTGCAGGAGAGAATCAAAGCATAATGGCCGGTGTTTGTAATGAACGAGGTCGATTGGCAGGCCGTTCTGGGGTTGGTGCAGTTATGGGCTCTAAGAACCTAAAGGCTATAGTGGCCAAGCCTACTAAGAAGATCATGGCACAAACTCCTGAAGTGATTCAGACAGTGCGCTCGAGTCTAGATGGATTCAATCAGGCGACCAAGCAATTTTTTACAACTTTTGGGACCACTGGTATTACCGCTAACTCAGCAATATCCGGGGACGCTCCGGTGTTGAATTGGGGCGGTGTTGGAGTAGTGGATCTAGTTAACGAGTTCTCCATGGAGAATTTGAACGGACCGGTGATGAACGAGTCCAAAGAGAAGAAGTACGCATGCTGGCATTGTCCTGTGGCCTGTGGAGCTGATTCGATAGATGGTTCGGATCGTGGCGAATTTGCGTTTCCAAGACATACCCATCGTCCAGAGTACGAAACTATGGGTGCCTTCGGAATTATGAACGGAGTGAACGATACCGATGCAATGTGGGCCGTTAATCATTGGTGCAATGAGTACGGACTTGACACCATATCGACTGGCGCTGCAATCTCCTTTGCTATTGAATGCTACACCAATGGTGTACTGACAAAGGAAGATACTGATGGTCTTGACATGGTCTGGGGTAACGCCTCAGCCGTGCTTGAAGCGATTCATAAAATTGGTCGCCGTGAAGGTGAGCTGGGTGAGCTGTTGGCTGATGGGACGACTGTGGCAGCTAAGAAGATCGGTGACGAGGCTAGTCCTTACCTGACTGCGATCGACGGCGAAGAACCGCCTATGCATGATCCGAAACTTGATATAGGATTTGCTGCGTCATACGCGCTCGATCCTACCCCTGCCAGACACACCATCTGGTCCCCTGGAAAGTCAAGCAAGTTCCCTAATATGGCGAAAGAACCTGAAGATAAAAAGCAGTTCACGGGCCGTGGACCAGTCCACAAGGCTGCTCATGAGCAAGCTCATGTGATGAATTCAGCTGGTATGTGTTATTTCATATACACGATGTCACCAACTGAACGTATTCCAGAATGGATTAATTTGGTAACGGGATGGGACACTACTCATTCTGAGCTTGAGGAAGTGGGCGAACGAATTGCCAATTTGCGGATGGCGTTTGCCGTGAAGCATGGTAATAATCCGGCTGCTAGAGAAGTACCTGGTCGTTTGTTAGGGACTCCTCCGCAGGAAGACGGGCCACATGCAGGCTTTGAGATAGATCTTGAGACCATGAAGCGCGAATGGTACGAAGAGGCCGGATGGGACCAAGAGACAAGTGCCCCGTCTCGATCAAAACTTGAATCACTGGGGTTAGTTGACGTGGCGGATGCCTTAGGCGTATAGCGACTCTTAACATATGCCCGGAGCCCGGAAAATGGGCTTAGGAGTTTTAGTTGGGTGAGTGCTGGTTGAGGAATTCGGAAACTAACCGATTCCATTCTCGGGGGTTTTGGCCACTTGTTCCGTGGAAACAGCCTGCAAGTATGTTTAACTCGGGTTGTACAAGGTTACTTGTCAAGAGGGGAAGGTGAGGCAGCACCATAGTGTCTTCGGACCCAGCAATAATTAGTGTGGGTTGATGAATCTCTTGGAGCATTGGGGTCAAGTCTGGCCTACTAATCATTGCTTGATAACAAGCCTCAATCCCTGGATCAAAGCTGAATTGGGCTGCTGTCGTTCTTTCGCGGGGGTGAGCATTGGGAACCGAATCGGACAGAACTAATACTTTAACTAGTTCGGTATATCGAACTGTAAAATCTAAGGCCGTGTGTCCTCCGAAAGACATTCCAATCAGTATGATGGGTGGACGAATGTCCAAGTGCTGTAGGAGGTTTAGCAGGTCTTGGGAGAAGATTTCTATTGAGTAATCAGATGATTCTTCCGGGGCAGATGATGAGCCGTGCCCGCGATTATCCCAAATAAGTATGGAATAGTCGTCCAGGAAATAATTTATTTGACCTCTCCACATCTCTAGTGTTGCAGACAGTCCGTGGCACAGTACGATCGTTGGTTTAGTGCGATTTCCGATGAACTGGTAGTGGATATTTATATTGTTTGGTAATGTGACTATTGGCATGGGGTTGTTGGATATCTGATTCGGAATTGGATTTTTTATATGTGGTTAGAGGATAGCAATAGATGGAGCAGTCAATGAACTATCTGAGATCTAATCTACTGGTTAATGTGTCGGAATCCGACGGCGGTTTCGATTACTTTTCTACGGATACCGATGCGGTAGTGTTCGATATAAAAGAGCGGGACCAGGCGGCGATCACGAGTTTTCATGATCATTTGATCAAATGGACTGAGAGACGATCGGAAAATATTCCGACTCCGGGAATCCATCTCCGCGTCACAATATCTTCTCCGGAGCAACTTAGGATACTTTTAGAAAAGCTTCTGCATCCTGCGATTTCGTGTGTGTGGGTCTCAGACATATCGAATGCTCAGCAAGTCCGTGATCTTGATGTAGAAATTAGAAGAATTGAAATGAGAGCTGGTTGGATTCCAGGCCAAATAAGACTAATTCCAGAATTTGATAGTGGACATCCGATCCAAATTCTCGAGGAGATTTTACAAAGCGTTGATAGAATCACTGGAATTTGTGTCGATCTAGAGAGAACCTATCAGGATATAACTTTCCGTGAAATACCCACCAGCTTTGACTCGATGTTGATAGCAGGCGTCGTCTCGAAACTAGCCATTGCTGCCTCGCATCTAAACCTACGGTTGATTCTTGTCGATTCGTCAACAGATGATGAGTCATATTTCCTTGAGTTCGCTGCTGAAAATGGTTTTTCCGGTATGTTGACAGCTAGATCGTCAGAAATTGCTCTTATTAATCGGTTGTTTAATCCATCAGCTACTCAGTTAGAAATTGCAGATTCGCTAGTCTCGGAGTGGAATAAATATGATGGGCGAGCGATGGGTTTATGGACGGAAACTGAGAGGTTAGTTCGAGCAAAATATCTACTTGAACAATCTGAAAACTAATGAGACAGTGTGGCTTCGCAGGTTTAGAGTGTACAGTGGTTTGAGTAACTAATTTTTTGGAAGTAGGCGGGTGAATTATGCCGGCAGTGGTGATTATTGGTGGACAATGGGGTGATGAAGGCAAGGGAAGAACCGTTGACTTCCATTCGCAATATTGTTCAGTGATCGCTCGATATTCTGCAGGAAATAACGCTGGCCATACAATTATGAATGATCAAGGTAAATTTGCTCTTCATGTGATACCGGCGGGGATTTTTCGAGCCGATAAAATTTGTGTGATAGGTCACGGAGTTGTTATCGATCCCGGTGTAGTGCTCGATGAGATCGATGGCCTAGAAGAGCGTGGAGTCTCAACCAAAAACTTGAGAATTTCTCGAAATGCCAACGTGATTATGCCGTGGCATCCGTTGATTGATAGAGCTGACGAAGATCTAAGAGGAGAACTTGCAATTGGAACCACGGGCACAGGAACTGGGCCTGCGTTTCATGACAAAGTTGCGAGGACGGGTATTCGGGTAGCCGATCTACTGGATAGAGAGCGATTTTCGGAGCGTCTGAAACCGGTTCTCGATTATAAAAACAGGATACTGACAGGTCTATATGGATTGGATCCGCTTGTCTATGCTGATGTGTTTGAGGCCTATATTACTTATGGTGAGAGACTAAGATCGTACGCTGATGATACGGCTGCAATTGTGCAGCGGGCGCATCATGAGGGGAAAATGATTCTATTGGAGGGTGCCCAGGGATCGCTCCTTGATCTTGATACAGGTACATATCCCTATGTGACTTCGTCAGTTCCGGCATCTATTGCCGCTGGAGGTCCAGCAGGAGTGGGTCTGGGGCCCACGGCGGTACAAAAAGTTATTGGAGTATACAAGGCGTATCAAACACGAGTTGGTAACGGACCTATGCCCACAGAGATCTTTGGCCAAGAAGCAGAGGATATACGTCAAGGAGGAGGAGGAGTGGCTGGTACTGGGGAATTTGGTACTACTACCGGGAGGGCGAGACGCATCGGATGGTTCGATGGAGTTCTTGCTAAGCATACCGCGGATATTAATGGGATTACGTCAGTGGCACTCACCAGACTAGATACTCTCTCTCATGCGGACGAGGTGAAAATCTGCACCGGATATGAAATAGCAGGAATTAGTACTGAGACTATGCCAGCTACCCTATGGGGTATGGAACAGGCCAGGCCAATATATGAAACATTGGATGGTTGGGGGGAAGATGTGTCTGATGTCCGGAGATTCTCCGACCTGCCGAAAAATGCTCGCAGCTTCGTGAAAAGGATTGAATCTTTAATTGGCGTAACCATCGACATGATTTCGGTCGGTCCTGAGAGAGATCAGGCTATTGTTACCCGCGATATTTTTGGTACTGTCATCGAGGCACATCAGTAGAGATTGTAAATGGAAACAATATCACTAATTTTACATGTGACAGCAGCCGCAGCACTATTCGGTCCCCAGATTCTTTTGTTTTTTGCTTTGACTCCTGCGACGTGGTTCATTGACGATGAGCAACTGAAACGTAATGTTGTTTCCACAGTGGCTCGACGGTTTGGTTTTTTAAGTGGGGCCTCAATTCTGGTTCTAATTATCACGGGCTTGTATCAAATGCAGGCACTGACTCCGGAAGGTGCAAGCGAACTGAAGTGGGGATCTATTTTTCTGATTAAAATGATCCTTTTTGTCCTGTTGATGGGTTTAATGCTAGTTCACACCCAATATTTTGGAAAAAAAATACGTTCAATGTCTGACTCCGTGATAGAAGGTGCGGCTGAAGTGTCCGGCGATTTGGACTATCTTCGGCGACAATCATGGGCTTTTTCGTTCCTGATGCTTGTAGTCACAATGATTTTGCTCTGGCTTGGAGTGATGCTAGGCAATCATTCTTACTCTTTGTCTTAGTCGATTGTTTGGGAGTTACTACTATGGGAGAGGACATCGGCATCGAGTTAGGGGCGTACCGAGCAGCTGACGAATGCCCTCTATTTTCTTCGGCACTTGAAAACCATCTTGTAGGTGTTTTAAATGGCACTCATCCCAACCAAGGTAACTTTTGTTCATATTGTTTCACCCCGATGGGTGTGGATGAAGAGATATGTCCTGAATGTGGACTTGGATCAAGTGAAGTACCTAGAGTTAGGACCGTCCCTCTTGAAATAGTTGAAGCACTGCGTCAACAGCGTTCGATTGAATCTAGATGGGTAAACGGATTTGCTTATCTTGGAGTTCTAATAGCTGTGATCGGTGGCATTATTTTTGTGCTAGCGACCCCAATCTTCGACGAGAATCTAATACTGGCTACTATCGCCTACGGTCTTATTTTACTGGTGGGTAGTCGAGTCTTTGCTGGTTTACTGGGAGGAATCTACGGGGATCGAATCGGATATGAGCGTGGTCGTCGAAGTACTCTAGAACACTGGGAATCCTATCGCTGTAAAAATCCTACGTCACATAGTATTGATCCTTGATAATCTGTAGTTGATGGAACCATCTGAATCACTTCTTTCTCAAGTAGCTATGTCTCGAGAAGAGTATGGCCGACTGTTGGGTATGCTTGAGCGAGACCCTACTGAGGTTGAGTTAGGGATGGTCGGTGCACTATGGTCAGAGCATTGTGGTTATAAACATTCCAAACCATTGTTCCATCACTTCCCCAGCACCGGAGAAAAAGTACTTACTGAGGTGGGTTCTGAGAACGCGGGCGCGATCGATGTTGGGGATGGTCAGGTAGTTGTTTTTAAGATCGAGTCACATAACCACCCCTCCGCGCTGGAGCCCTATGAGGGCGCTGCTACAGGTGTTGGTGGAATACTGCGTGACATTTTTGCGATGGGCATGCGCCCGGTCGCGCTATTGAATTCTCTACGATTTGGTAGCCTATCTCGTCCACATAATAGGAGTCTTCTGCGAGGAGTAGTGTCAGGTATAGGTGGCTATGGAAATTGTGTTGGAGTACCCACAGTGGGTGGAGAGATTCAGATGCACGCCTCCTACACAGGAAATCCCCTAGTGAACGCCATGTGCGTGGGCGTGGGTCGTCGGGATGATCTTCTTTCCGCCCGAGCTGAAGGACTAGGAAATCCCCTGGTATTAGTTGGCGCAGATACTGGCCGCGATGGTATTCATGGAGCCACTTTTGCTTCTGTAGAACTTGACGATGATTCGGAATCGAGACGCCCAGCTGTACAAGTCGGTCATCCATTTCTCGAAAAATTATTAATGGAGGCATGTGTTGGACTTGCTGAAGAGCATGGTGATTGGATCGTGGGTCTCCAAGATTTGGGTGCCGCTGGTCTAACTTCTTCGGCGATAGAGGCTGCAGAGAGAGGTAATGTGGGAGTTGAGATTGATGTAAGTCTGGTACCACGCCGTGCCGAGGGAATGACTGCCTATGAGGTAATGCTTTCTGAGTCGCAGGAGCGAATGTTAGTCATTCCTAAAAGCGAATATGTAGCTGATGTTCTCGCGTATTTCCGGAGTTGGGAGATCAATGCAACGGTGATTGGTTCTGTCACAGAAGACCACCATGCAACGATTCGGGATGGAGATAGCATTCAGGCAAGGATACCGATAGAAATTCTCACCGATCCCCCGATGTATGTTAACGAGACTAATGAAGATCCTGCCGTCAAAATTCTGCGAAATCGAGATTTAGGGCAGTATCCTGATCTACTTCCTGAAGAGACAACTGAAACTCTAATAAAACTCCTAGGGTCAGAGAATCTCGCATCTCGCAGATGGGTTTATCAACAGTATGACCATCAGGTACTCAATGACACCATAGTTAGGCCGGGCGGTGATGCCGCTGTTTTGCGGATAAAGGGATTAAGTCAGGGGTTGGCTGTTTCTACTGATTGTAATGGCCGTATGGTGTTTCTCGACCCTGAGGTTGGAGCTGCAATGGCGGTAGCTGAGGCTGCTAGGAATGTAGTTGCTACTGGTGCTCGACCTGCTGCAATAACCGACTGTCTAAATTTCGGTAATCCTGAGAAATCGGAAGTCGCTTATCAATTAGAAAAATCAATAGTAGGCCTTTCACGGGCGGCTAGAATTTTTGATACTCCTGTTATTTCAGGAAATGCATCGCTTTACAATGAGACGCCTGACGGTCAAATCTATCCAACTCCTACAATTGGAATGTTGGGAATTATTGCAGATGTCACTCGGAGCATGACTATTTCAGCCGAAGCTGGAGACCATATTCTATTACTGGGTGCAGATGTTTCTCAAGATGTGAGTAGTCTTGCAGGATCTGAGTATCAGTCGATTCTGTTCGGAGAAGTTGCCGGTGCACCTGCTATCGATCTGGGCTTTGAACATAGAGTTCATCAATTTGTGTTGAAATTACATAGTGAAGGTTTTTTAAAGGCAGCTCATGATTTAAGTGATGGAGGTCTAGCCATTGGTCTCATTGAAATGTGTATGTCCAGTGGGCTCGGATTTCAAGCCGAGGATTTTCCGATCGACGGTCGACTTGATGCTTCCTATTTCGGCGAAGCGCCATCGAGATTTTTAGTCGCCTCGACTGAGCCAGATCATCTCGTTGAACTTGCTAATCAGGCTGAAATTCCGATGACCTTGCTTGGTCACATGGGCGATAATAAGGATTTCAAATTTTGCGATATTCAGATTGACATAGAAGATGCTTGTACCGTCTGGGATTCTGGGTTGAGCAATATACTTGATGGCTAAGCGACGAGAATTAAATGTGGAAGGATGAGGCCTGATGCGCGCTGCGGTTATCGTGTTCCCAGGTACTTGGAGTGATTCAGATACGGTATGGGCGTTAGCTCAGGTAGGCGTGAGTGCTGATCGTGTTTGGCATCGAACTGTTGATATATCTGACTATGATCTGATTGTTTTGCCAGGTGGATTTTCCTACGGTGACTATCTTCGCTGCGGCTCGATCGCCCAATTTTCCCCGATTATGAGGTCAGTGAAGGAGTATGCTTCACGTGGTGGGTTAGTGATTGGGATTTGTAATGGCTTCCAGATTTTATGTGAGGCAGGGCTGTTGCCAGGAGTATTAATGCGTAATGCCTCACTTCAATTCAGATGCAAGGATACTCACCTAATCACTCCGAATCTAGATACTCCCTTCACGACTGCGATGAGAGGGGATAGGACCTATCAGATTCCGATGTCACATGGGGAAGGGCGATACGTGATATCCAGAAAAGGATTAGAACTTCTCAAGAAAAATGATCAGGTAGCGTTTCGCTATGGCTCAGAATCAGGTGAGATTTCCGATATATATAATCCGAACGGCTCAGTTGACAATATCGCCGGTGTTTTTAATGAGGGTCATAATGTCCTAGGGATGATGCCACACCCAGAACGCGCTTGTGAGAAGATTTTAGGCACCACTGACGGCAATTGGATATGGAGGTCGGTGATTTCTTCGATGGAATCGGAATAGTTTAATGGCCGTGGGCGTCGCTGGCTTCATGGTCCATAACTTTTGCCTCTGGATACTCGATTCTTGGATGGTAAGCAGCGACTAAGGCCTGTGTGAAAGTTCGCTCTAATGTCCGTATGTCTCTAACTGTCAGATCACAATTATCGAATTGCCCGTCCTCTAATCGATCGCGAATTATTTGTTTAACGATGGCTAGAACTTGGTCCTGTGTTTTGTCAGAAGATGATCGCACGGCTGCCTCACATCCGTCTGCGATCATTACTAGTGCTGTCTCTCGCGACCTTGGGGACGGACCAGGATATCTAAATTTACTTTGATCGATATTAGGATCTTTTTCGACGGCTTTTCGATAAAAAAAAGCAGGAAAAGTTGTTCCGTGATGTTCTGGAATGAATTGGACTATTGCTTCGGGTAATTTTGCGTCGCGCGCGCGCTCCACGCCCTTGGCAACATGACCATGCAGGACTCGAGTTGACTGTAACTCATCCAAAGCGTCATGAGGGTTTTCGCCTTGGTCCCCATCACGATTTTCAATGAAAAATTCAGGCCGGAAAAGTTTACCAACATCATGGAACATTCCACCGGCTCGGGCGAGTTGCTCGTCAGCTCCAATTTGGGCCGCTCCTCGTCCTGCTAAATCAGCCACTGCTAACGAATGTGCATAGGTACCAGGTGCTTGCTCTTGGATTTGACGCAGCAATTGCGTACCCGGTTGGGCTAATTCCATCAATTCAACACGCGTAATAATTCCGAATGGCCTACTCAGCACATTGTATATACCGACCCCCATAGAAGTTGATAAAAGCCCGTTAATCAGAGAAACGATGGCTATGAAAATAAATTGGCTCAGATCATATTCAGGAGTCATAGGCAGGATGAAGGCTGTGCTCAGGAATACTATGATAGATATCGTAAAGCCACCCCTGAGGTAGTCGTTGATACGTCTAGCACCCAGTGCCACGAAGGATGCTGAAAGCCCACCTCCTAGTAATACTGAAAAAGTGAGGATAACCTCGCTTGCCTGCATAGAAGGAATATGGGCAGCAACGAATACTCCAAAAAAAGCTGATGTAAGCGTCAGTAATATGCCAGTGTTGAATCCCAAAAGGACGGTTGCCACCAAAGCTATTGCAGGAAGGGGCAGTGCTACGAATATTTCAAGTGTTTGACTATTTGTAGTGATGAGAGGGAGGCTGATACGGATACTAGCCGTAATTGCGAAAAGCAAAAGGATGAACAGTGACAATCGTCTTATTCCAGACAATCCAGGTGAAGTATCGCTAGCGAGATGTGAAGCAGAAAAAATTCCGCACAATATCGAAACGCATGTTATTGATAGTAGCCATTCAGGGTCTGAGAGCTTTTGTGATCCAAGGCTAAGCGCACCAGTTGGGAAGACAAGCACTGCCAATACCAAGAGAAAGGTGATAGTCCCAAACGACCAAATAATGAAATTACTGTGGTGAACAGGTAGCGAAGTGGATGAGGTGTTCGGTTGGGTCATAGCGCTGGACGTTCTACTGGGCGCGTGGTGATTATGAAAGTAAATTGCGGACTATAGAATTAGCTTTTTTGCCGTCGGCCTTACCCTCTATTTTAGCCATGAGAGTTTTCATTACAACGCCGATGTCATTAATTGAGGTAACTTTCGTTTCATCGAGGACACTTTTTATGATGGCTTCCAGCTCTTCGTCCGACATTTCCTCCGGAAGATAAGCTGATATTACATTGAGTTCGGCTTGTTCTTTTTCTACCAAGTCCTGTCTATTGCCCTTGGTAAATTCGTCAATAGACTCTTTGCGTTGTTTTGCTTCTTTTTGTATTACTCGCACTACCTCTTGATCGTCTAATTCACTAGCTTTACTTGCTATGCGAGCATTTTCTACTGACGCGATCACTAAGCGAAGTGTATCCCGTTTGCCGTTATCTCCGGCTTTCCAAGCAGTTTTCATATCATCTCGAAGTGAGGACAGAAGCGATGTTTTATTTGTCATGGGTAGAGGATATCAGATTAGGAAGCACGGACCTTGAGTAGACTTAGAAGCTTCCATCTCGTTTCCGTGTGGCCTTCATTGAAGCTTTTCTGAGCTTGCGGACCCTGGTTGCTTCTTTCTTTTTCCGTTTCTCAGACGGCTTTTCATAATACTCATGTTTTCGATAATCCATGAGTATGCCATCGGACTGGACTCTTTTGGTGAACCTTCGCAATGCCTGTTCGAGGGATTCGTTATCACCTACATGGATTTGACTCAAATTAGTTCTCACATTCTTTACAAAAGTAGAGTGCGCACTTGTGAATGCGCTGGTCTGGAATTATAGCCTGCAATCAGTCTAATTCGCCAGTCGACCTAATCGGCCGACGGTAGAACTTTGGGCTGGAGTTCTTCCATGGGTCTTCCATCAATATTCAGGTCACATTCACCTGGCTTGATGCATAGCACCTCTACCCCTGATTCTTCATCTTTATATCTTTTACCTAATGCGACCGCCATTTGGACCTCCAGTAGTTCAAATTTGTATTTACGTATCTCTAGGGGACTATTAGATTTGCTCTAATACACTGTCACCGCATTTGAGTTCTGCCTCATCTGCCCCACGCGTGACAATGAATTCTGCGTCGCATGCCGGACATTTATAACGCTTTCCTGTGGTAGCCATGAAACCCCCTTCACTAGAATTAATAGCTATTCAACGTTGATTGTCTTATACATCCTCAACTGGTAATGGCCAGGGATGTTACAGAAGAGTACATAGCTTCCCGGACTTAGCGCAATCTCACCGCTAGCCTCACCACCATTTTGAAGATCCTCACTCGCATATAAAATTTCACCTACGGAGTCCTCATCAACCATGGCTTGGTCATTGGTAGGTAAATTGTCAGCAGCAAGATCTGTCCTCGATATTCGCAAATTATGAATAAGTGCTGCGTTGTTTTTTACTTGGATTTTAATATCATCTCCGGCAGATATTGCATCAGCAGACGTGATGGCGTAGGGCCCATCCTTGGCCAGATCTACCACAAGGACTCCTTCAGGCGGGGCCTCAACGGGTGCAGCCTCTTGAGTGGACGATTCATCGGAGACTGAAGCTTCTTGCGAGGGAGCAAATGGGGTACGAGCATACAGCTTGCTTCTGGTATCCATAGTGTATTGGCCACAGTTATCGGCTGTGACCGCGAGACTAGCGGTGGCGTCGATGGTAACTAGCCAGTCTTCGGGAACTGGTTTGGTTGGTACAGGTGCATTCCTTCGCTCAGCGTCTGTTTTTTGGGCTTCCCAGCCTTCGATTAAATGATGATAGTGCTCTTCGTTAGCTTCTTCTGCAAGATCCCAACGACCCTGCATAATGAGTTTCACCAGATAGTCGATTTGAGTCTCTGAGAGTGGGCCGCCAAATCTTTCGCTCCAAAGAGGCATGTAAGCACCTGATCGACCACACGATAGAGTGTTGAAGAGATAGTCATATACTTCCCGGAACTCACCCTCCGGAGTACTAGACGTGGTTCGGAAGAAATCAGAGTTAAGAGCAGGACCAATATTACCTTCACCAACAAGTCCATGACAACTCATGCAGTTGTTGTGGTAGAGTTCGGCTCCTCTGTGGACGAGCTCTTCATTTTGGTGGACGTCAGCTTCTTCCGCTCTTAGCTGCTCCCGGGCGATATAAGCGCCGAAAAATAGGAAGGCAATGAACAGGAGTCCAATCATCAGATTAACCTGTTTGCTTGTATTCATTCGATCGCTTTCTTTTTAATAGTCGTTATTTTAATTTATATCTGGAAAATCAACTCGGAAGAAGTGGATGATCGACGGCTCTGTCTGGGTTGTCAGGCCCTCCCTGCGTCACCATCCCCGTTTGCACTGTTATATTTCCGGCGTCATCAATGTCGATCTGCATGGTATCCATAGAACGCGGGGCCGGACCGTAAACTCGCACTCCTGCCTTAGTATAGGTTGAACCATGGCACGGGCAGATATACCAACCAGGGTCTCCCGGGAATGGCACTGCTCCAGAATTTGCTTTCCACGGAACTGTACATCCCAGGTGCGGACACTTTCTCCATAAGGCGATGAGCCCCTTCGCACCACCTGAGCCACCAGGTCGAGATTCAGTCGGGTCTAGATTTGCGATCCAGAATTGACCCTCAGAGTTAGCTTTTGGAGCATCACCTCTCTGATAATCTGCTACATTGCCAGCCGGTACAGGTCCTCCAAAACCTCTCACATTTCTTGGATACAGGAAATCAAGAAGAAGTCCTACGGAGCCAAGGAGAGTGACACCAAGCCCACTCCAAAACGAGGCCCTGATGAATTGCCGCCGAGAGGCATCGTAATCTACTGGTGTGACCGGAGCAGCTGGGACGCCCTCTGAGTCCTCCATCTGTGTCTTTCGAGATGCAATAGCTGCTCGCCATGCATCTGTAGGTGACTGTTGATCGGACTCACTTGTCATGACTAATTACTTTCTGTTTCTTCCTAAGGGTGCGCAAATATCGTGTACGGCTCTAGTTCCAGGCCAACACCTCGGAAGTAGGTTCCGATTATGGTGAGGACCACATAAACTGCTATGAATCCTGAGAACTGCATGATCATATGATCCCGTTTTGTTTTTGCTATCCCAAGCTTTGATGCAACAACAGCTAGAAGCACTGGCAACCCTATCATCGCTGTGACTGGAATAATTTGTTCGACTATAAGGGCCGGAACGTCAACATTAAGTTCGATCCGCGGAAACCCGAAAAGGTCAGTTCTAAGTAGATTGCCAAGCGGGATTTCCTTGGTCCACTCTGGCCACGGAATACCAGTTTGAATCCCTCTAAGAGTCGTGAGGAATTCAAGTTGTTCTGGCCAGGCTGTGAATCCATTTTGACCGTTCCAAAAAGACTGCGAGTAAAATTCGGAAGGGACGGTATCGGTTGGTTGAACTAGTTCATTTGCTCCACTAACAATTGCCTGTAGACCTTCCGGTATTGTTTTACCATTTGAAGCTAGGGCTTCAGAGTACTGAAGGGCTGAGGGCGGTGGCGGGGCCTTAGCTGAGAGTGACCCATTTGCAATCATTTCGAACAGCTGAACGTGCTTGCTAGCGTCATAAAAAATTAACAGTAGAGTACCGAAGAAACCCACAAACGCTCCCACCCAAAGGTTGAGCCAAGCTCGTGGGGTCGATAGCCATTCTCCTTGCCCAACGTTGGAGTTGTCAAAGTAGGGAATCGCTCCTAGTGCAATTAGTGCCACAGTTGGAACGATTACACCGGCTAACGCGGGATGCATGTGTAATAGGAGTTCTTGTAGATTTAGGAAGTACCAGGGTGCCTTCGACGGATTTGGGGTAACTGCGGGATTAGCGCGATCAAGAAGAATTGAATCCACCATAACCGCCAGAATTAGAATAAGAACGGTGAATAGTACTGCACATATAAATTCAATGAAAACCAGATCTGGCCATACCAAAAGCTCCTCTTCGCGAGCCCTGCTTTTTCGGCCACGAACCGCCTTCGAGATTGGTTCGCTAGGGGTTTCTGGGTTTGCTGTTGTCATGAATTTCCTTCAGTATCATGTTCCAATTTGTTTATTTTATATTTCTTATAGTGGTCGTGCTAAGCCGCCGTCTCGTCTAATCCTCCAAAAGTGAACCATCATGAAGACCGCTGCCAGTAGAGGTAACCCAATTACATGTAGTGTATAGAAACGAATCAGTGCTGCTTGCCCGACTTGATAGCCGCCTACGAGTACGAATCGATTTGGTTCACCAAGTAGAGGCGCAGAGCCCACCATGTTCGTACCGACAGTTATCGCCCATAACGCCAATTGATCCCAAGGCAATAAGTACCCGGTGAACGAAAGTAGGAGTGTTAGTACCAATAGGACGACGCCTACAACCCAATTGAACTCACGTGGGGGTTTATAAGCGCCGGTATAGAAGACCCTCATCATATGCATGATGACGGTGAGAACCATCCCATGTGCCATCCAGCGATGCATGTTTCTCATTAACTGACCAAAACGTACGTCAGTCTCTAACGCCAACACGTCTTGGTACGCCCGCTCAACTGACGGCACATAGTAGAACATCAGCAGAACGCCGGTAATAGTCAGTCCGAGGAAAAGGAAAAAGGAGAGGCCGCCGAGACAAAAGGTATGAGTAATTTTCACATGCGTACGATGGATACGAGTTGGATGCAAATGAAGGAATACGTTAGTGGCTACAGCCAACATTTGATTTCTGGGAGTATTCGGATAACCAGATCGGAAAATCGATCTCCACACTCGGTTCTGAAACGCAATATCGTAGAGTTTGTCTCCTACGGAAGCTCGCTGAGGCCGCTCATTTGAAGCCATTCATTGTTCCCAATCCTATTTGTTTTAATTCTAGTACAAACAAATTTAAAGTCTTTTTATAACTATGATTCCCACCATTTGCCAAAAGCAACCATCAGGCCGAGCCCCAATATGAAGGTGATGAACACGCCCAAAAGCTCGAGACCTTCGCCTTCACCAAGCATTCAAACCTCCAGCGCTTGCATACTTACGTTTTAACACAAACCTTCAAGTTCTTGGGAGGAATCTAACCGCACCACGAAGCTATCGTCAACGGGTTACCGATTTGCCCTCTTCCCGAAGGTTAGATTAAGACATTTTTCCAGTATCCGCATTAGCTTGTGCGAAACTGCAATTGTAAAAGTACAAATTTAAACTGATCAGGATCCCGCCGAACCGCAGTTTCAAAATATGGATGTCGCATTCATCCGAACGACAGCACGTAAACAGAAGCTTGGTTAGCATTGAGGGTCGTAAGCTCGATGTTGAGTTGCAATGCTCCCACGAACTTTGTTTCTGCCTATGGCGGATACTTTTTGAGAGGAACTACATTTTGGTGATGAATACTAGATCGACAGGAGAATCTCAGCGGCCGTCCCTTAGAGTAGCGATGCAGGTGTTTGCCTATCGGAACTATAAACTCCTCTGGCTGTCCTCAGCAGTGTCGATGCTTGGTATGAATGCTCAGCAAATCATACGAGGAATGCTTGCCTGGGATCTCACTGGTAACTTCACGATGTCTGCGTTCTTAGTACTGTCCTTTGGCCTGCCTATGGGTTTGTTTTCGCTACTTGGAGGAGCCCTGGCTGATCGCTTCGAGAAACGAAATCTTATTTTGTTGTCTCAGGCTGCATCGGTTTGTATAGCTGCAGTGACAGGTATTTTGGTGCTCACTAATTTGATCAATTTCTGGTTACTCTTTTCAATCGGTCTAATTCAAGGGAGTTTTGTTTCAGTTGGTATGCCTTCACGAACTCCTTTAATGATCGATACAGTTCCCGAACACCAGAGATTAAGTGCAGTGGCTCTTTCAATGATGCCAATGACGGCGATGAGAGCAATTGGCCCAGCATTAGGGGGATTAGTTGCTGGCTTTATAGGGTTTGAATGGGGCTACTTCGGAATCTCACTTTGTTATTTATTATCGGTAGCGACAGTACTCATGGTACCGACCGGGATAGGACAAGCGGATAGAGATTCGGGTTCAAATGCTGCTTCGAAGCCAAATCAAAATTTATTCGGCTCCATCGGAAGCGGTTTGAGCTTTGTATTCGCAAACGCTGGTATTCGAAGGCTGGTTCTCATGATGATGATAATTGGTGCCATAGGAATGCCACTTCAGACGCAGTTCCCGGGATTTGTCGAGAGTGAGCTAATGCCGGCGAACTCCAACTGGCAATTTTGGGCAGGTGCCATGGTTGCGATTGGCGGACTAGGTGGTTTGATTGGATCGATTTTGGTTGCAAGACTAACCCAATCAAATCGGAAACCAATGATTCAATGGGTTGCCGGCATCATCGGGAGTCTAAGTATTGCTAGTATTTGGATCTTTTCCTCATTCGGTTTTGTTGGCGTGGTTATGCCTATATTTATCTCCGGCGGCGCTATGACCGCGTTCATGGGCGTTAATCAAGCAATGATGATGGATGAAGCACCGCCTGAGTACCGAGGTCGTGTGATGAGCTTATTTATGTTTTCAATGGCCTTCCTATCTCTTAGTGCCGCACCAATGGGCCGACTAGCTGACGTAATATCAGCTGCAACTTTGTTTGGCATATTAGGTGTACTAATGGCAGCCTTGCTAGTGCTGATCGGGCTGTCGAGTAGGGCTAAGACGTTCGGAGTTGAGGCGATCGGGTCACCTCAGAAAGGTTCAGCAAGGGATTTGGTTTCTACGACCCCTGCCGAACTGAGCGATTGATTCAACGGCTGGCGGAAAGGCAACGGTGCGATGATCACGGCCGCAGATGAATTTTCAATAATCACTACCGAAACAATGACTTGTAGTTTTATTATTCTCTGACTATGACTCATATACTTGCTATCGACCAAGGTACGACTTCCTCAAGGGCGATTCTTTTTGACCAGTCTCTCAACGTGTTAGACATGGAGAGTGTCTCTGTCACTCAATATTTTCCTCATCAGGGATGGGTTGAACAAGATCCAGAGAAACTTCTTCAGGGTGTACTAGCTACTGCTCAATCCGTAGTTACGAGAAATAATAATCTTATTAAAGGTGAACTCCTTGTCGGAATCACTAATCAGCGGGAGACGGCTGTTGTCTGGGATATCTACACGGGTCAAGCGGTGTATCCAGCGATTGTTTGGCAGTCTAGGCAAACCACCACTATTTGCGAGGATTTAAGATCCAGGGGTTTGGCACAGGCCGTAAGAAAAAAAACAGGGCTAGTCATTGATTCGTATTTCTCGGCACCAAAATGGCGGTTCATACTGGACATGCTGCCTGATGGTCAGGATCGAGCAGATCGAGGTGAATTACTTTTTGGAACTGTCGATAGTTGGCTGATCTGGAGACTCACCGGAGGTAAGCACCTTACCGATCAGACTAACGCATCACGCACAATGGTTTGGAATATTCATACTGAGGATTGGGATGAAGAGTTACTCAGGGAACTCGATTTACCAAGGCACTGTCTTCCAGAAGTCTTAACTTCCGGAGGTCAATTTGGTTCCATATCCGAAAACATATTTGGACGTCGGGCAACGATTCGTGCAGTCTCAGGTGATCAGCAGGCTGCATTGTTTGGGCATGGATGTTTTACGCAGGGTCAGGCTAAAAATACCTACGGGACCGGAAGCTTTATTCTCGCAATTGCCGGTGATACTGAGCCTGAGTTGATCGACGGGATTCTTACCACCGTAGCCGCATCATCCTCGAAGCAGAAAAAACAATATGTTTTGGAGGGGTCCATATTTTCTGCTGGCTCGACAGTCCAATGGCTGCGAGATCAGCTCGGATTTTTTGAAGAAGCAGCAGAGACTGCGGAAATTGCCTCTGCCCTTGATGATAGTGGAGGAGTTGTAATGATCCCAGGTTTCACTGGTTTGGGTTCTCCGCATTGGGACGAGGAGGTCCGTGGAGCATTTCTAGGTATTAGTCGTGATACGAACAAGTTTCATTTAATACGAGCCGGACTCGAAGCGATCGCTCATCAGACGAGCGACGTGATAGACACTTTTTTTGAAGCCGGTTACGAAATATCTGAGTTGCGTGTCGACGGAGGTGCAGCCGCAAACGACTGGTTGATGCAATTCCAAGCAGATATTTTGGATATCCCGATTCTCCGTGCTGAGTTTTTGGAAAATACTGCAAGAGGCGTTGCAGGTATGGCCGGGGTTGAAGCAAGCATTATTGATTTCGAAACACTGGCTAATCGACCTGACGGAAAAATTTTTACAGGTGAGATCGATCCTGAGACTCGTCGAATCTCTCGGGAGAGATGGACAGAAGCGTTAAAGGTAGTCAGGCGATTTAAGTAAGTAAGTAGTACGTAGCGTGGCTTTATCCATTACGTTACACTTGTGATCCTAAAAAGAGATTTGATTCGCCAAGGAGCAATGTATGGATTGGAATGATAGTCCCGAGCAGGCAAACTTTAGAACTGAAGTCAAAGAATTCATCGATGGTAATCTCCCGCAGCGCTATCAGCGCGATGAGCTTGGGTTCCCTTCAAACGCCTCGTGGGTAGAGGATCGCCGATCAGCTGATGACACTGAATCCGGTCCGGCAAGAAATTGGGCGGATGCTTTGGGTGATAGAGGATGGGTTGCTCCACAGTGGCCAACAGAATATGGCGGGGCTGGCTTAACCACGATCGAGCAGTTTATTTTCAATATGGAGATGACTGATGCGGGCGCTCCGAGTATTGGCGGCTCAGGAGTGGCGATGCTCGGTCCGACTTTGATCGTTCATGGGACTGAGGATCAGAAGAAGCAGCACCTGCCGAAAATTCTCAATGGTGAGGTGGTGTGGGCCCAAGGCTATTCAGAGCCTGGGTCGGGATCTGATTTGGCATCACTGCAGACTCGAGCAGTCAGAGATGGCGATGAATATACGCTGAATGGCCAGAAGATTTGGACTTCAGGGGCGCACAACGCAGATTGGTTTTTTGCGCTAGCAAGAACTGACCCAGATGCGCCAAAACACCGAGGCATATCTTTTCTTTTGATGGATGGTAAGACTCCGGGACTGTCAGTGCGTCCTTTGATCGATATGGGCTGGGGACACGTTTTCAATGAGACTTTCTTTGAAGATGTGAAAGTCCCAGCAGAGAATAGGGTGGGTGAAGAAAACCGAGGCTGGTATGTGGGAGCAACTCTCCTTGATTTTGAGAGGTCCAACATCACTGGTGCTGTAACCGCACGACGTTCTATTAGTCGGCTTATCGAATACGCTCAGGGAGATGGTTCTCAAAGATCTCGACTTGATGAATTCCCGAACCTGAAGTATGAAGTGGCTGATCGATTCATCGAGAGTGAAGTAATGTTCAACTTTTCTTTCCGAATTGTCTCTATGCAGGGAAGAGGATTAATTCCAAACTATGAGGCATCTACGTCAAAATTATTTAATTCTGAGCTGAGCCAGAGGCTGGCAAATACAGGAGTGAAAACTTTTGGTCTTTACAGTAATCTATGGGATGAGAGTGATTCGCGCTCAGTTCTTAAGGCTTCATTTACGCAATCTTATGTTTCCAGCGTCAGTGCAACGATAGCCGCGGGTACAAGTGAGATTCAGAGAAACATTATTGCAACCAGAGGGTTAGGTCTGCCGCGAGGCTAAATAGTCAAAAAGAGATATAATAAGTAGAACAAGAAAATAAACATAACCGCTGATCGGGATCAGTTTTAGATACTGTTCTCCAAAGGCCATGGTGGGCGGAGGTAATGTGCCTAACTACGAATTAACGTGTATTTTTCATCCTAGTCTTAGTACAGATGAGGTAGGGTCCAGAGTCGCACGGGTTGAACAGGAAGTTGCCCAACATGGTTCTGTCTTGAGTACAGACATTTGGGGACGAATGAGATTGGCGTACCCGATCGAAAAAGTTCTTGAAGGAACATATGCTCATTACACTATTGATGTCCCAGGACAAGCGATATCTGACTTAGAACGCTGGCTACATCTCCAAGAAAATATCCTGAGACATCTAGTGGTGAAAGGCATCACGGCTTACGAAAAAACTCCAACTTCGATAGCGCAGGGAGCTAGAGAACGCGTTGTGTCTCCTTCCAGACTCGCCCCTGCCGCGCCGCCATCAGATATAGCCTCAAATGATGAAAACTCAACAGAAGATGGAGAAGAATCGGTAAGCACCGAAATAGGATCAGAGACAATCGAGACGTCGGAGCCTTCAGACGTTGAGGAATCTACCGTGGTAGATACTTCCTTAGAAGTTGAGAAAGCTGATGAGTAGCGATACATTAATTCTGAAGGTCAATTGCGATGTTAAATAAATGTCAGATCATTGGTCATTTGGGAGCTGATCCCGAAATGCGAAATTCTGCTAATGGCGCACTGATCGCTACGTTCAACGTAGCAGTCAATTACTGGTTCCGAGATTCTGATGGGGCTAGTCAGGAGCAAACGGAGTGGTATTCAGTGGTGGTATCGGGGCGCGAAGCGGAGCTGTGCCAACAATATTTATTCAAAGGCAGTCGAGTTTACTGTGAGGGACCCAATAGGACGCGACAGTATCAGACGCAAGAAGGAGAACTGCGTTACGTGACAGAGTTGTACGCAAGGTCAGTGAAATTCTTGTCTCCACGAACTGAGAGCCCAGGAATAAATACGTCAGGAGCTTCTTTTGAGAGCGGCGGGGCGGAGCCGTTCTAAGATGAGCAGTGAATATGTAGGCGACAGTTCGTTTTCTGATACCGATGGTGGTCACCAGTCATTTGCCAGATCATATCTTGCTCCTCCTGCCGAGGTTGCTGGTGATCTTGGTGGAAATCAATCTCTCAATAATTGGGTAGTGATCGGTACAGTTTCGACTGAGATAGATTTGAGTACGAGTCAGTCGGGCACACTCATTGCGAAGTTAGGGATACTCGTTGAACGCTACTACCAGACGAGGGATGGAAGTAGACGGGAAGAGTCTGAATTTATAAATACAGTGATATTCGGTGACCGAGCTGGCGAGGCAGCACAAATGCTCGCACCGAATGAAAGAATTTATGTGGAGGGGCGGCTCGATCAAAGATCTCTTGAAGTAGAGAATGGATCTAGGCAGTATGTGACTGAACTCATTGCGAGTTCGATATGGTCTTTAGATACCCCTACTGAAATTGACTCTTCGAAAACACATCAGGATATTGAGGATCCAAGAGGAGATGTTATCCCGTCCATGAATTCAATCATGTTGATTGGAAATCTGGGACAGGATCCGGAGCTATCATACACGGCGAATGGAGTCGCACGTACTCAACTCTCTTTGGCTACCAATAGGCGTGTGCGTCGCAACGAAGAATACGAGGACGAGACCACTTGGCATCGCGTGACGCTTTGGAGACGGAATGCTGAAAACGCAGCTCAGTACCTCCAGCGTGGTCGGAGAGTACTGATTGAGGGCAATGTGAGTTCGTACAAGTACACCGATGATGAAGGCCAGGAGCGAGTATTTACGTCCGTTCAGGGTCAGAGGATACAATATCTGAGCCCTCAGCAAACTGACCGTGAACCAAAAGGGAATAATGGAGCGACTGAGGTCGGCCCGGCAGGTGTATTGGATCCTGACGATCTTCCGTTTTAGATCGAAAATTGCTTTGCATAGTTAAATGAGATGAGGTAACCAATGACTGAAGAAGATTCTCGAAGCTCGGATTTTGGGGAGCGTGGTGGATTCCGCCGGTCGTTTCGTCCTAGAGGCTGTGAATTCTGCAAACGCAAGAACGGTCGCCAAATAGATTACAAGGATATTGATACGCTGAAACGGTATATCAGCGAGCGTGGAGCAATCGAGCCAAGAGGGAAGTTAGGAGTATGTTCCCGTTGCCAGGGGCCGCTAACTTTAGCAATAAAAC